>NZ_JYJG01000353.1 GCF_000955955.1 Lentzea aerocolonigenes
TCAACGCCGAGAAGGGCTTCGGCTTCATCGCGCCCGACGACGGCTCGGCAGACGTCTTCGTGCACTACTCGGAGATCCAGTCCAAGGGTTTCCGGTCGCTCGAGGAGAACCAGAAGGTCGAGTTCGAGGTCGGTCAGGGCCAGAAGGGGCCGCAGGCCCAGCAGGTCCGCCCGCTCTAAGCTTCGGCGCAGGTGAAGGCCACTCCAGGGCGCTGGGGTGGCCTTCCTCATGCCCGCTTGTGACGTAACGGTTGGCGGTCGCCGGTACTCTCAGTAACTCGTGTGGGCGTATCGACGCCCGCCGGAAGTCAGAGGAGTGACGTGGCAGCCACCGACGAGGCACGACGGCTGGCGCTGGTCGCGGCGAACGCAGCGGCCGACAAGAAGGCGCACGACGTGACGGTGCTCGACGTCTCCGACCAGCTCGTGATCACGGACGTGTTCGTGATCGCGTCCGCTCCGAACGAGCGGCAGGTCGGCGCGATCGTCGACAACATCGAGGAGAAGCTGCGGGAGGCCGGTACGAAGCCGGTGCGCCGCGAAGGGGCTCGCGAGGGCCGGTGGGTGCTGCTGGACTTCGTGGACGTCGTCGTGCACGTTCAGCACACGGAGGAGCGCAGCTTCTACGGCCTGGAGCGGCTGTGGAAGGACTGCCCGCGGATCGAGTTCGAAGCGGACGTCCCCGCCGACTCCACGGCTGAATGAGGTAGCGATGGCCCTGAGCCGGCTCGTGCTGTGGCGGCACGGTGAGACCGACTACAACGCGACAGGTCGTCTGCAGGGTCATCTGGACTCGGCGCTCACCGAGACCGGCTTGAACCAGGCCAGGTTCGCCGTGCCGGTGCTCGCCGGGTTCGAACCGGAGACCGTGGTCGCCTCCGACCTGCAACGTGCGCGCGACACGGCCCGGGTTTTCACCACATCGGCTGACGTTCCGCTGCGGATCGACGAGCGGCTGCGCGAGACGCACCTGGGCAAGTGGCAGGGGCTGAACCTGGCCGAGGTCGAGCAGGAGTGGCCGGGCGCGGTCACCGTCTGGCGCACCGACCCGACCTACACGCCGCCGGACGGGGAGTCGCGCGTCGAGGTGGCCGAGCGGGCCATCGAGGTCGTGCGCGAGGTGGACGCGGAGTTCTCCGGCACCGTCATGTTGTGCGCGCACGGGGGTCTGATCAGCGCGTTGACCGGCCGGTTGCTCGATCTGCCGGTGCAGACCTGGTCGCAGCTCGGTGGCATCTCGAACTGCCACTGGACCGTGTTCACGCGGCGCAACGACCGGTGGCGGCTGACGTCGTACAACGCGGGCACCACGCGTTGAGACTGCTCGTCCTCGGGGACTCGCTGTCGTTCTTCGGGCCTTCCGGGCCGTTACCCGCTGATCACCCGCGCTTGTGGCACAACATCTGCGCTGCTTCGCTGGGGGGTTCCGCCGAGTTGGCGGCTGGGTTCGGGTGGACTGCCCGGGATGCCTGGTGGGCGTTGACGGGGGACCCGCGGATCTGGTCGTTGCTGCCTTCCACGGACGTGCTGGTGTTCGCCGTGGGGAGCATGGACACGTTGCCCTCGCCGTTGCCCACCTACCTGCGTGAGGGGCTGCGTTATGTGCGGCCTGACTGGTTGCGGCGGTGGGTGCGTGCGCGTTACGCGGCTGCTCAACCGCTGTTGGCGCCGTACGCGCGCGCGTCGCTGCCTCCTGCGCTGACGGCGCGGTACCTGCGGGACATGTTGGTGTCGGTCCGCAATCTCCAGTACACGATGCCGGCGGTCGGGATCGTGCCGTCCGTGCATCGAGCGCCTACGTATGCGAACGCTCATCAGGGCCACGCGGCTGCGGTTGCGGCTGTGCGCGGGTGGGGCGCACGTGCGGGAGTGCCGTTGCTCGACCTGCCTTCGGTGATCGGGGAGCACGTGCGGTCCGGTGCCGGAAATCCGGACGGGATGCACTGGGGCTTCGAGGGGCACGAACTGGTGGGCAAGGCGATGGCGGCCCTGATCTCTTCCCAGGCTTGATCTCGTCCGTGGCGTTGAGTCCCTCGGAGGAGTGAGCCCCGTAGGCTCGTCGCTCGTGCGCATCACCATCGTCACCGACTCCACGGCATACCTGCCCGAGGGGTTCGCGAAGCGCCATTCGATCACCGTGGTGCCGCTGCACGTGGCGGTGGACGGTGCCGGACGCCTCGACGGCGTCGACTTCGGTCCTTTCGAGCTCGCCGGCGCGCTGGCCGAGCACCGCCGCGTGACCACGTCTCGTCCGACGCCGGGCGAGATGGCGGACGTGTACCGCGAAGCGTTGTCTTCTGCTGACGCGATCGTGTCGGTACATCTCTCTCGTGAGCTGTCCGGGACGTGGGAGGCCGCTCGGCTGGCTGCGGAGGAGATCGATCCTTCGCGGATCCGGGTTGTGGACTCGCGTTCGACGGGGATGGGCCTCGGGTTTTCCGTCTTGCGGGCGTGCGCGGCCGTTGCGGACGGGCGTTCGCACGCCGAAGTGGAGGAAGCGGCGTCGTCCGCTGCCGCTCAGACCCGGATGTTCTTCTGCCTCGAGACCCTGGAGCACCTGCGGCGGGGTGGCCGGATCGGTACGGCGGCGGCTCTGGTGGGGACCGCGCTGGCCGTGAAGCCGTTGCTGCACATGGACGACGGCCGGATCGTGCCGCTGGAGAAGGTGCGCACGATGAGCCGGGCGGTCGGCCGCTTGGTCGATCTGGCGGCGGCCGCGGCGGGCGACGGTCCGGTCGGCCTGGCCGTGCACCACCTGGCCGCTCCGGAACGGGCCGCCGAACTGGCCACTCGCCTCGACGAACGCCTGCCGGGCTCGACGGGGTGCGTCATCTCGGAAGTCGGCGCGGTGATCGGCGCGCACACGGGCCCAGGCGTGCTGGGCGTGGTGGTGCTGCCGGGAGGACCCGACATCCTCCCACACACCCCCGACAATTCCCCGCTCTCCAGCCCCGAGTGATCGCGACCTGTCCACAACCCGCGAGTAATCCACAGCCCCGCGCTCACCCCGGTCTCCCCACCCACCCCACTCCGTAGCGTCACCCCCATGCTCCCCCGCCCCCACCCTGCCGACAGCGCGAGCGAACGCCTGGCCGCCCTGGCCGAGAAGGTCCGCGCCGACCCGACCCTGGTCCACTCCCGCTCAGAAGACTCGGACGAGCACGGCACACCCCGCCGCCGCTTCCGCCTGCCCCGCCTCCCGCGCCGAGGCCTGCTGGCCCTGGGCATCGCCGTCGCCTGCACGGTCATCGGCCTGGGCAGCTGGTGGCGGAGCCCGGCGGCGGAACAGGCGCCGGACGTGGCGCTGGTGAGCACCACGGCCCCGGCTCCGGAGCTGGTCGTGAACGTGGTCGGCGAGGTGGCCACCCCAGGCCTCGTGACAGTGGCGTCAGGCGCGCGAGTGGCCGACGCCATCCGTCTGGCCGGCGGCCTGAAACCGGGTGCCGACCTCCACAACCTGAACCTGGCCCGCAAACTGACCGACGGCGAGCAGATAGCCGTCGGCATCCCGCCTCCAGCCGGTCCAGCCGCCGCCACCCCGTCCAAACTGGACCTGAACTCGGCCACGGCGTCCGAACTGGACTCCCTGCCCGGCGTGGGCCCCGTGACGGCTCAACGCATCGTCGACCACCGCACGCGCAAGGGCCCGTTCGCCTCAGTCGACCAACTCCGCGAGGTGGAGGGCATCGGCGACGCCAAGCTCGCCAAGCTGGCCGACCTGGTCCACACATGACCCTCGCCACCACGGCCGCGGCCCTCTACCTCCGTGCCAAGGCCCAACTCCACCACCTGACGCGCGCCTCTGCACCGCAGGCCGACCACAACCACCCGCGCAGCCCGATCGTTCTCGCTTTCCCGTTCCACGCCACCGGTGCCCAGAAGCGCCGCCGCCCTCGCCGTCCGCTGGCCACCGCGATCCGCCGCCTGCTGCCCGCCTACCCACCTGCGCCGCCCGGCCCGCTCCCACCGGCAGACCCGGCCCCGGCCTCGCTGCCGCCGCCGAGCTCGCTCGCACCACCGAAATCGTCCTGCCGCCTCTGCGCAGCGGACACCGTCTAGCCAGTACGTCCCACCGCGCAAGCCGACTCACACCAGCGGCCGGTCTCGGCCCGCTGCCATCGCTGAACGCAGTCGCTGCCCACTCACACCGCTCGGCCTCGGCGCCAAACATCCTGTCGCGCTTGGCCTGCCGCGCTTTCGTCTCGACCCCACACCTGGAGTCACCTCATGCGATCTGTCCGCATCACCCGCCGCACCACTTTCCAAGCCACTGCGTCCAGCCGCCCCCACTCCTGGGGCAGGCGTCCGCAACGTCCGAGTCGCGTCGACCTCACCTGGCACCAGCCCGAAGTCCGGCCGCCGCTGGTCAGCCCGCCCACCGCACTTGCTCACCTCACCGTGAACCCCAGGCCTCCCCGTCCACGCCAAGGAAGCCCAAGCGCTGATCCGAGGCCCCCTGCCGCACAGGGGAGGCACCTGTGGCCCGCAAACATCGGATAGCCCACGACTACCGCCTGGTCCCCGCGGCAGCGGCGGTGTGGGCGACCGCCGTCGCCGGCCTCTTCCTGAGCTGGCAGGCGGCTGTCCTCACCGGACTGGCGGCGGGAGCGATCGGCCTGGCTGCCTGGCGCCGGGCCTGGTGGACCAGGACGTGTGCGATAGCGCTCCTGATCTCCGGCCCGGTAGCCGCGGCCTGGGTGGGCAGCAACGTCTTCCGGGCCGAGACACATCCACTTCGCCTGGCTGCCGACGAAGGCCGTTCCACCACCGTGACCGCGGAACTCACCACCAGACCCAAAGGCATCCGAGCCGCGGGCTTCGGCGGTCACCAGTCGGGCGTCGACCACGTGGTCATCACCGCGACCGCCGACGGTGCCCGCCTGGTCCTGCTGGCTCCGGCCGACCGGTGGCGAAACCTGTTGCCAGGCCAGCAGGTCACGGCCAAGGGCACGCTGGCGCCACCTCGAGGCGGCGATCTGACGTCGGCACTGCTGAGGGTTCGCGGCCCGCCGATCGATCCACAGCCGGCACCACCGTGGCAACGCTGGGCGGACCACCTCCGCGACGGCCTGAGGGATGCCAGCGCGGAGCTCGATGACGAGGAGGCCGGGCTCCTGCCCGCGCTGGTGGTGGGCGACACCGACCACATGGTGCCGCGCATCGTCGACGAGTTCCGCACCGCCGGCCTCTCGCACCTGCTGGCGGTGAGTGGCGCGAACCTCGCCATCGTGTGCGGCGCGGTCTATCTGCTGGCCACGCGACTCCGAACCGGTCCGCGAACTGCGGCAGCGGCCGCGATGACGGCGCTCGTGGGGTTCGTGGTGCTGGCCGGTCCGGAGCCGAGCGTTCTGCGGGCGGCGGTGATGGGCGCGGTGACGCTGCTGGCTTTGGTGCTGGGCCGAAGACGGTCCACGTTGCCGAGCATCGCAGCCGCCGTGATCGTCCTGGTGCTCGTCGATCCGGCACTCGGCGGCGATCCGGGTTTCGCGCTGTCCGTCGTGGCGACGTCGGCGTTGGTCCTGGTGGCGCCGAAGTGGTCGAGAGCGCTGAAGGACCGCGGCGTGCCGAACGGCTTGGCCGAGGCGATCGTCGTGCCCACGGCCGCAAGCCTGGCGACGGCTCCGCTGGTCGCCGGACTGTCCGGTCAGGTGAGCCTCGTGTCGATCGTCGCCAACCTGGTCGCCGGGCCGGTGGTCGCACCGGCAACGGTCCTGGGCGTGGTGGCGGCAGCCGTCGCGCCGCTGTACCGGCCGGCCGCCGAACTGGTCGTGCACGTCGCGGGACCGGCGGTCACCTGGTTGATCCAGGTCGGCCGGCAAGCGGCGACCGTGCCCGGTGCGTCGGTCAGCTGGCCGCAGGGCTGGCTCGGAGCGGTCGCACTGACCGGAGCTGTGGCAGCGGTGGTGTTGTTGCTGCGGTTCAGGAAGACGCGGACGTTGGTCGTCGCGGTGCTCGTCGGCGGGTTCGTCGTGCTGGTGCCGATGCAGGTCGTGGCACCGGCCTGGCCACCGGACGGCTGGAAGGTCGTCGCGTGCGACGTGGGCCAAGGCGACGCGCTCGTGCTGGCGACCGACGAGGCCGACAGAGCGGTCGTGGTGGACACCGGGCCCGATCCCGGCGCTGTCGACCGTTGCCTGAAGACGCTGGGAATCAAGAGGATTCCGCTCCTCGTGCTGACCCACCTGCACGCGGACCACGTACAGGGCCTGCCCGCGGTGCTCACCGGGCGTGCGGTCGGCGCCGTCGCGGTGGGTCCGCTCAAGCAGCCCGACTGGGCGTGGAAAGAGGTCAACAAGCAGGCCCGCAGTCACGGCGTGCGGGTCGTGGAACCCAAGGCAGGCGAACGGTTCGCCTGGCCAGGACTGGAAGTGGAGGTGCTGGGGCCAAGACGGCCGCCGACAGCGGACGACACGAACACGACGGTCAACGACTACTCGCTCGTGCTCAGGGCGATCACGCGAGCCGGCCGCGTGCTGCTCACCGGTGACGTCGAACTGGCGGGCCAGTCGGCCTTGCTGGGGGAGCGGGACCTGAAGGCCGACGTGCTCAAGGTGCCGCACCACGGTTCGCGGTACTCGTTGCCCGCGTTCCTCAAAGCCGCACAACCACGAATCGCGCTGGTCAGCGTGGGCACGGGCAACCGCTACGGCCACCCCAGCGAGCACGTGCTCGACCTGCTGAGGGCAGGCGGCGCGGTGGTGTTGCGCACGGACAAGGACGGCGACCTGGCAGTGCTGCCGGGAAACCGAATAGTGAGAAGGAGAAGAAGATGGTCTGGATCAGGCTCTACCACGCGCGCTACCCGGTCCCCGGCGGCACGCCCGGCCTCGCGTGGGCGTTGTGGCAGACGAACTACACGGCGGCGCCATGGCCGCACGACGAGCTGAAACCCGATTTCGGTTACTACATCTGCGAAACACTCGACGACGGCACCCGCGCGCTCACCTACCGGGCGACGACCACACACGTGCTGCCGCCCACCAAGGCGGCCAAGCCGGAGGAGGCCTATGACCTCGTCTCGGAGCACGTGTTCGACGACGGCCTGCGGATCGCGCCGCACGACTGGCACGACTACCACTACAACGTGCTCAAGGCGGAAGCGCCGTGGCCCCAACAGGTTGTCGCCTGGCGGGCGAAGGTGGAGCCGTTCGGGCCGCACGTGATGGATGGCCTGCAACGGTTCCCGCGCACGGGCTGGCTGCAGACGGAGGCGATTTCCCTCTGACACAACGCGTTCTGTGCTCATGGAGGCTGTCATGCCGAACGGCGAAGTAATCCGCCCGGTCGAACACGATCGCCGAGTCGCCACCATCGCAGCGCATGACTTTCGATGACTGCGTCGCCGGACAAGTAGTCCGCCAGCCCCGCAGTGCGTCAGGACAACGCGGTCCGGGGACGCGTGCAGTGTCCCCGGACCGGAAGGAAGTGCAGGAAGGAGGTGACTAGGCCAGTGCCTTGATGACGGCCTCGGCCGACGGTGGCACCGTCGCGCGCGGGCCGATCGTGTCGCCGAGCGCGTCGAGGGTCTTCAGGCCGTCGCCGGTGATCAGCAGCACGGTCTCGGCGTCCGGGTCGAGCTTGCCGGCCTCGATCAGCTTCTTCGCCGTCGCCACGGTCACGCCGCCGGCGGTCTCGGCGAAGATGCCCTCGGTGCGGGCGAGGAGCTTGATGCCCTCGACGACCTCTTCGTCGGTCACGTCCTCGATGGCGCCGTTGGTGCGGCGGACCGCGTCGAGCACGTAGGGGCCGTCGGCCGGGGCACCGATCGCCAGTGAACGGGCGATGGTGTCCGGGCGGACCGGGCGGATGACGTCGTGGCCTTCCTTGTACGCGGCGGACACGGGCGAGCAGCCGGTGGCCTGCGCGCCGAAGACGCGGTACGGGGTGGCTTCGACCAGGTCGAGCTGACCGAGTTCGCGGAACGCCTTGTCGACCTTGGTGAGCTGAGAGCCGGAGGCGATCGGCACGACGATCTGGTCGGGCAGGCGCCAGCCGAGCTGTTCGGCGACCTCGTAGCCGAGGGTCTTCGAGCCCTCCGCGTAGTACGGGCGGACGTTGACGTTCACGAACGCCCAGTCCTCGTGCTCCGCGGCGAGTTCCTGGGCCAGGCGGTTCACGTCGTCGTAGTTGCCGTCGACGGCGATCAGAGCGCCTTCGTAGACGGCGCTCATCAGGATCTTGGCGCGCTCGAGATTGGAGGGAACGAGAACCACCGACTGCCAGCCCGCGCGGGCGGCGGCCGCGGCGACGGCGTTGGCCAGGTTGCCGGTCGACGGGCAGGCCAGGACCTTGAAGCCGAGCTCGCGGGCGGCGGCGAGTGCCACGCCGACCACGCGGTCCTTGAAGGAGTGGGTGGGGTTGCCGGTGTCGTCCTTCACCCAGACCTTGCGGACGCCCAGGGCCTTGGCGAGGTTGTGGGCCTCGACCAGGCGGGTGCCGCCGGGATCGGTGTTCGGGTGCTGTTCCACAGTGGACGGAACGGGGAGAAGGCCGCGGTAGCGCCAGATCGACCTGGGGCCGGCTTCGATGTCCTCGCGCCGGATCTTGCCGAAGTCGTAGGCCACTTCCAGCGGCCCGAAACACTCCAGACAGGCGTACTCAGGAGCGAGAGGGGTTTCATTGCCACATTCCCGGCACAGCAGTGCGCGGGCGGGGCCGAGGTCGAACTTGGTGCCCGTGGGCACGGAGACAGCAGTCATCGCGAGGTATCTCCTCATCTTTCCCGCGAAATCGAACGGGTCGGAATTGGCACCGTGATCGTCTGCGCGTGCACTGGTGCACTGCGCTGACGCCGGTTGCCGGGGCTTCTTCGGGCCGGTCCCTCTGCCCCTCTGGATGAGCGGTGTTCAGTTGTGGCCACCAAGCTACGGCAACAGTCCGTTGCTCAGCCACAGACGTCCACGATCCGGGACGTGGGAGGATGCGGAGCGTGAGCGCACCGGAGTCACTGCACCTCGTCGTCGGCGAGGAGGAGTTGCTGGTCGAACGTGCTGTTCGGGCGGCTCTCGAGGCTGCCCGCAAGGTCGATCCGACCGCCGATCTGACCCGTGTGCAGGTGACTGATCTCACGCCTCCTGAGCTGGCTGAGCTGGTGAGTCCGTCGCTGTTCGCGGAGGGGCGCGTGATCGTCCTGCAGAACGCGCAGGACATCGGCAAGGAGGTCGCCGACACGGTGCTCTCCTACGTCAAGGCGCCCGCGGACGGGGTGACGCTCGTCGTCCTGCACACGGGCGGTGGTCGCAGCAAGGCGGCCAAGGACCTGCCAGGACAACTGAAGAAGGCCGGTGCCGCGGTCACCGAGTGCGCCAAGATCACCAAGCCCGCTGAGCGCGAGTCGTTCGTGCGCAACGAGGTGCGGCAGGCGGGCGGCAAGATCGACCCAGAGGCCGTCGCCACGCTCATCGACGCCGTGGGCACGAACCTGCGCGAGCTCTCGGCGGCGGCGTCGCAGCTGGTCTCCGACACCGACGGCAAGGTGACGGTCGACGAGATCCGCCGCTACCACCAGGGCAAGGCCGAGGTGACCGGGTTCGCGGTCGCCGAGAAGGCCGTGACCGGTGACCGGGCGGGTGCGATGGAGGCGTTGCGCTGGGCCATGCAGCTCGGTGTGCCGCACGTGCTGGTCGCGGACGCGTTGGCGGACGCGGTGCGCACGGTCGCGCGGGTGTCCGCGGTGGGCCGGGCCGACCCGTTCAGCCTGGCCGGCCCGCTCGGCATGCCGCCGTGGAAGATCAAGAAGGCGCAGGCCCAGGCCCGCGGCTGGGACCAGTCCGGTCTCGCCGACGCGATGCAGGTGGTCGCGGGGCTCAACGCCGACGTGAAGGGTGTGGCGGCGGACGCCGACTACGCGCTCGAACGTGCGGTGCTCAAGATCGTCGCGTCGCACGGCCGCCGCTGACTCAACGCGGAACCCCGATCAGGTACTGGGCTCCCGTGAAGCCCGGCACGACGCCGATCTTCCACGTGAACGTTTCGGTGCCGGAGAGGCCATCGACCATCCGTTGCAGTTCCGCGCGCCCGTACATGCGCAGGAACGACACGACGCTGTCGAAGAACATCATGAACGGCAGCACCGGCACCAGATAGGTCAGCACCAGCCGCAGCAGGTAGCGGGGGAGCGGATTGCGCTGGAACGGCGCGGAGATCAGCACCATCAGCGTCGTCAGGAACGGGAACAGCAGCGGGTAGACGAACGACCGCTTGGTGTCGACGACGACCATCGGCTGCCGGGTGTCGACGGCGTTCTGCAGCATTCGAACAGCAAGCGCGGGCGGGAAGTGGTGGAAGGCGCCGTAGATCGTCCGCGTGCCTTCGAGAGCGCAGTCGGTCGCGTCGACGGACGACGACTCGTAGTCCACCGAGCAACAATCGGGAAGCACTCGGGCGTTCGCGGCCTGAACCCGTTGGAACGCGCGGACATTCGGCACCAGGTCGGTCAGCGTGACCTGGGTGTGCACGCCCTCGCGGTGCAGTCTGCGCTGAATCAACGGCACCGGGCCGCCCGAGCCGGCGCAGAGGTCGACGATCCGATGCGAGGCACCAAGGCGCAGGGCGAGGGACAACGGCACCGAGTACTCCCGTGCGGCATCCGTCAGCCTGTAGATGAACGCGATGGACTCGGTGTGGAGTGTGCGCAATACGGGCGGTGTGCGGTCGAGGTCGTGCAGCTCCACGAAGTCAATGCGCGGCAGGGATTCCATGGCTCTTATGCCTACTGGTCAACCGCACCGGCAGTCCATCCGCCGGAAAGGGCAGACCACGGCGGTTCCACGGCATCTCGTAACCGGCCTCGACGGACCACTCGAAGCGCTCCAGCAGCTGGTGCATCACCGCGTCGACCACCATGCCGGCGAAGTGCATCCCGATGCACTTGTGCACCCCGCCGCCGAACGGGATCCACGCGTACCGGTGCACCTTGTCCTCGGCGCGCGATTCGCTGAACCGCAACGGGTCGAACGCCAGCGGGTTCGTCCACAGCTCGTGCATGTGGTGGTTGAACTGCGGGATGGTCTGGACGTACGTGCCCACGGCGAGTGGATGCCCCAGAACAGAAGTCGGCCGCACCACGCGCCGGACCAGGTGCGGCAACGGCGGGGCGAGCCGCAGCACCTCCTTGCGCACCAACTCCACCGCGGCACCGTCCTCACGACACCGCTGCTGCCACGAAGGGTTCTGGCCGAGGTAGTAGATCATCGTCGACAACGTGATGGTCGACGTGTCCCGCGCGGCCAGCAGCAACAGGATCATGTGGTTGACCACGTCCGCGCCGGTGAACTGGTCGCCTTCGTCGGTCGCGGCCTCGCAGAGCATGCTGAGCACGTTGTCGGCAGGTCCGCCCGAAGCGCGCCGCGACGCCACCCACGCGCCGAAGATCGTCTCCAGGTGCCGCCGGGCCGCCAGCCCACGAGACCAGCTCAGGCCGGGCGCGCGGAAGCGCACGATCCCCGTCGAGGCGCGCAGACACGCCTCGAACAGCCGGTTCACCTCGTCGGCCTCAGCGCCGAGCCCCGAGCCGGTGAGCACCTCGGACGTCAGGTTGAAGACCATCTCGCGCACCGCCGGATACACCTTGAACTGGGCGTTGACCGGCCACGACGCCAGCTCGCGGGGGATCGCCGGTGTCATCCGAGCGCGATAGGCGGACAGTCGCGCGGGCAGGAACGCCTGCTGCATGATCCGCCGGTGGTGCAGGTGCTCGTCGAAGTCGAGCAGCAGCAGGCCGCGGTGGAAGAACGGTCCGATGAACCTCTCCCAGCCACCGCCGTTGGAGAAGGCTTTGTCCCGGTTGAGCAGCACTTCCTCGGTGGCGTCCGGGCCGAGCGCGACGGTCATCCGCACCCCGAACATCGGCACGGAAGACACCGCGCCGAACCGGTCGTAGCGGTCGCGCGCCCAGTCCACCGGGCTGCGCATGTACGCGATCGTCTCGCCGAGGACGGGCAGCTTCATGCTCGAACGCTGTCACCTGCGCCGCGAAGCAACCACGGACAAAGCGAAAGGGTTCCACTTCCCGGAGGAAGTGGAACCCTTTCAGAAGCTCTTGCGAGAGCCTGAAGCGAAAACTCAGCCCTCGAGGGAGTTCGCGCGCAGGGCCATCGCCGACTTCTTGTTGGCGGCCTGGTTGGCGTGGATGACGCCCTTGGTGGCGGCCTTGTCGAGCTTGCGGGACGCGTCCTGCAGCAGCTCCAGGGCCTTCGCCTTGTCACCGGCCTCGGCAGCCTCGCGGAACTTGCGGATGGCCGTCTTCAGGGACGACTTGACCGACTTGTTGCGAAGGCGAGCCTTCTCGTTGGTCTTGATCCGCTTGAGCTGGGACTTGATGTTCGCCATGCGACATCACCCTTCTTGTCGAAACCGGAGTTCGTGACGCGCTTGGTCGGCACCAGCCTGAGCTGGCTCTCCTCCACGGCGGAGTGCCGCGCGTTCACGACGACGAAGGATATCAGGCCAGCTCAGCGCACCGTGAACGCGGCCTTCTCCGCACCCACCACGGCCTCGTAACCACCACGTGCGACCTCACGCCGCCCGTCGCCGTCCACGTCGCCCACGGTCAGCGCGAGCTGCGAGAGCTTGAACGACACCTCGACCTGCTTCGACTGTCCCGCAGCGAGTTCCACGCGGGTGAAGCCCACCAGACGAGCGTCCGGCGTCAACACCGGCGAGGCGGGCTGGCGGACGTAGACAGGCACCACGACCGTGCCCGCACGCCCACCGGTGTTCGCCACCGTGAACTTCACCACGCCGTTGTGACGATCAACCGCGACCGAAGTACCCGAAGTGGTGAACGACGTGTACGAGAGCCCGTGCCCGAACGGATACAGCGCGTCGTACTTGGCCCCGGCCGAGGTGTTCGCCCCCGGCAGCTGGTCGTAGGTCAGCGTCGGGTCACCCAGAGCACGAGGCCACGACACCGACAGCTTGCCGCTCGGGTTCACCGCGCCGAACAGGACGTCGGCGATGCCCCGGCCACCCTCGCTACCCGGCAACCAGCCCGCGACCAGCGCGTTCGCGTCGGCAGCACCACCCAGCACCTGAGGACGAGCCGTCAGCAGCACCACGACCACCGGTTTGCCGGTCGCCTGCACCGAGTCGACCCACGCCTGCTGGTCAGCCGTCAAAATCGGGTTCTCCGTGTCGGCAGGACCCTCCGCACCGGGCTTCTCACCCAGGACGACGACGACCGCGTCCGCACCGGCAGCCTCGGAAACAGCAGCCGCAGGCGTCGCAGCGTGCACGACGGACGCACCAGGAGCGGCCTCGCGAATACCGGTCAGCACGGTCGCGGTCGGCGGCAACGGCGAGTCGTCCGGCACGCCCTGCCACTCGACGGTCCAGCCACCGAGCTGACGGCGCACGTCATCGGCGGTCTCACCGGTCACGACGATCTTCTTCGCGGCAGACGACAACGGCAGCACACCGTCGTTCTTCAGCAGCACGGCGCTCTCAGCGGCAGCACGACGAGCCAGGTCCCGGTCGGCGTTCACGACGTTGGCGTCGGCTTTGGAAGCATCGACGTAGGGCTTCTCGAACAGCCCCAGGTCGAACTTGAGCTTCAGAACACGCCGCACCGCCTGGTCGATCCGCCCGCGCGACACCGATCCATCACGCACGTTCGCCAGCAGCAACGAGGTGAACTCGGCCGCGTTCGACGGCTCCATCGCCATGTCCACACCGGCGTTGACGCTCATCGCGATCGCTGTCTTGTAGTCCGGCGCGACCTTGTGCCGGTCCACCAGGTACCTCATGTCCTGCCAGTCCGAGACCGCGACGCCCTTGAAGCCCATGCGCTCACGCAGTTGCTTCTGCAGCATGTACTTCGACGCGTGCACAGGCACGCCGTTCAAAGACCCGGAGTTGATCATCACCGTGCGCACACCCGCGTCGAACTGCGCCTGGAACGACGGCAGCACCACGTCCTGCAGCTGACGGATCGGAATCTGCGCCGCCGCGCGGTCGTGCCCGTTCGCCGGCGCCGAGTAGCCCGCGAAGTGCTTGGCCGTCGCGGTCAGCTGAGCCGTGTCGTCCACATGCGACTGCTGCCCGCGCACGTTCGCCGCGGCCATCTGCCCGGCGAGGAACGAGTCCTCGCTGTAGGTCTCGTAGTAGCGCCCCCACCGCGTGTCGCGCGCGATGTCCGACACCGGCGCGAAGTTCCAGAACACGCCCGTCGACCGCAACGCCTTCGACGCGGACACACCGATCTGCTCCGACAGCGCGGGGTCCCACGTCGCGCCGAGCCCGATCTGGTGCGGGAACATCGTCGCGGAGATGACGTTGTTGTGCCCGTGCACGCCGTCCGCGCCGTAGATGACCGGGATCTTCAACCGGTTGTTCTCCAACGCATAGCGCTGGATCGCGTTGTTCATCTCGGCCCACGCACGCGGCGTGTTGTCGACCGGCGCGTCACCACCACCGGACAGGATCGAGCCGGTGTGCGCGTCGGCGAGCACCGCCTTCAGGCACGAGTCCACCAACGGCCCGTTGCCGTTGTTGCAGTCACCGCGCAGCTTGCCCACGCGGATCTGCAGCATCTGCCCGATCTTCTCCTCGAGCGTCATTCTCCGGAGCAGGTCCTCGACCCGGCGCTCCGACGACGCCCGAGCGTCCAGATAGATCTCCTTGCCCGCCGCCAGACCACCGGCCGGTGTCAGCGACGCCATCACCACAGCAACGCCCAGCACGCCGAAACCGGCGCGCTTGCGGGAAAACAAAGACAAGACTCCTCCACGTTCCCGTGCGCCCGCCGCACACGATCGCCTGGAGGAGTCGGACGAGAACACCCCCGAACGGAGGAACTCCGTGAGAGCGATTTCATGCTGGTGAAACGCCTGTTCAGCCGCCTGCGCTGAAACAGGGAATGATGCCCGGCATGACATTGCCCGCACTCCCAGAAGAGTTCCAGCGCGTGCTCTGCGTCGTCGCGCACCCCGACGACATGGAGTACGGCCTGTCCTCCGCCGTCGCCCGCTGGACCGCGAACGGCATCGAGGTCGGCTACCTCCTGCTCACCCGCGGCGAAGCCGGCATGCCGAACCCTCCAGAAGAGACGGCACGCCTGAGACTCGCCGAACAACAGGCCGCCTGCGCCGCGGTCGGCGTCGAGCAGCTGACCGTCCTCGACCACCCGGACGGCGTCCTCGTGTACGGCCTGGACCTGCGCCGGGACATCTGCCGCGAGATCCGCCGGTTCAAGCCCGACGTGGTGCTCGGCAGCAACTTCGACGTCGACACCCCGCACGGTTTCGAACAGGCCGATCACCGCGCGGCCGGGCTCGCGACCCTCGACGCGATCAGAGACGCGGGCAACCGGTGGATCTTCCCGGAGCAGGTCGACGAGGACCTCGAACCGCACTCCCCGCGCTGGTACCTGGTCCCGGGGTTCGGCGGTCCGACCCACGGCGTCGACGTGTCGGGGGAGCCGCTGCGCCGCGGCGTGGCCTCGCTGGAGGCACACGCCGCGTACCTGGCCGCGATCCCCGGTCACCCCGCCCCCGCGGACTTCATCCCGGCGATCGCCGCGATGGGCGGGCAGGCCATGGGCGTCGAGCACGCGGTGCTGTTCCGCGCCCGTGACCTGCACGCACGACCAGAGTTCTAGTCCGGGTCGGGGTTCTTCGGGGGCCTGCCGCGGCGAGGCATCTTCTTCGCCTCGCCCGGCAGCCGGCCCGCCTCCGCCAGCGCACGCCGCAGCAGGAACTCGATCTGCGCGTTGGTGCTGCGCAACTCGTCGTTCGCCCACCTGCTCAACGCGTCGTGCACGGCCGGATCGAGCCTGAGCAGAACGCTCTTCCGCTCAGCCATCAGGTGTAGAGCGAACCGGCGTTCACCACGGGCTGAGTGGAACGGTCACCGCACAGGACGACGAGCAGGTTCGAGACCATCGCCGCCTTGCGTTCCTCGTCGAGCTCGACGACGTCCTGCTCGGCGAGCCGCTGCAACGCGAGCTCGACCATGCCGACGGCGCCCTCGACGATCCGGGTCCGTGCCGCCACGACCGCAGAAGCCTGCTGCCGCTGCAACATGGCCTGGGCGATCTCCGGCGCGTACGCGAGGTGCGTGAGCCGGGACTCGATCACCTTCACACCCGCGGCCTGCACCCGTGCCGAAATCTCGATCGCCAGCGTCTCGGTGATCTCGTCGGCGTTCTCCCGCAACGAAAGGCCGACCTCTTCGTGGCTGTCGTACGGGTAGCTCGTCGCGATGTGCCGTACGGCGGTCTCCGTCTGGATGCCCACGAACCGCACGAAGTCGTCCACTTCGAACCGTGCGCGCGCAGTGTCCTCCACGTGCCACACGACGACGGCGGCGATCTCGATCGGGTTGCCGTCCGCGTCGTTGACCTTCAAGGTCTGCGTCTCGTGGTTGCGGATCCGGGTCGAGATCTTCTCCCGAGTGGTGAACGGGTTCGCCCACCGCAGACCGTCCGTGCGCACCGTCCCCACGTAGCGGCCGAGGAACTGCAGCACGCGCGCCTCACCGGGCGCGACCGTGAACAGGCCCTTCATGATCAGCGACGCCGCGAACAGCACCAGCACCCCGGCGATCAGGATTCCCGGCGCCGGGTCCGTGCCGTTGTCCGCGGCGTCCATGACTCCCGTGACGAGCACCCACACACCCACCGCGTACACCACCAGTCCTGCGAAGAACATCGGTAGACCGGGCAGCTCCCGTGCGTGCCTCTCACGCACAGCGGGCGCCGGCATGTGCACCGTCGTGTCGACCATCTTCAGACCCCCTGTCGAAGTACTAGCTAAGTGATATCACTTTTCCCGGGTGATCGCCAGCTAGGCTGATCCACATGAGGGCGAAGAAGCAGCGCGTAGCCGCGTACGGGGTGTGCATCAACGAGAACGACGAGATCTTGTTAGCGCGCTGGCTCGGCCCCAACGGCAAGATGTGGATCCTCCCCGGCGGCGGCATCGACCACGGCGAGCACCCGCACGACGCGGTCATCCGGGAGTACATGGAGGAGACCGGGTTCGAGATCGAGGTGCTGCGGCTGCTCGGCATCGACTCGGAGTTCCGCGAGGAGCAGGACCGCGACTACCACGCCCTGCGGATCATGTACGAGGTCCGGATCACCGGCGGTGAACTCCGCTACGAGGTCGACGGCACGACCGACCTCGCCCAGTGGTTCCCGCTCGCAGACATCGGACAACTGGAACGCGTCGCCTCGCTCGATACGGCCCTTGGTCTGTATCGAACTACTCCACCTGCCGGGATCTTGCGGTAACTTAGGTCTACCGCCGCCAACTGCCCACAACGGAGTTGGCGAATGATCCGATCACTGGCCGCCGTCGGCGCGGCCACCCTGCTGTCTTCCTTCGTCCACGCGCCTGCCTTCGCGGCGATTGTCAGCGTGTCGAGCGCGTCCTCCCTGCAAGCCGCGATCGACTCGGCGCGTCCCGGTCAACGCCTCGTGCTCGCCGACGGCGTGCACGTGGCCGAGCCAATCAAGATCACCAGGTCCGGCATCACCGTCGCCGCGCAGACAGTTGGCGGCACGGTGTTCACGAGCGGTGGCTTCCAGCTCGGCAACGTCCAGCACGTCACCATCGAGGGCTTCGTCTTCGACGGCACGAGCTCGCTGGACGTGCCGGCCGAGGCGCAGGCCACCCGCATCACCCGCAACACGTACAACGGCAACAAGAGCGGCGCCTCGCTCAGCGTGAGCGCCGACGACGTCGAGATCGACCACAACACGTTCTCGAACCGCACCAACGAGGGCGTGTACCTGCAGATCACCGGCCCTGGCAGCGACATCGCCAAGCGGTCGCACATCCACCACAACTACTTCTACAACCACCAGTTCTCCGGGGCGAACGGCGGCGAGTCGATCCGGCTCGGCTACAGCCACAAGCAGTCGAAGTCCGCGAACGCGATCGTCGAGTACAACCTCTTCGAGAAGGCGGACGGCGACTCCGAGGCCATCTCCGTCAAGTCCTCGGACAACACCATCCGCTACAACACGATCCGCAACAGCAAGGGCTACATCGTCCTGCGCCACGGCAACCGCTCCACGGTCGAGGGCAACCTGCTGTTCAACAGCGGCATCCGGTTCCACGGCAACGACCACAAGATCTACAACAACTACGTGGAGAACACCCGCGACCGCGCGATGGTGTTCGGCTCCGGCAGCGAGGCGGACAGCGGCCCGACCTCCAAGGAACACGACAGGCCGGACCGCGTGACGGTCGCCTTCAACACGCTCATCGGCACGGGCGCGGTCGTCGACAGCGACGGCGGCAACTTCAAGCCGAAGGACTGCGTGCTCGCGAACAACATCATCAAGGGCTCGTCCGGTGGTGTCGTCTCCATGCACAGCGGTTCGGTCGTGAAGTACGAGGGCAACGTCATCTGGGGTGGCACCGGCGGCAGCATGCCGTCGTCCGGCTACAAGTCCGTGGACCCGAAGCTCGTGAAGGACGCCAACGGGCTGTTCCGCCTCACGTCCGGTAGCCCTGCCATCGACGCGTCGGTGGGCACCTACTCCTACGTGACGCGCGACTTCGACCCGCAGGCACGCTCCGGCAAGCCTGATGTCGGTGCGGACGAGTACACCTCGTCCGCGTTGCGCAAGCCGCTGACCAAGGCAGATGTCGGTCCGTCGGCGCCGTAGCCCCTGAGGGCAGACATCGGATCCATCCCTGCAGGACGGGGCAAGTGGCCTCTGCGGAACTGCCTCGTCCGCAGGAACTCCTCAGTACTTTCGGTCCACCGCTGCCGAAATGCCACCACAGGAGTTGGCGAATGATCCGATCACTAGCCGTCGTGGGTGCGGCTGCCCTGCTGTCTTCGCTGGTTCAGACGCCCGCGGACGCCGCGGTCGTGAGCGTGCCGAACGTCGCGGCCCTGCAAGCCGCGATCAACAAGGCCCGGTCCGGTCAGCGCATCGTGCTCGCGGACGGCGTGCACCGCGCGGACAAGCCGATCAAGATCACCAAGTCGAGGATCACCATCGCGGCCAGGCACGCCGGCCGCGCGGTGCTCAGCGCCGGGAGCTTCGAGTTCGGCGCGGTTCGCCGCGTGACCGTCGAAGGCTTCGTCTTCTCCGGCACCAGCACCCTGGCGGTGCCGGCCGAGGCTGCCGGGACGCGCATCACCCGCACCACGTTCAACGGTGACAAGGACGGCGCCTCTCTCACGGTGAGCGCCGACGACGTCGAGGTCGACCACAACACGTTCTCGAACCGCACCAACGAGGGCGTGTACCTGCAGATCACCGGTCCAGACGGCAAGATCGCCCAACGGACGAAGGTCCACCACAACTACTTCTACAACCACAGCTACAGCGGGTTGAACGGCGGCGAGTCGATCCGGCTCGGCTACAGCTACAAGCAACAGCTCTCCGCCAACGCCGTCATCGAGAACAACCTGTTCGAGAAGGCGAACGGCGACCCCGAGGCGATCTCGGTGAAGTCCTCGGACAACACGATCCGCTTCAACACGATCCGGGACAGCAAGGGCTACATCGTCCTGCGCCACGGCAACCGCTCCACGGTCGAGGGCAACCTGCTCTTCGGCAGCGGCATCAGGTTCCACGGGAACGACCACAAGGTGTTCAACAACTACGTGGAGAACTCGGGTGACCGGGCGCTCGTGTTCGGCAAGGGCTCCGAGACCGACAGCGGCCCCACCTCGAAGCTGCACGACCGGCCGGACCGCGTGACCGTCGCGTTCAACACCCTGATCGGGACGGGCGCCGTGGTCGACAGCGACACCGGCACCTACGCACCCAAGGACTGCGTGTTCGCGAACAACGTCATCAAGGGTTCGTCGTCGAAGTTCATCGAGATGATGAGCGGCTCGACGGTGAAGTACGAGGGCAACATCGTGTGGGGTGGCACCGCCGGCATCTCGTCGGGCTACCGCTCGGTCGACCCGAAGCTGGTGCGCGACACGAACGGTCTGCTGCGTCTTGCGTCCGGGAGCCCGGCGATCGAGAGCTCCGCGGGTACGTACTCGTACGTCACGAAGGACTTCGACTCGCAGTCCCGCGTCGGCAAGCCTGATGTGGGGTCGGACGAGTACAGCTCGTCGGCTGTGCGGAAGCCGCTGACGCCGTCGGATGTCGGGGTCTCCGCACCCTGAGTCGGGCATTTGTCCTGGTGGCCGCACGTTTCGCGGCTACCAGGACCCCCCGATTTGGAGATCGAAACACCCCCGTGTAATGTTCTCCATGTCAGAGCGACACGGGCCGGAAATCAAAACCGGAACGGGCCTGGCAAAAGCCGAAGACAAAGAAGCCTCTGAGAGGCCGATTTGACACCGGCCAGGAACACCAAATAAGCTTCAGCAACACAAGCCCCGAGTGAAACTCTCCGGAAACGGAGATCGGATCCGGTGAGCGCGTGTTCTTTGAGAACTCAACAGCGTGCCGAAACACAGCCAGTAATATATGAATT
>NZ_JYJG01000354.1 GCF_000955955.1 Lentzea aerocolonigenes
GATCAAGAGTTGGCGGTACTTGCAGACGCCTTAACAGCAACCGGGGCGGCGGCTAGAGGCGGCGCAACCCCGCGAGCACCCGCTCCAGCAACGCACCGTCCGGACGCTCCTCGCCGTACGACGACGCGGTGCGGTGCACGTCGATCAGCCCGTGCGACGCCATGTCGCCGAGCAGCACCTTCGTGACGCCCAACGGCAGGTGGCGCAGAGACGCGATCTCCGCCACCGACCGCGGCGACTGGCACAGCGCGAGCACGTCGTGGTGCTCGGGCCGCACCGCGGTCGCCGAGCGCTCGTTCACCGAGACCAGCGTCTCGATCTCCAGGTGCACCTCGGACGTGGTGCGGCCACCGGTCCACGCGTAGGCGCGCACGATGGATGCCGACGACTCGATGGACGGCAACGGCGGCACCGGCTCGAACGGCAGCGTCGCGTACGGGTCCGGCTCGGGCGGGGGCTCCGCGGCACGCGTGGCCTTCTTCTTGCCGCGCTTGCGGATCCGCGCGCTGTCGAAGCTGAAACCGCTGACCAGGTCGCCGAAGCTGACCTGCTCCTCAGACTCCCCGTTCATGCCAGCTCGGCCCGCAGTTCCGGCGTGAGCAGCTGGCCCACCTGCCGCACGACGACGGTCATCTCGTACGCGACCTGCGCGACGTCGCACGAGTTCGACGCCAGCACCGCGAGCACCGAGCCGTCGCTGATCGACGACAGCAGCATCACGCCGCGGTCCATCTGCACGACCGTGCGGACGACCGACTCACCCGCGAAGCACTGGGACGCCGACTCCGCGAGCGACACCACGCCGGCCACGATCGCCGCGAACTGCGGTGCGACGTGCTGCGGAAGCTTCGACGACGAGATCAACACCAACCCGTCGGCCGAGATCACCACGGCGTGCTCGATGCCGGGTGTTCTGTCGGCGAAGTTGGTGACCAGCCAGCCGAACTGGTCCACCTGCGTGCTCATCGACTCTCCTGCCGGTCGGGAAGGCCTCGCTGCACGCCGCGCTGGAAGGCGTCGAGGAAGCCCCGGGCCGACTCAGGCGACTGGCGTGCTGGTGCGGGAGGAGGCGGCGGAGCGCCAGCGGGTGACTCGAACCACGACGCCGTAGCTTGCGCTGACTCCGGTTCCATCGCCGGGCCGGACATCATCGGCCGCGCCGGCTGCTGCTGGTGCTCTGTCGCTTCCCCTCGGAAAGACTCCCAGGACTCTTCGCGTCGTGGTGCCAGTTCCGCCGGAACCAACACGATCGCGCGAGTCCCCTTGCCTTGTTGAGCATCGAGACGTACCACGATCTGGTGGCGTGCGGCGAGCCTTCCGACGACGAAAAGTCCCATTTCGCGGAAGACCTGGACCTCCACGCCCTCACCCGCGGCCTCCAGCCGCCGGTTCACCACGGCCAGCGCCTCGGGGTCGATGCCGATGCCGTGGTCGACCACGTCGATCTGCACGATGTCGCCTGCCTCGATCGACGCGCTGATCGAGACCTGGGTGTGCGGCGGCGAGAAAGCCGTTGCGTTGTCAAGAAGTTCGGCGAGCAGTCGCACGAGGTCGCTTGCCACATAACCGACTACTTCGGCATTCGGCGCCGTGTGCACCATCACCCGTTGGTATTGCTCGATCTCGGCCGCCGCCGCGCGCAGCACGTCGGTGAGCGGGATCGGGCGGTGGAACCTGCGGGCCACGTCGCCGCCGGAAAGCACCATCAGGTTCTCGTTGTTGCGGCGCATGCGGGTGGCGAGGTGGTCGAGCTTGAAGAGGTTCGCGAGCTGGTCCGGGTCCTCCTCGTACTTCTCCAGCTCCTCCATCAGCTTGAGCTGGCGTTCGACGAGGCTCTGGCTGCGCCGCGAGAGGTTCACGAAGATGTTGCGCATGTTCGCGCGCATGCCGGCCTGCTCGATGACCGACTTGACGGCCTGCTTGTGCACCGCGTCGAACGCGCGCGCCACCTGGCCGAACTCCTCGGTCGTGTCGACCGGCACCGGGTCGATCTCCGTGCTGCCGCGACCGGTCGCGACCATTTCGGGAAGTTTGTGCCACGCCACCTCGAGTGCGGAGCGGCGCAGGGCGTTCAAAGATCGCAGCAGGTAACGGCCGACGACGAACCCGATGGTGCCGGCCAGGATCAGGCTGGCGAACAGGATCGCGGACGCCGCACCGGCCTGGTCGCTGGTCTCGTCGCGCAGGCGGTTCGCGGTGTCGCGCAGGTCGTTCTGCAGGCCCGTCACCACGCCGTCGAGCGACGTCGCGACCGCTCCGGAGGCCTTGCTCCAGTCCGAGGCCGCGATGGGCAACGGCTTGGGCCTGGCCGTACCGGTGCCGGTGCTGGGCGCGTCGGAGGTCGGGTGCAGCACCGCGGTGGCGAGCATCTTGCGCTGCGCCTCGATGTCCGGCCCGTTGAAGAACGACCAGTACGAGCTCAGCTGCTCCGGCGTCGCGAGTGCCGCGAACTGGCCGGCGATGTAGCCGAGCTTGACGTTCGACTCGACGAGCGAGCGCACCTCGGCCGTGACGAGCTGGCCGCGGGTGAGCCCGGACAGCACGACCGCCTGCTGGTAGAGGACCTGCTCCTGCACGTGCAGCGCGTGGTGCAGGCCCATCGCCGTGCGGGACAGGGCCGCGTCGCCGAACTCGCTGGCGAGCACCTCGTCCACGTCGAGCATCGACTCGGTGAGGGAGGTGTACTCCTTGATCACGCCCGGCACGTCGCCGGTCTTCTCGCGCAGCGCGGGCAGACCACCGATGCGGGACTTGACGTCGTCCATGCGGGCCGTGACGACCTGCGACAGCGAGGTCTTCGCGACTTGGGCGCGCAACGCGGTTCGAGCGTCGTCGGTGCGCTTGATCTGTTCCTGGAGCGCCTGCGGGCCGGAGCCCTCCGCGACGATCCGCCGTTCCGCCTGCACGCCCTCGATCACGGGGATCAGCGCCGAACGGACCTTCACCAGCCGCTGGAGTGCCGCGTAGGACTCGGCGCGTTCCATGTGCGAATGGATCTGCAGTACGCCGGCGCCCACCGCGATGAAGACCGGAACGATCAACACCGCGGCGAGCTTCACCGGCAGGCGCCAGTTGCGCCAGTTGACGAGCGAGTTGAACATCAGACGAAGAGCTTGGCCGCGTTCAGGAAGAGCCGGTACAGGCCGTAGGCGAGCGGGATGCCCACCCACAACCACGCGCCGATCAGCAACAAGCGCTGGGAGTTCACTTGCTCACCACGCCTTCCACGTCGTCGGAGTCCGCAGCCTCGGCCTCTGCGACGTCCGCCGCCTCGGCCTCGTTCCACTTGGCGACCGTGGCCTCGTCGTCCGTCTTCGGCGCGGGCTTGTCGGGCTCGCCAGAAATCTCTTCAGCCGGCTTGGGCTCGTGGAACTTCGGGTTCACCGGTCGAACCAGCTCGTTCGCCACGAAACCAACGACCAGCAGCGAGATCATGATGTAGAACGACGTGGCGTACAAGTCGGGACCGGTGTGGCCCGCCTTCTTGCCCGCGTCCGCGATGGCGTTGACGATCAGCGGCCCGAGGACACCGGCGACCGACCACGCGGTCAGCAGGCGGCCGTGGATCGCGCCGACCTGGTAGGTGCCGAACAGGTCGCGCAGGTAGGCCGGAATCGTGGCGAAGCCGCCGCCGTAGAACGACAGGATCACCATCGCCGCGACCACGAACAGCGGGGTGCTGGTCGGGCCGAGGGTCAGCAGCACCAGGTAGAGCAGCGCGCCGGCACCGAGGTAGACGCGGTAGATGTTCTTGCGGCCCACGATGTCCGAAGTGGACGACCAGACGAACCGGCCGGCCATGTTCGCGGCGCTGAGCAGCGCCACGAAACCGGTGGCGGCGGTCGCGAGGACCGGCGTCGACGACTCCTTGAAGAAGTCGACCAGCATCGGCGCGGCCTTCTCCAGGATGCCGATGCCCGCGGTGACGTTGAAGCACAGCACCACCCAGAGCAGCCAGAACTGCGGCGTCTTGATCGCGTTGTTCGCCGAGACGTTGAACGCGACGGTGGCCTTCGGCTTGTCCTTGAGCAGCGCCGCCTTCTCCTCCGTGAACTCCTTGGAGGGCAGGCGGATGAGCAGGACGCCGACGCTCATGAAGATCGCGTAGACGATGCCGTGGATGAGGAAGGCCTTGCCGATGCCCGACGTCGAGGTGTTGCCGAACGCGGTCAGCATCGAGGTCGACCAGGGTGACGCGATCAACGCTCCGCCGCCGAAGCCCATGATCGCGATGCCGGTCGCCATGCCCGGCCGGTCGGGGAACCACTTGATCAGCGTCGAGACCGGCGAGATGTAGCCGATGCCGAGGCCGATGCCGCCGATCAGGCCGTAGCCCACGACGACGACCCAGTACATGCCCGCCCACACGCCGACCGCCGAGATCAGCAGACCGGAGCAGAAGGCCAGCAGCGACATGAACATCGCCCAGCGCGGCCCCTTGCGCTCCACGGTCGTGCCGAGCACCGCGGCCGAGAGCCCGAGCATCACGATGCCGAGCTGGAAGGGCAGAGCCGACTGCGTTCCCGTGATACCGAGAGATTTCTCCAGAGGCGTCTTGAAGACGCTCCAGGCGTAGGCCTGACCAATGGAGAGATGAATCGCCAGTGCTGCGGGCGGAACGAGCCAGCGGTTCCATCCGGGAGGCGCGACTGTGCGTTCGCGCGCTAAGAACCCCACTTTATCCCCAACCGTCACCAAAAACGCGGACCGAACGATCCTAGGCCAGGTGTACACGTGCGACAACGGTCTGGACCTGTCCGTCCGATGTTGCATACGACGCAACTTCGGGGGCTACTCCAGGTCAAGATCACTGAGGTATCCTCGCGTCCGGCCATTTGAGACGAATGCAGTGTCCGGTTTTGCCCGGTTCCCGGCACTCAGGCACGTTGACTGCACACGTGAGAGCGCTACAGTGGTCGCCGCACAGCGAGGGGCGGGGGTACATGACCAAGGCGATGTGGTCGCCTGGCGAAACGCAACACGAGCATCGGGAAATCCGGGGTTTCGCGTCGTTCGACGACCCCGAGTCTTTGTCGTACGTGGATTCGAACGGCAAACCGAACTTCGCGTTGATTCAGCAGACCGACGAATTCCGCGCCCTGCGCCGCCGGCTCACGACGTTCATCTTCCCGATGACCGCTTTGTTCCTCGCGTCCTACCTGACGTTCGTGCTGCTGTCCGCTTATGCGCACGAGCTCGTCAGCACCAAGGTAATCGGTGTGATCAACCTCGGGATCCTGCTGGGACTCGGGCAGTTCGTCACGTCGATACTCATCACGCTCGGTTATGCCCGTTACGCAAAGCGACGGCTGGACCCGCAGCGCAAATTGCTCGCAGAGAAGACAGGCGTCGAGGAGTAAGGCATGCCCACCACCGGCAACCCGGTGCTGAACCTCAGCGTCTTCGCGGTGTTCGTCCTGATCACCCTCTACATCGTGTACCGCGCGTCGAGCCGCAACGTGACGGCGTCGGACTACTACGCGGCGGGCAGCTCGTTCACCGGCGCGCAGAACGGCGTCGCGCTGTCCGGTGACTTCCTGTCGGCCGCGTCGTTCCTCGGCATCTCCGGCGGTATCGCGGCGCACGGCTACGACGGCTTCCTGTACTCCGTCGGCTGGGTCGTGGCGTGGCTCGTCGGCCTGCTGCTGATCGCCGAGGGCCTGCGCAACACCGGCCGCTTCACCGTCGGCGACGTGCTGGCGTTCCGGATGAAGCAGCGCCCGGTCCGCGCGGCCGC
>NZ_JYJG01000355.1 GCF_000955955.1 Lentzea aerocolonigenes
CGTGCTGGTCGGCGGCATGAAGGGCACGACCTGGGTGCAGATCATCAAGGCTGTCCTGCTGCTGCTCTGCGTGACGCTGATGAGCATCTTCCTGCTGGGCAAGTTCGGCTTCAGCCTGTCCGCGATCATGCAGCAGGCCACCGAGAACAACAAGCTCGGCGAGGCCGTCCTCGACCCCGGCGCCAAGTACGGCTTCAGCACGATGTCCAAACTGGACTTCGTGTCGCTGGCGTTGTCCTTGGTGCTGGGCATCGCGTCTCTGCCGCACGTGCTGATGCGCTTCTACACCGTGCCGAACGCCTCCGAGGCCCGTCGTTCGGTCGTGTGGGCGACCTGGACGATGGTCATCTTCTACCTGTGCACGCTGGTGATCGGTTTCGGCGCGATGGCTCTCGTCGGCAGCGACACGATCGCCGCCGCACCGGGTGGCGAGAACTCCGCCGCGCCGCTGCTGGCGTTCCGCATCGGTGGCGCCGTGCTGCTCGGCATCGTGTCCGCGGTCGCGTTCGCCACGATCCTCGCGGTCGTCGCCGGTCTGACCCTGGCGGCTTCGGCCTCGTTCGCCCACGACGTGTACGCGAACGTCATCAAGCGCGGCAACGCCGAACCGCGCAGGGAGATCCGGGTCGCCCGCCTGACGGCCGTGGTCGTCGGCCTCCTGTCGATCATCGGCGGTATCGCGGCGAACGGCCAGAACGTGGCGTTCCTGGTCTCCCTGGCCCTCGCTCTGGCCGCGTCCGCGAACCTGTCGACGATCCTCTACACGATCTTCTGGCGCCGCTTCAACACCACGGGCACGCTGTGGAGCATCTACGGCGGCCTCGGCTCGTGCCTGCTGCTCATCATCTCCTCGCCGGTGATGTCGGGCGCGAAGACGTCGATCTTCCCGGACATCGACTTCGCCTGGTTCCCGCTGGGCAACCCGGGCCTGGTCTCCATCCCGTTCTCGTTCCTGTGCGGCTTCTTCGGCACGATCTTCTCGAAGGCCGAGCCGGAGAACGCCGCGAAGGCCGCCGAGATGGAGGTCCGCGCCATCGCGGGAATCGGCACCAAGTCCTGAGCTCTGGGGCGTCTGCAAGTACTACCAACTCGCAGTTGGTAGTACTTGCAGACGCCGTAAAGCCACGCTAGGAGCGCTGTTTTCGCACCCAGGCGGCCACGTCGTCCGCTTCGATCGGCAGCGCGTCCGACAGGATCTCCGCGCCGGTCGAGGTGACGACGAGGTCATCCTCGATGCGGACGCCGATGCCGCGCAGTTCCGGCGGCAGCGTCTCGTCGTTCGGGTGGAAGTACAGGCCGGGTTCGACGGTCAGCGCCATGCCGCGCTCCAGGATGCCCATCTGGTAGGTCTCCTGGCGGGCGTCGGCGCAGTCGTGCACGTCCAGGCCGAGCAAGTGCCCGGTGCCGCAGACGATGTACCGGCGGTGGTGCTGACCGGCCGGGTCGAGCGCCTTGTCGACTGACACGGGCAGCAGGCCCCAGTCGTGCAGGCCCTCCGCGAGCACGCGCATCGCGGTGTGGTGGAAGGCGCTGTAGTCGTTGCCGGGCTTGACTTCCGCCAGAGCGGCCACGTGCGAGGCGTGCACGAGGTCGTAGACCTGACGCTGGGCCGCGGAGAACTCGCCGCTCACCGGGAACGTGCGGGTGACGTCCGCGGTGTAGAGCGAGTTCATTTCGACGCCGGCGTCGAGCAGCAGCAGGTCCGCGTCGTTCACACGTCCGTCGCAGCGCGTCCAGTGCAACACCGGGGCGTGCGGGCCGGCAGCGACGATCGAGGTGTAACCGGGGCCGTTGCCCTCGGTGCGCGCGCGACGGTCGAACGTGCCCTGCAGCCAGCGCTCTCCCCCGCCGCGCACGGCCTGGCCGAGCTCCATCGCGACGTCCGCGAAGCCCTTGACCGACGCGTCGACCGCCTGGCGGAGCTGGCCGATCTCCCAGTCGTCCTTGATGCGGCGCAGTTCCGAGAGCGTGGTGCGCAGCTCGTCGCTGTGCGAACCGGTCAGGGCGTCCAGCAGCGGGTCGACACCCTTGGCGGTGAGCGTCTCGGGGTGCCGGCCGCGCAGGGCGTGCGCGAGGTCTTCGAGCGGGCGGGCGGTGATGTCCAGCGCCTCGCCCCACTCCTTCGGCCCTGCCGCGGCGCCGATCCAGAACGGGCTGCGGTCGGCGTCACCGAAGAAGTCGACGCTGTGCGGTTCCGACGGCACCGGCACGAACAGCGTGGCGTCCTCATCGGACAGCACCAGCACCGCGCCCTCGACCTGGCAGCCGGTCAGCCACACGAAGTCGCTGTCGGCGCGGAACTCGTGGAACGTGTCGTTGGACCGGACGTGCGCCCGTCCCGCAGCCAGCGCGATCCGCTTGCCTGGGAGCGCTTCGACGAGCCTCGCACGATGGGCGCGAACCGCTTCGACGATGCCTTTGGGCAGGTCGATGTGGTCGTCCCACTTGCCCCAGCCGTCGCGGATGTGGGTGCGGAAACCGTCCGCTTCGACCAGTTTCGCCATGTCACGGCGTGTCCGAGCCAATTCCGGTCCTCTCGGGATCGTGTTTGACCCCAGCCTTCCTTCGAACGGCCGGGGTCCGCCAATCCAGATCGGGGATAGCCTCAGCCTATGGAACTGGAGATCCGGCACCTGCGCGCGGTCTGCGCCATCGGCGACGCGGGCAGCCTCTCGCGCGCGGCGACCCAGCTGGGCATCTCCCAACCGTCTCTGACGACCTTGCTGCAGCGGGTCGAGCGCCTGGTCGGCGGCAAGCTGTTCGAACGCGGCCGGGCCGGAGCCGTTCCTACCGCATTGGGCGCGCAGATGCTGCAGCGAGCCCGGTTGTTGTTGGTGGAGCTGGAGGCGTTCGGCTCGGACATGGCCGGGCGAGGCGGTCCGATCCGGTTCGGGTCGGTGCACATGGAGTGCGTGGCTGCCCTCTTCTCGCGTCTGGAGGAGGCTCTGGACGACGTGACGCTGGTGGTCGACCCGTCGTCGACCGGGCTGGCGCTGGCGCTGGCGAACGGGCACCTGGACGCGGCGGTGATCGCGGTCGACGAGGAGGGCGATCTCGGGCTGCCGCGCGGGATCGGGCAGCGGATCGTGGTGCCGTGGGTGCCGGTGTACATCGCTCTTCCCGCAGGTCACCGGCTTGCTTCAGCACCTGAGGTGGAGCTGGCGGACTTGGCCGGTGAGGCGTGGGTCGGGCCTCCCGGAGCCGAGGACGGGTCGTTGACGACGCTGCGGGCGGCGTGCCGGGCGGTGGGGTTCGTGCCGCGGATCCGGTTCGAGGTGCCGAGCGGGGCCGGGCGGCAGCTGATCGCGGCCGGCAAGGCCGTCCAGCTGGTCGAACCGACGTCGCAGGGCGGTCCGGGGGTGGCGGTGCGGCCGTTGGCGGGGGCGCCGATGCGGATGCGGCTGGTGTTCTGCTGGCGGCGGGAGCGGCTGACCTGGGAGCAGGCCAGCCGCGTGTTCGCCGAGGTGCTGGGCGCCTATTCGGAGCAGGCGATGGCGAGCGAGGTGTTCCGGCCGTGGTGGGAGGACCGCGGCGCGGCCCTCACCTCGGCGGACTGAGCTCCACCGGCCGTCAGCTCGACAGCGTGCCGAGCCACCCGTACCAGTCGTTGTCGTAACGCGTTCCGATCACCCGCGTCACGTGGTCGCGGGCCCGCGCCCAGTCCCCTGCGCGGTAGTCCGCCAGCACTGCCGCGACGTCGTCCGGGTGCTTCTCGACCAGGTAGCGGACCGCTAGGTAACCCCAGTTGTAGACGCGCTTCGTGTCGTGGTCGTAGGTCGTGTCGAAGAGCGCGCTCAACGCGTAGGTCTGCTTCTTCGCCTCGGCCAGCGCGTCCGCGTAGACCTCGTTCCGGTAGGTGTAGGAGACGTACTCGGCGAACCCCTCGACCCACCACACCGTGGGCGTGGTCATGTTCTCGTCGAAGTCGCCGTGCATGTCGAAGCGGCCGTCGAGGTAGTGGGTGTACTCGTGGTTGAGGTTCCAGATCGCGAACGACGGCAGCCAGTCGGCCTCGTGCGCGATGAACCGGGCCTCGTTCTTGGCCGGGTCGCCTTCCAGGTACATGCCGCCGTTGTTGGTGGAGATGTCGAACAGCACGCCCGCGTACGTCCGGTAGTCGTCGCCGGTGTTGAAGACCACGACCTCCAGAGACGTGTTCTGGTCGCCGGCGACAGGTCCGGAGTCGTGCACCAGGCCGTGGAAGACGGCGTCCTGGGCGGCCAGCGAGCTGCACGTCCGACGGAGCTGGGCCCGGGTCAGCTGCTGGGCGCGGATCTTCAGCGTCGAGCTGCAGGTGTGCCGGACGGTGAGCACGCGGCGGTCGATCGTCGCCTTGAAGTCGCAGGTGCCGTAGCGGCGGCAGTTCGCCTTGTCGTACCAGTCGACCATCTCGGCGACGCCCACCCACAGCGGCGCGAGCCTGCCCACCACGTCACCACGGTTCACCATGTCCACGAGCAGCGGGCGGACCAGCGGGGCGATGTCCTTGTGCTGCAGGAATCTGCCGAGCTCGCGAGTGGCGTTCGTGACCAGGTAGGCGCGGTCGGTGCCGAAGAGGTCCAGGTGCCGCACCACGAACCGGCGCAGCGCCCGCAGGATCTCCGGTTCGGCCTTCACCGCGGCGAGGAACTCCGGGTATGCGTGGCCGTAGTAGAGCATGATCATGCCGGCGTGCACGGTGGCGTCGTCGGCGGGCGTGTAGTTGTCGAGCACGCGGGTCAACGCGCGCAACTCGGCCGGGTAGTCGGTGACCGCCGCGGTCTGGATCGTGTTCTCGGGTGCCGGGTGCCGGGTGTTCCTGGCGACCTCGGGTGGCAGCAGGGGGCTGTTCGGCGAGGCGTGGGTGGGATCGGGGGCAGGGGCGGCGTGGGCGCAGGTCGGAGCCAGGAGTCCGGCCACCACGGCCAGGATCAGGGCGGCTAATCGCATCGGGTCCTCCGCAGGGTTCGAGGTGCCGGAAGCGTCACACCGCCCGTTGGCCCGCGAGCATCCCTTCCGTTCATAGCTCGCTGCTATGGGACAGCCGGTCGACAACCTTGTCATCTTGTCTCGCTTGTCCTCTTGACCGGCAAACGATCAACCCTCAAAGCTGGCTGCGGGCGCCTTAGTTGCATGGAGAGTTGATGTCGCACGAGGTCACCGATCTTGCGCTGAACCGCCCCGTTTCCGCTTCTTCCTCCGCCTGCGCCGCCACTCCCCCGCAGTTCGTCACCGACGGGTTGCAGCAGGCCGGTGTGCGCGGCTCCGGCTGGCGCGCGGCCGCCGGCGACCCGCAGTGGGTGGTCGTCGACCTGCAGGGGCTTTGCGAGGTCTCGTCGTTCGTGCTGGTCTTCGAGGCGAAGCCGGGCGATCCGACGTTCGTGCCGGTGCCGGGCTACCAGCCGCGCAACGACACGACCGGCGCAGAGATCCTGTCCGCGGCCGCGCTGTCGTTCCACCTCGAGGTCAGCACGGACAACCAGACGTGGCGCGAGGTCTACCGGGGCGCGGAAACGCGGATCCAGCTCGAGAAGCCGGTCGGCGCGCGCTACGTCCGGCTGACGGGAACCCACCGGTCGAACGACAACCCGTTGGGGCTCAACGGCTTTCAGGTCTACGGCACGTCCGGCCCACGACCTGGCGTCAAGGGCTGGACCGATTGGCGCGGCAACGGCAACGTCCCCGCGCTGCAGCCCGGCCCGGACAACACCGTCGAACTGGACTCCGGCTGGCACCTCACGATGGACGACTTCGCGGGCACCTCCGATGGCTCGGCACTGGCTCGGTCCGGTGTGGACACGTCGAAATGGCTGGACGCAACCGTTCCTGGCACAGTGCTGACGTCATTGGTCGACCAGGGCCACTTCCCGGACCCCGTCGCCGCCATGCACAACATGCAGATCCCGGAGGCGCTGTCGCGACACTCGTGGTGGTACCGCCGCGCGTTCCCGCTGCCGAAGAACTTCGCCGGCCGCAAGGTGTGGCTGGAGCTCGACGGCGTGATGCAGCACGCCGAGATCTGGCTCAACGGCACCAAGATCGGCGACGTCACCAACCCGTTCATCCGCGGTTCGTTCGACATCACCTCCGCGCTGAAGGCTTCGGGCGAGCAGGTGCTGGCGCTGCGGCTCAACCCGATGAAGCACCCCGGCAGCCCGACCGACAAGGGCAGCGACGGCGGCGCGTTCCCGAACTCCGGTCAGCTCCACCTCGACTCGCCGACCTACCTGTCGATCTCCGGCTGGGACTGGATGCCCGCGGTGCGCGACCGCGGCACCGGCATCTGGGACCACATCCGGATGCGCGCCACCGGTGACGCGGTCTTCGGCGATCCACGTGTCGTGACAACGTTGTCCGCAGACCACAATTCCGCCGGCATCACGATCAGCGTGCCCGTTCGCAACACCTCCGCTTCTCCCCTGCCGGTCACGGTGCAGGCGGCGTTCTCCGGCGTGAAGCTCGCGAAGGCCGTGACTTTGGAGCCCGGCGTGTCCGAGGTCGCGCTCGGCACGTACACCATGGCGAACCCGAAACTGTGGTGGCCCAACGGGTACGGCGACCCGCACCTGCACGAAACGGTCCTGACGGTGACCGCGAAGGGTGCCGAGAGCGACAAGCGGACCACGCACTTCGGCATCCGCGAGCTCTCCTATGAGCAGGAGCCGTTGAAGATCCGCGTGAACGGCGTGCCGATCTTCTGCCGCGGCGGCAACTGGGGCTTCGACGAGCTGCTGCGCCGCATGCCGGCCGAGCGCCTCGACAACGTCGTCGGCCTGCACCGCGACATGAACTTCACGATGATCCGCAACTGGATCGGCAGCAGCAACCGCGACGAGTTCTTCTCCGCCTGCGACCGGCACGGAATCCTGGTGTGGAACGACTTCTGGATCGTCGGCGAGTTCACCGACGACATCCCCGGCTACCTCGACACCGCGCGCGACACCGTGACGCGCTACCGCCACCACCCGAGCATCGTGGTGTGGTGCGGCGCCAACGAGGCCTCGCCGCCGCCGAACACGGACGCCGGCCTGCGCGAGATCGTTGCCGAACAGCACACCGACGTCCACTACCAGAGCCACTCGGCCGACGGCAGCGTCTCCGGCCACGGCCCGTACCACTGGGTCGAGCCCGCGAAGTACTTCGACCCCAGCACGTACGACACTTTCGACTTCGGCTTCCACACCGAGATCGGCATGCCGACCGTGCCGGTGGCCGAGACGATGCGCAACCTGGCCGGGTCCGAGGTGGCGTGGCCGATCGGCGACGTCTGGTACGCGCACGACTGGTGCACCGACGGCAACCAGCGCCCGCAGCTCTACCAGGCCGCGATCGACGCGCGGCTCGGTGCCTCGTCCGGACTCGACGAGTTCTGCCGCAAGGCGCAGTTCGTGAACTACGAGAACATGCGGGCGATGTTCGAGGCGTGGAACGCTCACCTGTGGGACGACGCTTCCGCGTTGCTGCTGTGGATGTCGCATCCGGCCTGGTATTCGACGGTGTGGCAGACCTACGACTACGACCTGGACGTCAACGGCACGTACCTCGGCGCGAAGAAGGCGTGCGAGCCGCTCCACGTTCAGGCCTCTTCGGACACTTGGCAGGTGACGGTTCTCAACCACACCACCAGTGTTGTGCACGGTCGTGTCGAGGCGATCGTTCTCTCGTTGTCCGGTGAGGTGCTGAGCACCCAGAACGCCGCGGTCGAAGTCGGTGCGTCCGCGAAGGCGTCGTTGTTCTCGGTGACGCCGCACTCGTCCGCCTTGCACCTGGTGCGGTTGCGGCTGTTCGACGGAGACCAGCTCGTCTCCGAGAACACCTACTGGCGTTATCGCGCGCCTTCGGACATGCAGGCCCTGAACTCGTTGGGCCGCACGAACGTTTCTTCCGATGTCGGTGGTGTTCGATGTGACGGTGATCGTCGCCGGTTGACCGTGAAGGTGCGCAACACGGGCGAGGTCGTCGCGGCGATGACCCGGCTCGGCCTGCGTGATCGACGCTCCGACCGGCGCGTGCTGCCGACGATCTACAGCGACAACTACCTGTGGCTGCTGCCCGGCGAGACCCGCTCCGTCACGCTGTCGTGGCACAGGCGCGATCTTCCGTCCGAACAACCTCGCGTGACCGTCGAGGCCTACAACGCCTAGTCCGGCTTCTTCGGTTCCGCGAACAGCAGGTGCCGCACGTGCGCGTCTCCCTTGGCGAGCGCACGTGCGGCTTCCTGGTTCTGCTGGTCCACGACCGTGCCGCGCTCGATGTGCTGCCGCAGGTGCTCCTGCCACGTCGCCACGGTGAAGGTCTCCAGGAACGTCTCCGGCTTCTCCGTGTCGCGGAACAGCCCCCACATCGTGGCGCCCGTGCGTCGCCTCGCTCTGCCGACCTTCTGCATGGCGTCGATGAACTCGTCCTCGTTCTCCTTCGCCACCGGCCACTCCACCGTGACCAGCACGGGCCCGGCGTAGGTGTCGTCGATCTCGGGCGGCGCGTCCCAGTACGTCGCCGGGCTGATGTCGAGCGAGCGGTCGAGCAGCGGGAACCACTTCGTCGCGGCGAGGACCGCCACGGCCATCGCCGCCGCCGGCACGATCATGGCCGTCCTGAGGCTGTACGCGTCCGCGACCGCACCCCACACGACCGCGCCCAGCGCCTGCCCGCCCATGAGGATCAGCTGGTAGTAGGCGAGCGCCCGAGCCCGCGTCCACGACGGCAGCATCACCTGCGCGGTGGCGTTGAACGTCGACAGCGTGGCGATCCAGCACGCGCCCGTCAGCAACATCGCCACGATGACCACGGGGAAGCTTGCCGTCAGCACCGCAGTGCTCGTCGCCGCCGCGTAGACCCACGTCGCGAACAGCACCAGCCGGTTCTTGCTCATGCGCTGCAACAACTTCGGCACCACGAACGCGCCGCCGATAGCCCCCGTGCCCACACTGCCGAGCAACACGCCGTACCCGCTGGCGTCGAGCTGCAGCGGCCCGCGCGCGATGGCCGGCAGCAACGCCCACAGCCCGCTGCCGAACACGATGAACACCAGGAGTCTCGTCAGCACTCGTCGGAACAACGGCGAACTGGCCACGTACCGCGCACCGGTCCGCACCGCCGTGGTGATGTGTTCGGCCCCGAGCGGACGGTGGTCCGACGGCCTCTTCCACCGCGCCAGCACGATCAGCACACCGAGGAACGACACCGTGTTGAACGCGAACGTGGCCTCCGACCCGGCCAACGCGATCAGCAGCCCGCCGAGCGCGGGCCCGATCGCGCGGCCGACGTTCATGTTGACGCCGTTCAGCAGCGCGGCCTGCGGAATCTCCTCCCTGGACACCAGCTCCGGCTGAATGGCCTGGAACGACGGCATCGACAACGCCTGCCCGATCGCCATGAGCGCGAGCAGCCCGAGCAGACTCGACGGCGTGGCCTTGTCGGTCCCCGCGAGCAACATCAGCCCCGCCGCGCCGGCCAGCATGAGCGCCTGGCCGGAGATCAGCACATGCCTGCGGTCGAGGATGTCGCCCAACGCCCCCGATGGCACCACCAGCAGGAACACCGGCAACGTGGTGGCCGTCTGGACCAAGGCGACCTGCAACGCGGACCCGCCGAGGTCACCCATGAGCCACTGCGCACCGACCGTCTGCGCCCAGGTGCCGATGTTGGAGGCGAACTGGGCGAGCCACAGCGCCCGGAAGGCACTGCGGCGCAGGGGTGCCCACGCGGAGACAGTCACCGCCCGATCTTCACACCCCGGCCCACGCCCCGCCGAACTGTCGGTCCCACTCCCTAGAATCGAAATTGGGGGTACCCGGCCCGTGCCGTGTGTGTGGTGGGCGCACATCGCACCTAACGCACCTCATGCCACTGCACCTCACGCCACCGGCCACCGCACCTCACGCCACAGGCCGCCGCAGCGCCGGCACGAGCGCCAAAGCCGGCAGCAACAACAGCGGCACCACCAACAGCGCCCGCAGCACCCCCACCTGGTCCCCCAGCAGCCCGACCAGCGGCGGACCGGCGAGAAACGCCGTGTAGCCGATCACCGCGACCACACTCACCCGAGCAGCCGCACGAGCAGGGTCGTCCGCCGCCGCGCTCATGCCCACCGGGAAGCCCAGCGCGGTGCCGAGACCCCACACGGCCACCCCCGCGACCGCCACCACCGGAGAGCCGGCGAACACCGCCAAAACCACCCCGGAAGCCGCCACCAGCATCGTGACCAGCAGCACCGGCACGCGGCCCCACCGGTCCAGCGCCAGAGTCCCGACGATCCGGCCGAACGTCATCGTCGTGACGAACACGCCGAACACCACCGAGCCCGCCGCGCCGGAGAAGGCGTGCCCGTCGATGAACGCCACCGCCACCCAGTCGTTCGCGGTGCCCTCGGTGAACGCCAGCACGAGCACCAGCGCCCCGATCAGCAACGTGCGAGGTTCGCGCCAGGCCGCCATCACTCCACTGCCGCGCTCGGGCGATGCGTCGCCGCCGAGCCGGTACGCCCGCGCCGCCACCAACGTGCCGACCGCGACCACGACAGCCACGCCACCCAGGTGCGCGGTCACCGGCAGCAAAGCCCACGCCGCCAGGGACGCGAGACCGGCGGCGGCCACGGTGCCCAGGCTCCACATGGCGTGGAAGCGCGGCATCACCGTGCGACCGAGAGCGCGTTCCACCTCCGCCGCCTCGACGTTCATCGCCACGTCGCAGAGGCCCGACCCGTAGCCGAGCACGAAGATGCCCGCAGCCGTCAGCACCACGGACGGGACCGCTCCGATCCCGACGCCGGCCAGAAACAGCCCCGAGGAGACCACCAGCGCCGACACGCACACCGTCAACCGCGCCCCGAGCCGATGCGTGACCTCGCCCGCGGAGAGCATCGCCAGGAACGCGCCCAGCGACATCGACAACAGCAACAGCCCCAACGCACCCGCGGAGAGACCCAGTGCGTCACGGGCGGCGGGCACGCGGGCGAACCACGAAGCCACCGCGACGCCGTTCAGCCCGAACGTGACCGCCACCCCCGCCGCGGCGGTCCGGACTTCCCTGCGCGACACCGTGACCGACATCCCGGTCCCCTTTCTCGATACATGAAGTTCACACCTCACACATGGAAGCGCTTCCATGGCAATACTTGCGAGATGAGGGGACAACACAGCGCGACGCTGGACGACGTGGCACGGGCCGCAGGCGTGTCACGGGCGACGGCGTCACGGGTGATCACCGGTCAGGGCCCCGCGTCGGCACGGTCCCGCGACCGGGTCGCCCAGGCCGTCGCCAAGCTCGGCTACGTGCCGGACGCCGCCGCCCGCGCGCTCGCGTCCCGCAGTGGTACCCGGCTCGCCATCGCCGTAATCGGTCACACCGCCGCCATCCTCGACGACCCGTACGTGGGGCGGGTGCTGACCACGGCCGCGCACATCGCCGCCGAACGCGAGGTCGGCGTGTCGCTGCACTGGGTTCCTCTGGGCGCCTCGCTCGCCACCCTCGCCGGCAGCCACAACCTCGGCGGGCTCGTGGTGGTCAACCCGACGCAGCCGGCCCTCCACACCGTGCCCAAGGCCATGCGCGGCCGAACTGCCGCGATCGGTGTGGGCACGAAGGACGTGCCGTCGTTCGACGTGGACAACGGCAGCGGCACCGACGGGGTCGTGCGCCACCTGGTGAACACCGGCCGGAGAAGAATCGCAATGGTCACCGGCCCATCGTGGCTGCCGTGCGTCGATCGCGCGCGAGACGCCTACCAGCAGATCATGCGCGACAGCGGCCGGGAGACCAGGGTCGTCTCCGGCGACTTCACGGCCGCCCGCGGCGCGGCAGCGGCGAAGGAGATCATGACCCGCTGGCCCGACACCGACGCCGTGTTCGCGCTCAGCGACCTCACCGCACTCGGTGTCCTCGATGGACTGCACGCGCAAGGCATCCGAATACCAGCAGACGTGGCGGTCGCCGGGTTCGACGACATCGCGTTCGCCTGCCTCAGCCGCCCGGCGCTGACCACGTCGACGCACCCGGTCGAGGAGATCGCCGCGGCGGCCGCCAGAGCCGTGCTCGACCGCGGCGATACCGGCCAGACCACGTTCTTCCCCTCGACGCTGGTCGTCCGTGAAAGCGCCTAGGCCACCGTCACGGGGTGGCTGACCACGGCCCCGAACAGGTAGCCCTGCGTGTTGTACGGCGACACATCAGGCTGGTCGTCGGCCCGCGCCCGCAACACGTGCGACCCCGGCGTCGCCTGCCACGGGATCTGCCACCGCGTCCAGCCGCCGCGTGACACGGGCGTGGCACGCCGCCACGTCCGGCCGTCCACGGAGACCGAGATCCGCCGCACCCCGCCAGGACCCCACGACCGCCCGGTCAGCACCTGACGCCCAGCCGGAACGGAAGCACCGAACCCGAGCTCGAACGCGCTCTTGGCCACCTGCGTGGTCACCAGCGAGCCGTCGGCCGGGTAGTCAGGACCGAGCAACCGGTAGTACTGCGTGTCCCACGGCGAATGCAGCGGAACGTCGGAAACCTCCAACGACCCCAACCACTTGATGCTCGCGATCCCGACCCACCCCGGCACCACCAGCCGAGCCGGATACCCGTGGTCGAAAGGCAGTTCAGCGCCGTTCATCTCGTACGCGACCAGCACGTCGTCCAAGGCTTTCGACACCGGCAACGGCCGCCGCACCCGCCCGAGGTTCACGCCGCCGGTCACGTACTCGGAGTCCAGCCCGGCAGGCATCACGTCCACAGCGGACCGCCGAATCCCGGCCAGCCGCAACAGAACCGGCAGCGGCACCCCCCGCCACCGCGCGTTGCCGACCGCACCCAGAGCCCACGGCGTACCGGCCACGCTCTGCCCCTGCTGCGAGGAGAAGAAGCTCCGCCCGTTGCCCGCGCACTCGATCACCGCCTCGACCGAACAGGACGGCAGCGCTCGCAACTCCCGCAGTGACAACGACAACGGCCGCGCGACCCCGGAGCCGAAGATCCGGAGACGCCAGGCGGCGGAGTCCAGCACCGGCGTCGAAGTGTGGTTGCGCACGAAGAACTTCGACACCGGCACGAGCGAGCCGGCGTCGCGCAGGGCCTCCCAGCGCGTCTCCGCGTTGGTGCCGTGCACGATGAAGTCGCTGGCAGGCAACGGCTTCACGATCGATGGAGCCGCCGCAGCCACAGCACGGGAAGGTAGCACCGTGAGTCCTGCCGCGATCAGCACGCCGCGCCGAGAGATCATGCTTTTCACGCTAGGGCCTGCCACAAGGGGCATCCCGCAGAACGGGAAACCTGGACAGGTCGTGCGCGGCTCCACTACAAGAGCCGCGCACGACCGTTCCCCCCTCACCGAGCGGACTGGGGGTCCCGCCCGGTCAGCCTTTACGCGAGGCCGCCGGCCCCGTCGGCGACAGCGACGAACACACCCTTGTTGCCGAACCCGACGACGTCCGCCGCCCCGTCCCCGGTGACGTCCGCCAACAGCCGCGGGTTCTGCGCGACGCTCCAGCCACGGTCAGCCCCGAAGTCCGCGAAGACCTTTCGCGACGGCCCGAACGTGCCGTCACCACGCGAGACAGCCGAGACGACACCGGCGGAGCCGAACCCGACCACATCCGCCCGCTTGTCCCGAGTGATGTCGGCCAGAGAAGGCGAAGGCTGCGACGACGTGCCGTAGCCGTACCCGTAGTTGTAGCCGAAGTCACCGACCCCGACACCGAACGCGGTGAACGTGCCCGTACCGACAGCACGCCCCGTGTACGTGTTGGCGTCGCTGCCGAACCGGACCGCGTCGGCGTATCCGTCACCCGTGATGTCACCGACCTGGAACACCCCGTCCGCCGAAGGCACCGACGGCTGCGACGCCCCGTAAGTCCCATCCGCACGCCCCAGTGTCGACATCGGCGTGAAACCGGGGTTGTAGCGCACGGACAGGATGTCCGGCCGCGCGTCCCCGCCGATGTTCGCGACCTTGAACTGGTTGAAGTCGTAGCGGTCCGCGGTGAACTCGGCCGAAGCCAGGTACGGCACCGCGAACCCACCGCCACCCGACGCCAAGGCGATGTCCACACGGCCGTCCGAGAACGCGTACAGATCCATGCGCCCGTCGAGGTTCGCGTCGCCCAGCTGAATCCCCAACGGCCCAGGCCGGCCGTTGGAGCCCATGACACCCGAGGCGAAGCGCAGGGGACCGAACGACCCGTCACCGCGCCCCACCGCGGTCCACACCCCGTCCGGCCCTGCCCCCACCAGGTCCGCGAAGCCGTCCCCGGTGATGTCGGCGACCCAGCGCGGGTGCTTGCCGATGCGCCATCCGGAGCTGTGGCCGTAGCCCGCGAGGACGTACTTGGCAGGCCCGAACTTCCCGCCTCCCAGCGCGACCGACGTGTACACACCGTCCTCACCGAACCCGACGACGTCCGCCTTGCCGTCCCGCGTGACATCGGCCAGCACCCGCACGTGCTTCTCGGTCCGCCACCCCTGGTCGTACCCGAACGCCCCCAGCGCGTACGTCGCGTCCTGAGCCGGTCCCGCCGCGGCCGGCACCGCGGGCACCACGCCCACGAGCGCCAGCGCGGCGGCGCTCAGCACACGTCTCCACGCATTGCGTCTCAAAGCATTGCCCCCTAAAGCAATTCAACCCCTCGAAGCTTCATCACCTGAGGCGTTCCACCCCGTTCCACGCCCGTTCCACGCGTCTGCTTGGGTGTGCGGCGTGACGCCCGAGTCGTTGTTGGAAGCAGGCACGCGAGCGCTGGCGCGGCACGGGGACCTGCGCACCAGCCGCGAACACTTCGCGCAGGCCTACGAAGCGGCCCAACGCGCCGGTGACGTGCACACGCTCGTGGCAGCAGCACTCGGCGCCGGTGGTGTCTGGGTGCACGAGCACCGCACCGCAGCCGAGGCGGAACTGGTGCGGTCGAGGGTCAAGCACGCACTGACACTGGTGGAGCCCAAGTCCGACCTGGCGCTACGACTGAGACTCAGGCTCACGGCCGAAAGCGACTACCAGGCCAACGAGCACGCGAACATCCTGGAACTCCTCGACGAAGCCAGGAAGACCGCCGACCCGATTGTGCGAGTCGAAGCGCTCAGCCTCGCGCACCACTGCGTCCTCGGACCGGACCACGTGGACCTGCGCAAGGAGCTCGCCGCCGAGATGATCGGCGAAAGCCTGCGCAGCGAACGCCAGGGCGACCTCATGATGGCGTTGCTGTGGCAGATGGTCGACCACTTCCTCGACGCCGATCCGCACGCCGTGCGCCGCCTCACCGATCTGCAGGAACGGCTCAAGCACGAGGACCACCTGGCCGTGCGGTTCGTGGTGAGCGCGGTCGAGGTGATGCTCGCGATCAGGGACGGCCGGTTCGACGAGGCCGAGCAGCTGGCCGGGACGAGCGCGCAGCTCGGCGCCGAGGTCGGCGACGTCGACGCGACGGCCTGGTACGGCGCGCAGATCTGCGCGATCCGCTGGTACCAGGGCCGCACGGCCGAGCTGTTCCCGTTGCTGGACCACCTGGTGCACTCGCCGACGCTGAGCACGGTCGACAACTCGTTCTTCAGCGCACTCGCCGTCGCCGCGGCGCTTTCCGGCGACCGGCGCAAGGCCCAGGGCGCTCTGGCGATGCTGTGCCGGCGCGGGCTCGGCGCGCTGCCCCGCTCCAGCACGTGGCTCGTCACGATGAGCGGGGTCGCGGACGCGGCCCACCTGCTCGACGACGTCGATGTCGCGCGTGAGGTCTACGAGATCCTGCTGCCGTTCGCGCGGCTGCCTCTCATGGCGAGCCTCGCCGTCACGTGCTTCGGCTCGGCGCAGCACCCGCTCGGGCTGGCGGCGCTGACGTTCGGCGACGTCGGCCTGGCGCTCACCCACCTCAAGGCCGCGATCCGGGACAACCAGGCGCTCGGGCACTGGCCCGCCGCCCTGTCGTCGCGCCGGAAGTACGCCGAGGCGCTGGAACGAGCGGGTGACGTTCACGAAGCGAGGCGCGAGCTCGCGACCTGTGCGCAGGAGGCTGCCGCCCTGGGAATGAGCACGCCGCCGGACGCCGACCTGACCGTGCGGCGCGAAGGCAGGAAGTGGCTCGTGCGGCTCGGCGGCCGGAGCGTCCTGGTGGACGGCGGCATCGGCATGGCCCACCTCGCCGTCCTCGCCGCGAACCCCGGCCGGGAGATCGACGCGGCCGAGCTCGTCGCGGGCACGACCGCGCTCACAGAAGAAGTGACCGCACAACATCAGCTCGACCCGGAAGCGTTGCGCCAGTACAGGACCAGGCTCACCGAGCTGCGCGGCCGCGACCTGACCGACGGCGAGCAGGCCGAGCACGACTGGCTCGCCGGCGAGATCGCGGTGGCCACCGGCCTGGGCGGGAGGGCTCGCTCGTTCTCCGACTCGGGCGAACGGGCCAGGATCGCCGTGGGCAAGGCGATCCGGCGGGCCTTGAGCGTGCTCTCGTCAGCCGATCCGGTGATCGGCGAGCACGTGCGCGACCACGTCCGGACGGGCCGTCGCTGCTGCTATTCGCCGAAGTGAGTCGCATCCCCGATACTGCTGGCTGTGATCACGCCCGAATATCTCCTGTCGCCGCGTGAGTTCGAGGTCCTGTGGCGGACGCTCCGACTCGGCCGGATGCCCTACCCGCTCGACGTGCCCAGCGAGGGCGAGACCGAGCAGGAGCTCAAGGCTCTGCAGCGCAAGACCATCGCGGGCCTGCGCGACCGCGGCCTGGCCGACGACGAACGGCTGGAGGACCTGCTCCGGCTGCTCGACGACCACGTGGTGGCCGTGGACGCGGTGCTCGGGCTGGACCGGACCGTGCGGGCGCTGGCCGCGTCCAGTGGTGACCAGGCCGTGCTCGCGATCATCGACGGCGACGCGATCGGCCTGCTGGAGATCAGGCCGACGGGGCTCGCGCGCGAGATCGTCCGAGTGCTGCCCGCGGGTGAACCCGGACCAGGCAACGCGTTGTCCGTGCGGGCGGACACGTTGCAGCAGGCCGCCGCGCTGCAGGAAGCCGAACACGACGACGAGTCGGAAGACCCGTGGGGCGCCGCAGACGACGAGATGGACGACCGGGCCGCGCTGCAGAAGGCCGGAGTCTCCTCCCAGGACGCCAAACAGCTCGGTGAACTCGCCGCGAATCGCGTTGCGGGCGGCCAGTTCGGCGTGACGCGCGGCCGGGAGCGCGCGAACGTGGTGATCAACTGGTTCGACACCCACCAAGGCCGCTACCTGGTGGTCAACTCCGACGGCTGGCTCAGCCTCTCCCCCGCCGACAACGACCGCATCGCCACGCGGATCGACACCGTTCTGACATGAATTGATCAGCAATCGAAACGGGCGAACACAGGGGTGTTTGCCCGTTTTTTCGTCTAGCTCAAAGACCATCCGATCGAGGGATACACGGGCGTTGCGTAATCGAGATCAAGACGAGCCTAAGTGACCTTCGCGGCCCAGTGTGATTTGGGCCACACCGGCCCCTGGTCAAGACCCGTTCCAGTGATGTGAACAGAGATCCGATGCCCGAATGGGCAGTTGGCCGAGAGCGCTCCCACAACCAGGGCAAACGATCTTCCTGATCATCGCACGTTCACCTGATGGTGGCCCGTTTCGGTGCGTGGCAACGCATTGTGAACGCGGGTCTCAATTGGTTACACGCGGGCAGGAAATCAGGCCATGTCCGAAAAGGTACTTGATACTGCACGTATGTACATCGTCGGTGACAACGACGCCGTCCCGCTCAAGGACACCGTCACCTCGGGTCAGGTGCAGCTCGACCCGACAGCGGGCGAGGAACTCCGCAAGCAGTTCCAGGCCCAGATCGACCAGGTCGACACGTGGCTCGAACGCGCCAACAACAGCATCGCCCGTCCGGCACCGCTGGGCGCCAACCCGGTCGGCGACAAGATGCGCGAGAAGTTCACCCAGCGAGCCGAGGGTGAGCCGTACTCGTTCGTCAGCGTCATGACCGCGTACCGCACGGTGCTGGAGCAGACGAAGAACTCGATCGTCGAGGCGATCGAGAACTTCAACCGCCTCGATGAGGAACACCAGGCCGAACTGAAGAAGATCATGAACAGCTGATCCAGCTGATCCCGTCGAAGCGAGAGGCGAGCCGGTCATGCCCCCCGAGACCGACCCGAGCGAGTTCGAGAACAAGCCGGTCCTGACGGACCCCCAGAACTGGGCGTCACGCTCGCACCAAGAGCTCTACGCCGCTGTGCACAACAACAACGACCCCGGTCAGGCAGGCGAGATCAGCTCCGACTGGGGCAAGTACGGCACGGAGCTCACCGAGGCCGCACGCACCATCAACGCCGTGATCGCCGCGTCGGAGTCCAAGTGGACGGGTGGCGCCGCCGAGGCCGCGCGTGACGCGATGAAGAAGCTCGGGACGTGGGTCGACGAGACGGCGAAGACCGCCGTCGAGGTCGGCAACAAGGTCGCCGACCAGGGCCGTGTCATGGAGGCGGCCCGCGCGCAGATGCCCGCGCCGGTCCAGTTCGACTGGAACAAGGCCGCGGCCGCGCTGTCGCAGCCGGGCACGCCCGCGTTCGTGCTGGCCTCCGCGGACATCGCGGTCGCCAACGCCGCCTCGCGCGCGGCGCACGACCAGGCGGTCAACGTCATGACCACCATGGAGAACAACTCCCGGCAGATCGACACGTCGACGCCGACCTTCAAGCCGCCGTTCAACCCGAACACCGGCCAGGTCGAGGAGCCGGTGATGGCGATGCAGCGCATGTCCGGCGCTCCCACGCTGAACGGTGGCGTGGACGGCCTCATGTCGCCGCAGGCGGCAGGTGGCGCCGTGGCCGCTCCGCCCAGCCCGTCCGGTGCGAACGCCGGTGGCGGCGGTGGCGGTGCCGCCAACGCGCCCGCTGCTCCCGCGGCCTACACGCCCTCGGCTCCCGGTTACACCCCGCCCGCCAACCCCGGTGGTGGCGGCGGAGGCGGCGGCGGTGGCTACACCCCGCAGATGCCGAACTACAACCCCGGCAACACGAACGCGGCCGCCGCGACGTACACGCCGTCGGCTCCTGGCTACACCCCGCCGCCCAACCCCGGCAGCACGTACACCAGCGGTGGCGGGAGCAACTACACGCCGCAGTTCGGGCCCGGTGGCACGCCGTACCTCGGCGGTCCTGGCGGCAACACGGGCAAGGGTGGCGCGAACATCCCCAAGATCCCCGTGGTGGGCAAGGACATCCCGAACCCGAACTACAACCCGCAGAACCCGAACAACCCGAACGCGCCCAAGGGCATGACGCCCGGCGGCATGCCCGGCGGCGGCGGCGGTGGCGGCGGAGCCGGTATGAAGCCCGGCGCGATGCCGAACTTCGGTGCTGCCGGTGGTGGCGCGGGCGGCTTCGGTGGCGGACCTGGTGGTGCGGCCGGTGGCGGTGGCTCGATGCAGCCCGGCGGCACGGCCGGTGTGCAGGGCCGTGCGGGCGGCATGCCGATGGGCATGACGGGTCCTGGTGGCGCGACCGCGGCCGGTGCCGGCATGGGTGGCGCCGGTGCCCCGATGGGTGGCGCTCCGGGTGCCGGTGGCAAGGGCGAGGACGACAAGGAACACCGCTCCGCCAGCTACATCATGGGCGGCGACCTGTTCGAGGTCCCCGGTGAGAACCTGCCCCCGTCGGTCATCGGCGGCGCGAAGGTCAAGAAGCCGAAGGGGCCGGACGCGTCGTGATCACGCCTGAGTTCCTGTTGTCGCCGCGCGAGTTCGACGTGCTGTGGCAAGAACTGCGGCTCGGCAGGATGCCCTATCCGCTGGACGTGCCGAGCGAGGGCGACACCGAGCAGGACCGCCGGGTGCTGCGCGAGAAGACGCTCGACGACCTGCGTGAGCGCGGTCTGCTGGACAACGAGCGGCTGGAGGGGTTCCTGCGGCTGCTCGACGACCACGAGATGTCCGTGGACGCCGTCGCTGGACTCGACCGGACGGTGCGGGCGCTCGCGGTCTCCGGCCGTGACCGGGCCGTGCTGGCGATCATCGACAGCGACCGGGTCGGGCTGCTGGCGATCCGGGAGACCGGCATCGCCCGCGAGATCGTGCGGGTGCTGCCCGACGGCGAACCCGGCCCCGGCACCGCGGTGAACGTGCGGGTCGAGTCCCTGCGCGATGCCGTCGCGATCCAGGAGGCGGAGGAGTCCCAGGACTCCGACGACCTCTGGGGCGCGGCCGACGAGATGGACGACCGGGCCGCGCTGCAGCAGGCCGGTCTGTCCACTCAGGACGCGAAGCAGTTCGGTGAGCTCGCGTCGAACCGCGTCGCGGGCGGCCAGTTCGGCGTCACCCGCGGCCGGGAGCGGTCCGGTGTCGTGATCAACTGGTTCGACACCCACCAGGGCCGTTACCTGATGGTCAACTCGGACGGCTGGCTGAGCCTCTCGCCGACCGACAACGACCGCATCGCCACCCGAATCGACGCCGTGCTCACCTGAGAGCGCTCCCCGTTGAACCACCGCCGCCGGAGGACCGTGTGAATCCCGCGAACCCCACCCAGTGGGTCGAAGAGTACGAGGCCAAGCTGGCCGACCTGAAGAAGAAGTCGGAGGACCTGCAGGAGAACTTCGCGGCGTCCACCGCGACCGTGACGTCGAAGGACGGCGCGGTGACGGTGACCGTGGGCCCCAACGGCGGCCTGCAGAACCTGGTGCTCGGGCACCGCGCGGTCGAGCTGGGCGCTCCCCGGCTGACCGCGCTGATCCTGGAGACCGCGCGGCACGCCCAGAAGCAGGCGGCGACGAAGGTCCTCGAGATCTTCCAGCCGCTCGGTGAGGGCACCGAGGCGTACCAGATGGTCGCCGACTCGATCCCCGCCGACGAGGAGGAGGTCGACGAGACCGACGCGTACGAGGAGGTCGAGGAACCGGCTCCCGTCGCGCCGCCGGTCAGCCGGCCCGCGGCGGCCCCGCAGCCGCCGCCCGTCCGCGGCCGCCCGCGCGCGAACGACGATGACGACGACGACAACCAGCCCTGGTAAGGAACAGCGATGACCGCGCCGGAAACTCCACTCCCGTCTCCTCCCGGGATGAAGATCACCGAGGAGAACAAGCTCAAGGGCTCGTTGTTCATCGAGGCCTACGGCAGCCTGATCGACGGCATCGGCAAGGACGCCGAGACCGAGACCGAGAAGGCCCTGGACATCACGTTCAACGCGATCGGCGCGGCGTCGGCCACGGTGATGCTCGTGATGGACCCGCTGGGCAGCCTCATCGGTGCCGGCATCGGCTGGCTGATCGAGCACGTGTCGTTCCTGCGTGACGCCCTGAACCAGCTGATGGGCAACCCGGAGGAGATCCAGGCCAACGTCGAGGCCACCAAGGCGCGCGCGGCCGAGCTGCGGGTGCTGGCCGAGGACCACAAGAACGGGCTGGCGACGTTCGACGGCTGGACCGGCTCGGCGTCCGAGGCCTACAAGAAGTCGATGGACGGCATGTCGCAGGAGCTCGACGAGCTCGCGCAGGCCGTCGAGACCAAGGCCAAGATCGTCGCGATCATGGGCATGCTCGTCACGGTGCTGCGCGACATCGTCCGCGACATGATCGCGCAGCTGCTCGGGTCGCTGATCGGTGGCGCGATCCTGGCGGCCGCCGCGATGATCCCGACGTTCGGGGCCTCGATCCCGGCGTTCATCGGCTTCGCGGTCGGCAAGGCGGTGGCGCTGGGCACGAACATCGCCTCGCGCGTCGCCCGCGTCGTGGCGGCGCTGGGCCGTCAGATGAAGCGGATCGGCGACCTCGACGGCATCATGGCCAAGATCAGCAAGGGCTGGGAGAGGTTCGAGAACTCCGCCGACGTCGCCGAGATCTCCTACGAGGGTTACAAGGCCTCGAAGGACGTCGACAAGAAGATCGACGAGGCGGTGGCGAAGAACAACTCCGGCGGCGGTGGCGGTACGGGTGGTACCACCACGGCCTCCGCGCCGAACGCGCTCGCCAACGCCCGTGTGGGCACGGTCCAGCAGGACGGGACCGCGACTCCCATGCACATGACGTCGGCTCGCACGCAGATGGACTCGGTCGTGGCCACGCCAATGCACCTGGCATCCGAGCGCACTCAGATGGACGCGCTCGCGCCGACGCACGCCCGCACCGCGATGTCGGCCGCCGAGCCCATGCACATGGTCTCGCGGACTCAGGTGGACGCGGTCGAGCCGATGCACGCGCTCAAGCGCATGGACGTCGCGGAGCCCGTGCAACCGTTGCAGCGGACGCAGATGGACGCTGTCCAGCCGTTGCAGCCCATGCATCGGGTGGACGCCGTGCAGCCGACGCACCAGCTGATGGACGCCGTCCAGCCCATGCAACCGTTGCACCGGATGGAAGCCGTTCAGGCGCCGATGGCTCCGACCCACATGAACGTGGCGTCGGACTCGACCGTGGCGTCCGGTGTCTCGATGACGTCGAGCGCGCCGGTGCACCACGAGGCTCTGCAGGCGCGGGAGACGTACAGCGGCGTCGAGTCCACTCCGGCCGAGCCGGTGCAGTCCGTCACGCCTTTCGAGACGGCAGCGCGGACGCCGACGTTCGAGGCACTCGAGCCGGCGCGGGAGAACTACAACCCGCTGCAGGCCCGCACGGCGTACTCGGGTTTCGAGGCCCCTGCCGAGCCGATGCAGTCCGCCTCGTCCTGGGACACGACCGCCCAGTCCGGTGGCGCGCCGCTGCGCCGGACCTCGGTCGAGCGCCCCGCGGAGCAGTAGCTCCTCCCGGCCGGGACCCCGCCAACCCTGCTTGTTCTGACGCAGTACTGGAGATACGCCGCTCATGGCCAAGGGTGTCAACCCCTCACCGTCGCCGTCGCCGAATCCCAACCCGGCGCCGAACCCGACGCCGTCCCCCTCGCCGACGACGGGGACGGGTGGGGGCGGCCCGACCGGCAACAGCGGCTTCTCCATGAACGACTCCTCGATGCAGGGGTTGCAGAACAAGGCGGGTGACCTGGGGTCCCGGCTGTCGGGCATCTCGAGCGGCCTGCGCGGCCTGAACTTCTCCGGCAACGCGCTGGGCCCGATCGGCCTGTTCGCGGTGCCGGCCCTGAACGCGTCCAACGACAACGCCGTCTCGCAGGCGGACAAGGGCGCGAAGGCGTTCACCGATGTCCAGTCGAACCTGAAGGCCACGCACCAGACGGCCACCCAGACCGACCAGACGCACCAGAAGAACCTCCAGTCGTTCGACACCTCGACGACGGCCAAGCCGCCACCCGGCAGCAACGCCAAGGCTCCTGGCCTCAACGCGCAGGGCGGCGCGAACTTCAAGAACCCCGACGCCGTCAAGGGCGGCGGCGTCAACACCCCGGGCCTCAACGCCCAGGGCGGCGCCAACTTCAAGGGCCCGGACGCGGTCAAGGGCGGCACCGGGCCTGCCGGTGGTCTGAAGGGTCCTGCCGGCGGTCCGGCGGTCGTGCCGCCCACGTCGGTCAAGGGCGGCGGTCCGGCTCCCACCGGTGGCCTGAACGCGCAGGGCGGTCCTTCGGTCAGCACCGCGCCTCCGGTCAAGGGTGGCGGTCCGGCTGTCACCGGTGGCCCCAAGAGCGGGGTCGGCGGTCCGGCGGTCGTGCCGCCGACGTCGGTCAAGGGTGGCGGCCCGGCTGTCACCGGTGGTCCGAAGGGTGGGACCGGCGGTCCGGCCGTGGGTGCGGTGCCTCCGGTCAAGGGTGGTGCCGGACCGGTTGCCGCTGGTGGTCCCAAGGGTGTGGGCGGCCCCGGCTTCACGGCGCCCCCGGTCGTGGGCGGCGGTGCGAACCCCGGCTCGGCCAAGCCAGGTGCCACGCCAGGTGGTGGCGGCAAGGGCGGCGCGGTCCCGCCGGTCAGCACTCCTGGTGGCAAGGGCGGCGTCCCGACGCCTCCCAGTCCTTCGGCGGCCGGCCCCAAGCCCGCCGTGACCCCGCCCGGCCCGCAAAGTGCCGTGACGTCCCCCTCGACGGGCGGCTCGCGCGGCGCCACTCCTCCCGGCACTCCTGGCATGGCCCCGCCCATGGCCCCCGGCGCCACTCCTGGCTCCGCGGGCGGCGAGCGCGGCGGCAGCAAGTTCGGTGCGGGCGGCGGCAAGGGCGTGTTCGACGCCCCGAAGCCCGGCTCGGACAGCACGATCTCCAAGCCCCCACCGGGCTCGGCCCCCGCCGCGGCTCCGAAGCCAGGCTCGACCCCGCCCGTTCCCGGCGCGGGCTCGCCCAGCACCGGCTCCCCCGCCACAGGCTCACCCAAGCCGGGCGTCCCCGGCACCCCGCCACCGTCGACTCCCGGCCAGCAGAGCGCGGTGACCACGCAGCCCCAGAGCGGCACCCCGCGCGGAGGCGCGACCCCGGGCGCCACGCCTTCCGCGGCGTCCGCACCCCCGGCCGCCCCGCCGATGGCACCGGGCGGCGCCAACCCGGCCGCCGGCACATCCGAACGGACAACACCATCTCCAGGGCCCCTGGCGCCTCCCCGTCGACGCCACCCCCGGCCCCGAAGCCCACCCCGCTGACCCCACCGCCGGCCGCGAACACCGCACCACCGGCGAACGCCCCCTCCGCCACCCCGAACACGGCACCACCCGCCCAGTCACGCCCAGCACCGCCCGCGTCAGAGGGCGCGCCCCCGGCGAACGCACCGTCGACGAACACGCCGTCCCCGAACGCGAACACCGCACCGCCCACGCAGACGCGCCCGGCCCCAGCCGCACCGCCCGCGGGCGCGCCACCGGTGAACACGCCGTCGCCGAGGCCGGACACGACACCGTCCGCCCAGCCCCCGAAGGCCGACACCGCCCCGCCAGCGCAGTCGCGACCGGCACCGGCACCGGCACCGGCACCGAACGCTCCACCGGTCAACGCACCCTCGCCCAGCCCGAGCACGAACGTGCCGCCGGCCAACGCACCCTCGCCCAACCCGAGCACGAACGTGCCGCCGGTCAACGCACCCTCGCCCAGCCCGAGCACGAACGTGCCGCCGGCCGGCGTGCCCTCGCCCCGGCCGGAGACCAACGTCCCCGCGGCGAACACGCCGTCGCCGAACGCGAACCCCGCGACGAGCACCCCGCCGGTCAACTCGCCCAAGCCGGACACGAACGTTCCCCCGACCAACGTGCCGTCGCCCAAGCCGGAGACCAACGCTCCGCCGGTCCAGACGAGGCCGACGCCGGACACGAACGTAGCGCCGCCCGCGCAGCCGAAGCCCACCCCTGCCCCGGCCGTCAACGCGCCGCCCGCCAACGTCCCCGCGGCCAACGTCCCGCCCGCCAACGTCCCGCCCGCCAACGTGCCGCCGGCGAACGCCCCGAACCCGAACACCCCCGGCCCCAACACCCCGAACCCGAACACGCCGCCGGTCGACGCGCCCGGTACCAACACGCCCGGTGCCAACGTGCCTCCCACCGGCGGGCCCAAGCCCGGCGACCCGGCCGTGCAGACGCGTCCGGCCCCGAGCCCAGCCCCCAGCCCGAACCCCAACCCGAACAGCGGCACCAACACCAACGTCACGCCTGACCTCGTCGTCGCGCCGCCCATCGTCGCCCCCGCGCCGAACACCGACACGAACACAAACGCGAACACCCGCCCGGCGCCACCGCCCAACGTCGTGCCGCGGTCCAACCCGGCCGCGCAGAACTACCAGGCACAGCCGCGCCCGGACGGCGGCAGGGGCAGGAAGCGTGCCGCGATCAAGAAGTGGCTCGGGATCGACTTCATCAAGGGGCTGTTCAACAAGCCCCCGGCAACGCCTGCGCCCGCTCCGGCCCCCAGCCAGAACACGAACACGAACACGAACACCACCCCGCCCGCTCCCGCGGACCCGTGGGTCGGACTGGTCGGCAAGAACGCCGATCCGTCCTCTGTGGACATCGACACCCTGAAGTCCCATGTGGACACCGCCGTCAACGACGGCAAGCCGGGCAAGGCGCGCGTCCTCATCAACCGCATCACGGACCCGGACGTGAAGGCCGAGCTGCAGCAGCAGTACGACCAGTCCGTCCAGAACAAGGGCGACGCCGGCAAGGTCGAGGTGCCGAAGGAGCTGCACTTCGCCTGGTTCGGCAATACTCCCAGCCCTGCCGCCGTGCAGGGGATGAAGGAGTGGGGCGCGAAGGTCCAGGAGAACAACGGGGCCAACGCCGACCCGAACCAGCAGTGGAAGGCCACCCTCTGGACCGACAGCTCCGCCGGCAACTGGGACCCTCAGGTCGTCCAGGACCTCAACAACGCCGGCATCGAGATCAAGACGAACACGCCGGACCTGGTCACCGAGCTGTCCAACGACGTCCAGAGCCGCACCGACACGAACACGACGATCAACGACGTGTACGCCGCCGCGCAGAACCCGGACGCCAAGGCCTACAACCTGGGCGCGGACATCGCGCGGTACGCCGTGCTGGCCAAGAACGGCGGCGTGTACGTCGACGTCGACATCCGGCCCGGCGCGGTGGACCTCGGAACCATCGGCGACATGAAGATGCAGCCGACGGACGTCCCCGTGTTCGCGCCGCGGCTGCGTGACCAGACGAGCGTCAACGACACGTTGCAGGGCCAGAACGTCGCGCCTGGCACGGAGCTCGACACGGCCGCGAACATCCAGTACGGCAAGGGCGAGCTGAACAACAACTTCATCGTCGCGCCGCCGGGCAACGGCTTCATCAACACGCTCGCCGACATCATCCCGCAGAAGTTCGAGGGCCTGAAGGCCTACGGCATGCCGGACGCGAAGTTCAACGAGGAGCTGAAGGCCCAGGCGCCGGACATCTCCGGGCCGAACGCGCTCGTCGACGGCGGGTTGAAGCCGACGACCGGTGTCATCAGCCAGTTCACGATGAACCCTGACAACCACGGCCTGAAGGTCGAGCCCGGCATCTCCTACCTGCCGCCGCAGATGCCGCTGGTCGAGAAGGCCGACTACAGCTCGCTGTTCGACCCGGACCTCAAGAACAAGTGGTCGGGGCTCGAGTGGGTCACGCCGGAGAGCGAGAGCCAGCTCGACACCGACCACCGCGCGGCTCCCGGCGACAACACGCCGAACCAGACCCGCGGCGGCGGCGCCCCGCCGCCCATGCCCACCACGTTCGACCACCAGGGCAAGGACGTCATCACCGACGAGTCCTGGCGGCACGACCCGGCGAAGACCTCGGACTGGTCCCAGCCGAACAACCCGGCCGATCGCAGCACCTGGGCCGACCGTCGCGACAACCAGAACGTCCGCACCGTCGACCAGGTCGTCCACGACG
>NZ_JYJG01000356.1 GCF_000955955.1 Lentzea aerocolonigenes
CCGTCAAGGTGCACATCGACCCTGCCGCGAACGCGGACCCGGATGTCGTGCAGCAGGTCAAGGACAACGCCGCCAACGGCGTGAACTCGTTGCTGAACCAGGGTTTCCGCCTGCCGAGCGGCGACCAGTTCCACCTCAACCTCGAGTTCACGAACAACCCGGCGGACGCCCACACCACGATCAAGGTCGACCCGGACAACCCCAACGTCGACCAGACGCACTGGAACCCGGACACCAGCCCAGAGGTGCTGGCCCACGAAACCCTGCACTACCTCGGAATCCCGGACGAGTACAAGGACACGTCCCGGGTCTTCCAGCAGCACGACACCAACTCCGGCGTCCACCAGAACGACGGCGGAATGATGGGCACCGACGTCCACCTCGACGACCCCGGTATCCGGCCGCGCCACCTGTGGCTGATCGAGCGCACCGCCAACAGCCAGGTCATGGTCCCGGACACCAGGATCGAGCCGCCCGGCCCGGCCACCGTGCCTCCCCCACCCGGCTGGACCCCGAGGCCGGCGCCGGAGACGAACACCGGCACGAACACGACGCCCACCCCCGACACCAGGCCGGACACCAGGCCCGACGCCGACACGCGCCCCATGCCGGACAAGCACAAGCACGGCTGGGACAGCGACAGCGACGTCGAAACGGGCCCCGAGCAGAACAAGAGGCCCAAGCACCAGGGCGGACCGTTCGACCCGACCCCGTACGACCCCGGCGCCGGCCCCAGCAACGCCGGTCAGTCCACTGTGGACACCGGTGCGCCCATGGACGTCGACAGCCAGGCCGACGGCGACGTCGACATGGACGCCCAGAGCGACACCGACAGCCAGGTCGAGGACCTCACCAACGCGTTCGGCGACCTCCAGCTGGACGGCGTGTCGTACAACAAGGCGTTCGAGGACCTGGGCAAGGACGGCGTCGACCTGCCCACGAAGGACAACTACCTCGCCAAGCTCAAGGAGAGCGTCGAGGAGAACAAGCCGCCGTCGTTCGTCGTCAACATGATCGTCAACCACAACCAGCTGGGCGAGATCAACAGCGTCATCGACGCCATTACCGCGGACGCCGGGCCGAAGGCCAAGGACATGGTGTTCGTCGTCGGCGTGAACGGCCGCGAAGGCTCGAACGGCACGATGGCCTCCGACATCGAGACGGCGAACAACTCGGTCGCGAACCGGAAGGAACCGATCGCGCTCGTACCGCTGCCCGAGGTGAAGAAGAACGAGAGCTTCCCCTTCGGCAAGATGCGCAACGAGACGATGCACAACCCCGCCACGACTTTCGCCGTCGGCGCGTTGAACGGCAAGGGCACGCATCCGTACATCTCGTTCCAGGACTTCGACTCCGGCTCGCGCCGCGTGCCGTCGCCGGACGGCGCGCCGCCGAAGGACATCTTCAACCACTTCACCGAGTCGCTGAACCCGCCCGGCATGGCGCCGCTCCGTCCGCTGCTGTACTCCGGTGGTTACCGGGTCGGCGACCCGGACGCGTTGATCAACGACACCCAGCAGCGGATCGACAACGAACGCGCCAAGATCAACGCCAAGGACAAGAAGACAGACAAGGACACGAAGAAGCTCGAAAGCCTGAACAAGGCCGAGAAGGAGCTCTCGAAGCCCGAGGAGTTCGTCAAGCGGTTCGAGCAGGCGATGCGCGACGACATGGACGCGCGCAGCCGGCAGAAGGACTCGGCTCCGATGCTGCCGTACTCGCCGGAGCCCAACCTGTTCATGGACGCGAACGTCGCGGTCGTCGACCCCGACGTGAAGTTCGGCCCCGGCGGCAACGAGTTCGGCGACCTCAGCAAGTCGATCAACAAGTTCGCCGGCAACGAGATCGTCGACATCCACACCAAGCAGCTCCCGCCACCGCCGAAGCCGAACGAGTCGCTCGCCGACGCCAAGGCCAAGCTCGAAGCGGACATCAAGGCCCAGGGCGGCACGCCGAGCCCGAGCCAGGCCAAGACCCTGGAGTCGCTCGACGCCGGGATCAAGAAGGTCGAGCAGGACATCGCCAACCTCAGGGCCGAGGTCGACGCGAGGGTCAAGGAGATCAACCCGAACGCGCCCCAGGCGGACATCGACGCCCTGGTCGACGCGATGATCAACAAGGACGCCGTCGACTCCGGCATCGACGTCGATCTCAAGAACAACACCAACCCGTTGCGCGGGGAGACGTTCAGCACCGACTTCGTCAACGGCGCGGTGGCCACCGACCTGTCCAGGCTGGCGCTCGGTTTCGCCGAGAGCGCCGGCACGAAGTGGCCGCAGTCGCACCACGCTCTCACCAACCCGACGAGCCGGATGTACTCCGGCCCGACCCCGGACCTCGACCGGGCGGCCAAGGCCGACGTGTCGGGTGCGAAGATCCGCGACGAGTTCACGGAGAAGTTCGACCGCAAGGGCAACCCGAAGGCCGACAACAAGTCGCACGCCGAGCGCGAGGCCCAGCAGGTCATCGAGCACAAGTACGACTACGACCCCGAGACCGGCGTCAGCACGCGCACGGAGACGACGGGCGGCTGGACCCCGTCGAAGCTCGACGCGCTGCATCTCGGCTGGGAGGACAAGAACTCCCTCGACGGCGGCATCTCCGCGCCGGTCGACGGCCACGGCCACATCGGCATCGACCCCGAGGTCGACACGAGCACGGTCTACCCGCCGCCGTTGCCGAAGGACTCGAAGGGCAAGCGTCCGGACAAGAAGGAATCCGACGTCCCGCACATCGACCCGTCGACCAAGCAGCACAAGATGGCCGCGATGCTCAACCTGGCCATGTCGAGCAACCCGAGCAACGTCACCCGGATGTTCGGCACGCTCGAAGCGGGCGTTCTGCCTGTCGCAGCGGACCCGCGGCCGGACGGCATCTACAACGCCGCGCACGACGCTCTCGGCGGCAAGTCCGCGGCGGACCTGCGTGCGGGAGCCGTCCAAAATGGATGGACCGCGTCGCCCGCGATCACGAAGCAGATCGCGCAGTTCCGCCAGGAGCACGGCCTGGAGAACGGCCACATCGTCAACGCGATGATCGAGCCCGGCCCGGCGCCGAAGACCGAGCTCCCGGCGAGCTTCCGGCCGAACAGCGGCGACGTGGCGGTGGACAACAGCCTCGAGGACCCGGACGCGGGCCCGATCACTCCGGCCGAGGCCGACACCCACGCCCAGGAGAACGCCGCCGAGCAGCAGGCCGAGAACGCCAAGCAGGCCAAGGCGGAGGAACTGGCCGCGAAGCTGCTCGCGACCGAGCTCGGCCGACCGATCAAGATCCACGGCCCGGACGGCGACGTCCAGACCATCAAGCCGTTCTTCGAGCCCGCGCCCGAGATCACCCCGACCTCGAAGCCGGCGGAGGTCAACAAGGCGAAGAAGTGGAAGGAGCCGAAGTTCGGGCCTGCGCTGGAGCTCGACGCGCGCCCGAACCCGAACGGCAAGACCACCTACACGCCGCACACCCCGGCGAACGACCCCGGCGAGGGCTCCTCACGAGGCGCGACCAGGGGCGCGCCGCCGCGTCCCGAGACGCAGACCCGCCCGGCACCGCCGAACCCGGTCGTCCCGATGGTCACGCTGGCCCCGCAGCCGGTGGGCCAGGTGCCGGGCACGAACCTGCCGAGCTTCTTCCAGGACAACAAGGCGCTCGGTTCGATCACGCCGACGAACGTGCGCGACGCGGACGCGGTCGTGGGCGAGATCCAGGGCCTCAAGCCGGATGACCGGACGCGCATCAAGGACGCGCTGGAGAACGACTTCGAGACGTTCCTGGGCACCGGCCGCAACTTCCAGGTGAAGATCGGCAACGCCTGGTTCGAGGCGAACGTCCGCGCCGAGATGCAGGCAGACGCGAACACCGCTGTCACGGACGCGGCCGACACCAAGGTGGACAAGAACTTCCAGGCCGCCGCGGCCTCCACCACCACGAACACCATCGCCACGTCGAACGACGTCGGCGGCAGCGCGACGGCCGGTGTCGCGATGGGCCCGTACGGCTCACTCGGTGGCAAGGCCGCGCTCGCGACGCCCGCGGTGTCACAGGCGACCACGAACACGATCACCGAGCAGCGCGCGATCAAGTCCGACGGTGGCTCGAAGCAGGTCACCGTGCCGGTCACGTACGCGATCATCGTCACTGATGCCGGGGGCACCCCCGCGCAGTTCGCCGCGCACAGCTCCGACGTCACGCTGCAGGTCCCGGCCGACCTCAGCACCATCGTCGACTCCGGCAAGACGTCCGACGTGGTCACGCCGACCGACGCGGACTGGGGCACCAAGGTCGAGAACGCGGTGCCGGAAGCCGTCACCGTCAAGGACTCCGGCAAGGCGTTCACCGACGTCGCGGCGAAGCTGCACCCGTCGATCACGAAGGTCGGCTCGCCCGGCCGCGAGGTGCTGCAGAACTTCCTCAGCCCGACCTCGATCCGAAACAACCTGCCCGCGATGCTCGGCGGCTTCGTCACGTCACCGGACCTGATCAGCCCGCACGCCAGCAAGGGCGGCGCGGTGCAGATGTCCGCGACGCTCAAGGACGCCAAGCTCGTCGGCACGCATGACAAAGCGGCGCTGGACCTGAAGGACACCTCTGCCTGGGGCAGCAGTGTGTCCGCGGCCACCAAGACCGGTTTCGACGTCACCGGCGGCTTCGGCGGCAACATCGGCGTGCCCGGCAAGGTCGGCGGCACGGTCGGCGCCACCCTGAACTACTCCGCGCGCACCGCGGAGGGCGTGAGCGCGGGGTCGAGCACGAACCGCAAGACCGGTATCGGCGTCAAGAACGAGACCGGCCTGTACGAGGTCACCGCCGAGGTCGAGGTCCGCACGCCGTCCGGTGACAGCGTGAAGATGGAAGTCACCACGCACATGCGCATGGGCCTCAACGAGGCCGGCGCCGCGGGTCTGCCCACTCCGGACGGTTCGCGGAACACGATCACCGACCCGGCCACGGCGGACACCAAGTACCTGCCGCCCTACCTCGCGGACACGCTCGCCGCCGGCAACGCCAAGGTCGGCGAGTTCGTCCCGGCGGCCAAGGTGCAGAGCCAGGTCGAGGGCGCGCTGCGCGACCTGCCCGGGTTCAAGAAGTTCCTGCCGCAGTGGAACAACCCGGACGCGAACCCGCGCAGCAGCAAGGGCCAGAGCTTCTCCGACGTGGCCGAGCAGCTCGCGAACCAGCGCAAGCTGACCGCGAACCTCTCCCCCGCCGCGTTGAAGGCGAACATGGACAGCCTGCTCGGTCCGGGCGTCCAGGTGCAGCTGAAGAACTCCGGCAAGACCACGAACACCTACGTCAACGTCACGGTCAAGGCGAAGGTCAGCAACCCGAAGCACCTCGGCCAGGCCGACGCGCGCCCGGTCAGCGACTCGACCACGACCGGCCCCAAGCTCGACTCCAGCACCACGACCACGAAGGGCTGGACCGGCGGTGTCCAGGGCCGGGTCAACATCCCGGTGAAGACCGGCGTCGCCTCGCTCACCCCGATGCCGCAGGTCGGTGCGTCCTACAGCCACTCGTGGGCGGACAAGACCTCGGCCGGGCCGGCGGTCAGCAGCACCGCGTCGACGCCCGGCAGCCCGGACGCCCAGGTCTTCCAGCAGGACGTGGAGTTCGAGGTCGAGATCACGACCTTCACCCGGCCGCGCACGTGGGTGCGCAACATCGTCCCCGGCGCACCTGGATTCCACTCGCCCGAGGTGAAGACGGTCGCCAAGACGGGCGCGGGTCTGGACAAGATCGACGGCAAGGTCAACCTGTGGGTGTCGGACGGGTCGACTCTCAAGACCGATCCCGGCGACGGTTTCACACCCGGTGACCCGCAGTCGACGAAGATCGACAACTCGCCGACCGTCAAGGACCTGTTGAACCCCAAGGACCCGCGGCCCAAGTCGCCGGAGTTCCTGAACGTCGAAGCGGTCGCGAACACGACGGAGCTGCGGGACCAGGCGATCGACGCGTTGAACCGCGCCGCCAACGGCGACTCGGCGCTCACCACGCCGGGCACCGCCTCGCGCGCGCAGATCGACAAGATGTTCACCCCGGAGAACATCAAGGCGAACCTGCAGCGGCTCATCGAGACCGGCGTGCAGGAGCAAGGCCTCAAGTACGACCGTCGCGTCACCGACCGTTCCGGCGCCATCGGCATGTCCGTGAAGCTGGGCGACGCGAAGCTGGTGTCCATTTCGGACACCACCGGCGCGGACAACTCGGTCAGCGGTGGGTACAAGGCCGGTGAGTCCTCCACGACCAGCAGGTCGGTCGACCTCACCGCCGGCATCAACGTCCCGGTGCGCCCCAACGTGACCCCGCCGCCCGCGGGCACGCCGTCGCAGCCGAGCGGTTCCGGTGGCGCCGCGGTGACCGGCAAGGTCACGCCGTGGTCGGACACCAGGACCGAGTCGAACGAGATCGGCGGCAACGTCGACCGCGGCAAGACCACACCGGGCGACGCGCGGACCGTGCTGGTCCAGATCGACGCCGAGTTCACGATCGTCGGCGAGAGCCGCGCCGGGAACTTCGTGCACGGCGGCACGCCGAACGCCGAGGGCGTCACGGTGAACATGCCGAAGTCGGTGTTCGTGCGGGTGTCGGAGGACGTCGCGCGCGATCTCGGCGTGCTGCCCAAGGTCGAGTCGACCGTGCCCAAGCCGGACTTCCCGAAGATGGCGCCGCCGTCGACGGTCGCGGTCGGCGAGCCCGGTGCGCTTGGTCTGTCCACTGTGGAGTCGGTGCCGAACCTGTCCGGTGTCGTCAACGACCTCACCAGCCAGCTGTCCACGAACACCAAGAAGTTCGGCAGCGACGCGCTGATCCCGGACTCGGTGCTCAAGGACTCGATGAGCAACCTGCAGCGCATCGTCGACCTCAACTCGCCGGCCAGCGTGAAGGCGATGATCGACAGCGCGCTGGACGGCGGCGTGCCGCTGCTGGTGCACCAGCCCGGCACGTTCGGCAAGGACTCGTACCAGGTCACGTTGCGCGCCAAGGCGGGCGAGCCGACGTTCAACCAGGTCGTCAACGACGGCGTGGACATGACCCACAACAACGGCGGCTCCCGCAAGGAGAGCGCCGGACAGGGCCGCGGCTCCGGCTGGGGCGTCGGTGTGCGGGCGCCGGGTCTCGCCGCGCCGGGTAGCGCGAACCCGAACGTCTCGGGCACCGCGGGCGGCGCGGTCGGCGTGAACATCGGTGGCAGCAAGAGCAGTTCGGTCACGACGTCGGTCAACGAGGCGTTCAGCAGCACCCGCACGGCGAGCGGACCGGCGGCGCAGTACACCGTGCCGGTCGAGTTCGAGCTCGTCGTCGAAAAGGGCTCCAAGGAGATCGCCAAGGCTCGGAGCGGTGACCAGGAGATGGTGGTCCGCACGCACGCGGACAACCAGAAGGTCTCCCAGCCGACCACCGGGCACGGGAACCCGCAGCCGTACATGTCGGCCGCGTCGAAGCGCGGCAGCGAGTTCGGCACGCCCGAGGCGACGTTCGCCTTCCAGCAGGACAGCCGTGCCACGCAGCTGCCGCCGACCGCGTCGGTGGAGAACCTGCGCGGTGCCCAGGACCTGCGCGACGCCGCGGTGAAGGCGTTGACGGAGGCGGGCGCGGGGAAGGGTCTGACCGGCAAGGGCACGGGTTCGTTGAACAGCCTGCTGGCCACGCTGAGCCCGGAGAACCTGCAGCCGCACCTGCCGTCGATGCTGTCCGGGTCGCTGGACGTGCCGGGTCTGAAGGAAGCGGCGCTGACGTTCGGCAAGGACGCCGACGTCAAGGTCTACGCGAAGCTGGTGAACCCGCAGCTGGGGTCGCTGAGCGACAGCGTCAAGATCGAGACCCCGCTGACCACGAAGACCACCGAAACCTCCAGCGAGGCCAAGAAGTCCGACACGGCCGACGTGTCGGTCGGGCTCGCGCAGGGGTCCGCGGCTGTCAAGCAGGGCGACCCGAAGGACACCGTCAACTTCGGCACCGGTGGTCTCGAGGCTCGCCACGCGGGTGAGGACTCGTCCGCGGTCTCCGGCGGTCCGGCGCAGGCCGAGGGCGGCAACATCAAGCCCACGGACACGCCGCGCACCGGGCTCGTGCAGTTCGACGTCGAGTACCGCGTGGTGGCGACGATCGGTGGCAAGACCGGTGTCGTCGACCTGACCGTGCCCGGTTCCGCGGGCGTGCGGATGCCTTCCGCCGAGGTCGAGACCGTGCTGGACCACCAGCTCGGCGACTCGTTGAAGGACGCCCAGACCGAGGTCAAGAAGGCGGCCGACGACTGGCGCACCGCCGAGAAGGAAGTCGAGGCGGCCCGCCACGAGGCCCAGGACGCGATCAACGAGGCCGCGGCCGTGCTGGCGCGCACCGACCAGCCGGTCGGCGACGCCGCGACGGCGTTGAACACGGCGATCGACGCCCATCTGGACGCCGAGGCCAAGCTGCCCGCTCTGGAGACCGCGGCTGCCGGCACCCAGGCCGAGGTGGCGAACACCCGTGCGCGCATCCAGGAGCTCAACCCGCAGATCACGTCGCTGAGCCAGGACGCCCTGTCCACAAAGGACGCCCTGGACGACGCGCAGATCAATGGCGCTCCGCAGGCCGAACTGGACCGCTTGGGCCAGGAGGCCGACACCGCGCACAACGCGCTGACCGACGCCCAGCAGCAGCTCACCGAGGCCCACGCCGACCTCGACGCCCAGCGCAAGGCCGCCGCCGACGCCCGCGCCGAGTTGCAGGCGCAGCAACAGGTCGTGGCTCAGGCTGACAAGGCCCGCGCCGACGCCGAGGCCGCGCACCAGAAACTCGTCGACGAGCGCGCCGCAGCGGAGAAGGCGATCACGGACGCCGAGACCAAGCTCGACGACGCCCGGCGCACGGCGGACGCCAAGCAGCAGGAGTGGTGGAACGCCAAGGCCAAGGTGGACAACGAGATCGACTCGTTCAACGCGGCCGCGCAGTCCCCACCGCCCGGCGACCCGTCCAGCCCGGCCTCACCGACCCCGCCACCGGTACCGCCCAAGGACAGCGCCACGACCAGCGACACGTCGGCCGGCACCAGCACGACCCCACAGACCCCGCCGCCCGCCGCGCCCAACGACACGTCCGCGTCCACGAGCACGACCCCGCAGACTCCGCCACCGGTGCCGCCCAAGGACGGCGACACGAGCACGCAGACCCCGCCGGTCAAGGACGCCGACAGCACCACCGCCGACACCAACGCCAGCACCAGCGCGACGACCAACGCCGACACCACCAGTGGCGTCGACCAGAAGCCGTTGCCGCCGCTGCCGCCGCACACCGAGCCGGCGGTAGCCGAGTCCAGCCGGAGCGGTGCCGAGGCGAGCGGGTCCCATCCCGCACCGCCGCCTGCTCCCCCTGCTCCTCCGCTTCCGGACAGCGACACCAAGTCCAGCACGGTTCGCAGCGGTGGCGCGCCTCCCGCGATGCCCACCACGTTCGACCACCGGGGCAAGGACGTCCTGACCGACGAGTCGTGGCGGCACGAGCCCGCGAAGACCGCGGACTGGTTCGCGCCCAGCGACCCGGCCGACCGCAGCACCTGGGCCGACCGCCGCGACGACAAGAACGTCCGGACGGTCAACCAGACCGTCCACGACGTC
>NZ_JYJG01000357.1 GCF_000955955.1 Lentzea aerocolonigenes
CAAAGAACACGCGCTCACCGCAGCTCATCTCCGAGGAGAGTCACTTCCGGGGCTGTGTTAGTCTTAGAAGTTTTGGCGCCGCGCTCCGTTCCGGTGTTTCCCGGCCCGTTCCGCGCTGGCAGAGAGAAATTTACACGGGCGCCCACTGAGATCCAAATCGGGGGTCCCGTACGGCGTAACCGCAGGTCAGACGCCACACGAGTGGCCGCAAACAGCCAAGATCGACGCACAGTGTGACCGGGGCCACGTCGACAATCTTGCATCCACTCTCAGCGGGGCGCCACAGGCAGGTGCACGGTGACCGACAGACCACCCGTCGGCACGGCCACTGCCTGCGCAAACCCGCCATGCGCGGCCACCGCGGCCCGCACGATCGAGAGCCCCAAACCCGAACCGGACTGGCTCGTGCGGTCCTTGACCCCGCGGCGGAACGGCTCGAACAGCTCCTCGACGCGGTCCGGCGGGATCAACGCACCGGACGACGACACTCGCAGCACAGACCACTGCGGTCCCGTCTCCACCACGGTCTCGATCCACCCGCCGACGTGGTTGTGGCGGACGGCGTTCTCCAGCAGGTTCCCCGCGATGCGCTCCAGCAGCGCGGGATCCCCGACCGCGAGCGCCGGCACGCACCGGAACACCGTGCGCAGGTTCCGTGCTTCGGCCTCCGCGCGCACGGCCTTCCACGCGGACTCGACAACCGCAGAGAGATCGACCGGCTCACGCACCGCGAGCCCAATACCGTCCGTGCGCGCGAGCAACAGCAGTGCGGACACCAACTGCTCCGCACGCTCCCCCGCCGCCCTGACCACTCCGGCCATGCGCCGCAGCTCTTCGACGTCAGCGTCCGGATCGGACAGAGTCACGTCCAGCTCCGTGCGCACCACAGAGAGAGGGGTGCGCAGTTCGTGCGATGCGTTCGCCACGAACCGCCGTTGCGAATCGAAGGCGGCTTCCAGTCGGTCGAGCATCGCGTCGAACGTGTCCGCGAGCTCCGCGACCTCGTCCCGCGGCCCTTCCAGCCGCAACCGCGACCCGAGCGACTCCGCCGACAACCGCCGCGCCGCCCCCGTCACGTCGTGGAGAGGTCTCAGCACACGGCCCGTGAACGTCCACGCCAGCACGGCGGCAGCCACCACCATGCACGCGAACGCGATGAGGCCGGCTTGCAGCAGGTCCTTACGAGCCGCCGCCGTCAATGCGTTCGTCAACACCGTCACGTCGACGTTGACCCCGTCGACCGTGACCTGGCTGCCCGACGGGAACGACGGCGACGAGTCGAAGACCCGCCCGACCAGCGTCCACCCGAGGAAGAGCAGCACAGCACTCACCACCGCGACCAGCGCGGTGGTGAGGAGCGTGATCCGGAGACGGAGCCCCGGCCCGCGCCTGCGCACGATGTCAGTCCCTAGAAAATCAGGCCTCAGCTGGTCCGATCGAAGCACTCGGCACCCGGTACCCCGAGCCCACGACGGTGTCGATGATGCCCGGCTCACCCAGCTTCTTGCGCAACGTCATCACCGTGACGCGGACGGTCGTGGTGAACGGGTCGGCGTTCTCGTCCCACACCCGCTCGAGCAGCTCCTCGCTGCTCACCACCGACCCCTTGGCCGCGAGCAGCACCTCGAGCACACCGAACTCCTTGCGGGTCAGCTCGATCGGCTGCCCGCCCCGCGACACCGTGCGCCGCGCAGGGTCCAACTCGACGTCACGCGCAGACAGCACCGGCGGTGTCGCGGGGGTCGCACGCCGCGCCAACGCCCGTACGCGCGCGACCAGCTCGGGAAACGCGAACGGCTTCGCGAGGTAGTCGTCCGCGCCGAGCGACAACCCGGACACGCGGTCCTCGATGGATCCGCTGGCCGTCAGCATCATGACCCTGGTGAGCGCGCCGGAGCTGAGGATCTCCTTGCACAGCTCGTCACCGGACATCCCCGGCAGGTCGCGGTCGAGCACAACCACGTCGTACCGCGTCACGGTCGACTTCTCGTGCCCGGTCTCGCCGTCGTAGGCGACGTCCACGGCCATACCTTCGCGCCTCAGGCCGCGGGCGATCGCGTCGGCCAGAGGCACCTCGTCCTCGACTACCAGAATCCGCACGCCACCAAGGTGCCATATCGACCTGAGAAGGCGCTTAACGGCACCTTCACGCGCGCTGTTGGTGATGGGCGAGCAACTGGGTGAGCAACCGCGTCAGCATTCGCCGCTCCTCGTCGGGCAACGGACCGAGCAACTCGCCCTGCACGCCGTCGAGCGCCCGGTCCATGAGGCGCAAGTGCCGCGCCCCGGCCTCGGTGAGCGTCACCGTGTTGCGCCTTCGGTCCTGCGAATCCTGTTCCCGCAGCACGAAACCCTGCTCGGCGAGCTCGTTGACCGCAGCCACGACATCGCTGCGGTCCATGTTCGAACGACGGCCGAGCTCGGCCTGGCTGACCACGCCGAACTCGTCCAGCACAGCCAGCACTCGGTAGTGGTAGCCCCGCGCGCCCACCTCGGCGAAGCCCTCGGAAGCCAGCCGGTGCGCGTGCACCGCCAGCTGGGTCAGCAGCCAGCTCGGCTTCCCGGCCAGGCGCGCGGGGATCTCCTCCATGGGTCTCATCCTAGGTACAGTTGGCCACGCCAACGTTGGCGTGACCAATCAACTGGGGGTTCCGTGCACGACCGCATCGAGATCACCGATCTGTTCAGCCGCCTCAACCACCTGCTCGACGACAAGCGGTGGGACGACGCGGACACGGTCTTCACCAGCGACATCGCGGTGTACTCGCCCCGCAACGGCGAGATCCGCGGCCGTGACGAACTCGCCGCGTTCATGCGCGAGGCCGAGGTCACCGACGAGCACACCCAGCACGTGACCACCGACGTCGTCGTCGACGTGGACGGCGACCAGGCCACCGCCTCGGCGAACTCGGTCGTCCACTTCTTCCGCGACGGCGAGGCACCTCACCGAACCAGCGGCCTGCGACTCACCTGCACCGCCACCAGGACACCGGACGGCTGGCGGCTCAACGAGTCGCGGACCAGGCTCCTCTGGATGCGCTGATCAGGACTTGCGCGCCGGACGGTCCACCACGACGGTCGACGCGGCCTGCAGCGCGCGGAGCTCCAGCAAAGCCGGGTGCTCCTCCGCCAGCCGGGCCGCGTTCAGCAACGACCGCAGCGCGGCCGTCTCGCCGCGCGCCCGCTCCAGAGCAGCACGTCCCTCCGCCGCCGCCACCAGCTCGGCCAGCGCGGCACGGCGCAGCTCACCCGGCATGACGACATCGCGAACGGCCACATCGGACACCACGACACCCAGCTCGTCCGCGCGTGCGGACACCGCGGCCAGCACCTCGGCGGCAACGGCCTCGCGCTCGGGGTCGACGGCGGAGTGCGCGCGCGTGACCACGGCGCTGCGAAGTGCGAGCTGTACGGCTGTGTAGAGCTCGTCCTCAGGTCGAGCAGACGCCACTACGAACGTCGTCGCCGACGCCACGGACCAACGGACGACAACGGTCACGCGGACCAGCACGCCGTCAGAGGTCGGCACGTCCTGTGCGGCCGGCGTGAGAGAGCGCGGACGAATGTCGACGCGGTGCAGCACGACGTGTCGCGGGAACTTGTGCTGACCGGGCTCGACCTCGCCCACCAGCACGCCGTGGTCGAACCGGACAGCCCGCTCCCACGGGAACAACGTGTGCTTCATCATCTCCACCTCAAAAGATCCACTATGGCCAGGCAGACCACGACCCCGGCCGGCGGGACGCCGAGCGGAAGTCCGGAAAGGACCTTCAAGGCTCGTCGTCCCCGTGTGCGACCGGGGTCGTGGCAATTCAGGTGTGAACCCGGAGTGCCTTTACAGCGACCATGCGTCAGCCAGAACGCGGGACCCGAGCGAGGGAGACCTGCTGGGCCGCAAGAACGGACGCGAGGTGGAGCGTAGCCGACCTACTTGTCCGCGGGCTCGTCGATTTCGACCGGCAGGCACTCCAGCCGCGAGGCCCACTCGGTGACGCGACGCGCGACGTCCTGCGCGGTGATGCCGAGCAGTGACAGCACCTCGCCACGCGAGCCGTGGTCGTGGAACTGTTGGGGCAGAGCGATGTCGCGGAACGGCACGTCGATGTCGGCATCGCGCAGCGCGGCCGCGAAGGACGAGCCGAAGCCACCGTGCCGGCCACCGTCCTCGACGGTCACGACGAGCTTGTGCGACGCGGCCATCGACACGAGGTCCTGAGACATCGGGTAGATCCACCGCGGGTCGACGACCGTCACACCGATGCCCTGGTCCTCCAGCCGGCTGGCGGCCTCGAGAGCGAGCTCGCCCAATGCGCCAACGGAAACCAGCAGCACGTCGTTGCCAGAACGGCGAAGAACGTCAACGGAACCCACGCGCTCGAGAGCAGGCAGGTCCGCACCCACAGCGGCCTTCGGGTAGCGGATCACCGAAGGCGCGTCCGAGATCGCCACGGCCTCGCGCAGCTCCTCGGCCAGAGTCGAAGCGTCACGCGGCGCGGCGACGTGGATGCCGGGGACGACACCGCAGATCGACATGTCCCACATGCCGTGGTGCGACGCGCCGTCCGGGCCGGTGACGCCCGAGCGGTCCAGCACGACCGTGACGCCCTGCTTGTGCAGTGCGACGTCCATCAGCAGCTGGTCGAACGCACGGTTCAGGAACGTCGCGTAGACGGCGACGACCGGGTGCAGGCCGCCGATGGCGAGACCGGCGGCGGAGGTGAACGCGTGCTGCTCGGCGATGCCGACGTCGTAGAAGCGGTCCGGGAACGCCTTCGCGAACGCGTCCAGGCCGGTGGGTCCCTGCATCGCGGCGGTGATCGCCACGAGGTCGGAGCGCTCGCGGCCGATCTCCACCAGGGAGTCGGAGAACACGTGCGTCCAGGTCCGGCCGGCGGGCTTCACGTCCTCGCCGGTGATCGGGTCGATGACACCGGTGGCGTGCATCTGGTCGGCCTCGTGGTTCTCGGCCGGCGCGAACCCCATGCCCTTGCGCGTGACCGCGTGCACGATCACCGGGCCGCCGAACGACTTCGCGCGCTGCAGAGCGGACTCCAGCGTCGCCTGGTCGTGGCCGTCGACCGGGCCGATGTACTTGAGGCCCAGGTCCTCGAACATCGCCTGCGGCGCCAGCGCGTCCTTGATGCCGCGCTTGGCGGCGTGCAGCGCGGCGTACAACGGCTTGCCGAAGAACGGCGTGTGCTGCAGTGCGCTCTTGCCCTTCTCCAGCACGCGCTCGTAGCCGGGACGCAGACGCAGCGAGGACAGGTGATCGGCCAGACCACCGATCGTCGGCGAGTACGAGCGGCCGTTGTCGTTGACCACGATCACGACCGGACGGGTCTTGTCCGCCGCGATGTTGTTCAACGCCTCCCAGCACATGCCGCCGGTCAGCGCGCCGTCGCCCACCACCGCGATCACGTGGCCGGGCGTGCCGTTGATCTGCTTCGCCTTCGCCAGGCCGTCGGCGTACGACAGCGCCGTCGAGGCGTGCGAGCTCTCCTGCACGTCGTGCTCGGACTCCGACCGCGACGGGTAGCCCGACAGGCCGCCCTGCTGGCGCAGCCGGTCGAAGCCGTCGCGGCGGCCCGTGACGATCTTGTGCACGTACGACTGGTGCCCGGTGTCGAAGACGATCGGGTCCCGCGGCGAGTCGAAGACCCGGTGCAGCGCCACGGTCAGTTCGACGACTCCCAGGTTGGGTCCCAGGTGGCCGCCCGTCTTGGACACCTTGTCGACCAGGAAACGACGGATCTCGCCGCACAGCTGCTTCAGCTGCGCCTCGTCCATCCGTTTCAGATCAGCCGGTCCGTGCACGGACTCCAGCAGGGTCACCACGCCCACCTCACTCCTGAAGACTTCGGCTCAGTCTACGGAGGCTCGACTGAGACGCTTTGTCACCTCGTCTCAGGTACGAGCAGCGCGATGCACTCCATGTGGTGAGTCATCGGGAACGCGTCGAACGCCCGCAGTTCTTCGAGCCGGTACCCCTGAACTGTGAATTCAGCCAGGTCGCGGGCGAGTGCGGCAGGGTCGCAGGCCACGTAGACCACCCGCTCGGGACGCCGTCGTGCGACTTCAGCCACAACGACCTTCCCCGCGCCCTTCCGAGGCGGGTCGAGCACCACGACATGAGGGTCCTCAACGGGCAGTCTGCGCGTGACGGCGCGCTCCACCTTGTCCGCCACCCACTCCACCTGCGACATGCGGCGGAGGTTCCGCCTGCCGTCCTCCACCGCACCCGGGAACGACTCCACGACCAGCACGGACCCGGTCTCGCCGACCTGTCGTCCGAGCACCGACGCGAAGAGTCCCGCGCCGCCGTAGAGGTCCCACGCGCGTTGCCCCGGCTCAGCAGCGGCCCACTCCCCCACGACGGACGCGAACGTGTCCGCGGCGGCCGGGTGGACCTGCCAGAAACCGTCCGCGGAAACTCGCCACTTTCGTTGGGCGGCGGTCTCCACGGCCGTACCGGTTCCGGCGCGTCGTGCGGTGTGTCGGCCACGCACCTCACCCACATGACGGTTGCCGTCACCGTCCTGGACGATGGTGAGCTCCTGTGCCCGCCACTTTCGGTCAGCCACCGCCTCGACCATGCCCGGCCGGGCGATCACACAGTGGTCGATCGGGATCACATCGTGGGAACGAGTGCCGCGGAAACCGGGCCGTCCGTCCCTGTCGACGGCCATCCGGATCCGGGTCCGCCATTCCAGCGGGCCTCCCGGCAGCGCCTCCACGACGACATCGCGTTCGATCTTGGCGAGGCGGCTCAGCTGCTCGCGGACGACCTGGGCCTTCAGCTCCCGTTGCGCGTCCCACGACACGTGCTGGAAGTCGCAGCCACCGCACATCCCCGGCCCGCTGAACGGACACGGCGGTTCTACCCGATCCGGTGACGCCGTGAGGATCTCCACGGCGTCCGCACGGCAGAACGACCCGCCGTTGTCCTCATAAACCGAGGCGATGACACGCTCACCGGGCAACGCGTGGCGCACGAACAGAACGCGTCCCTCGTGCCGTGCAACGAAGTGGCCGCCGTGCGCGACGGGACCGACCTCTACCTCAAACTTCGAACCAACCCAGCTCATCGGTCGTCAAGTCCCCTTCGGACAGCACCCGGCGCGATGACGTCCTTGTCGCGGACCTTCACCGACGACTCCAGCTGCCACGGCACGCTGGTCACCATCACACCGGGCTGGAACAGCAGTCTTCCCTTGAGCCGCAACGCACTCTGGTTGTGCAGCAGCTGCTCCCACCAGTGACCGACGACGTACTCGGGGATGAACACCGTAACAACGTCGCGCGGGTTGTCCGACTTGACGCGCTTGACGTAGTCCAGCACGGGCTTGGTGATCTCGCGGTACGGCGACTCGATCACCTTCAGCGGGATCTTGAAGTTCTCCCGCTCCCAGTCCGCGACGAGCTTGCGCGTGTCGCCGTCGTCGACGTTGACCGTGACGGCCTCCAGCACGTCCGGCCGCGTCGCCTTCGCGTAGGACAACGCCCGCAGCGTCGGCATGTGCAGTTTGGACACCAGCACCATCGCGTGGTTGCGCGCCGGCATCGTGCGCACGCGCTCCTGCTGACGGAGTTCCTCGGCGACGGTGTCGTAGTGCTTGCGGATCGCCGTCATCAACGCGTAGATGGCGGCCATCGCGGCGATGGCGATCCACGCGCCCTTGGTGAACTTCGTGATCAGCACGACGATCAGCACGGTCGCGGTCATCACCAGACCGAACGTGTTGATGGCCTGCGAGCGCCGCATCCGGCTGCGCGCCTGGACGTCGGTCTCGGTCTTCAGCAGCCGCTTCCAGTGCCTGATCATGCCGAGCTGGCTCAGCGTGAACGACACGAACACGCCCACGATGTACAGCTGGATCAGCCGCGTCACCTCGGCGTCGAACGCGATCACCAGCACCACCGCGAACCCGGCCAGGAACAGAATGCCGTTGGAGAACGCCAGCCGGTCGCCGCGGGTGTGCAACTGACGCGGCAGATAACGGTCCTGGGCGAGGATCGAGCCGAGCACCGGGAAGCCGTTGAACGCGGTGTTCGCGGCGAGCACCAGGATCAGCGCGGTGACGCCCGCGATGAAGAAGAAGCCGGGCGGGAAGTTGTCGAACACGGCGTGCGCGACCTGCGCCACCATCGTCTTCTGCTCGTAGTCCTTCGGCGCGTTCGCGATCTGGTCCGCCGGGAACTCGGCCATCCGCACGTCGGTCAGCTGGGCGAGCACGATCAGGCCCATCAGCATCGTCACCGAGATCGTGCCCATCATCAGCAACGTCGTCGCGGCGTTGCGGGACTTGGGCTTGCGGAACGCCGGGACGCCGTTGCTGATCGCCTCGACACCGGTCAAAGCGGCACAACCGGACGAGAACGCCCGCAGCACCAGGAACACGAACGCGAGGCCCATCAGGTGGTCGCTCTCGGCGTGGATCTCGAACCCGGCGCTCTCCGCGCGCATCTCGTCACCGAGCACGAAGCCGCGGAACAGGCCCCACGCGATCAGGACCATGATGCCGATCATGAACGCGTAGGTCGGGATGGCGAACGCCGTGCCGGACTCGCGGATGCCGCGCAGGTTGATCGCCGTGAGGATGACGATGGCCGCCACGGCGAACAACGCCTTGTGCGTCGCGACGAACGGGATGGCCGACCCGATGTTCGCCATCGCCGCCGAGATCGACACCGCGACCGTGAGGATGTAGTCCACGAGCAGGGCGCTCGCCACCGTGAGCCCTGCTCTGCGGCCCAGGTTGACCGTGGCGACCTCGTAGTCGCCGCCGCCCGACGGGTAGGCGTGCACGTTCTGCCGGTAGCTGGCGACCACGGTGAGCATCACCACGACCACCGCGACACCCACCCAGGGAGCCATCGCGTAGGCGCTCAGCCCCGCCACCGACAGCATCAGGAAGATCTCCTCCGGCGCGTACGCGACGGACGACATGGCGTCGGACGCGAACACGGGGAGCGCGATGCGTTTGGGCAGCAGCGTGTGAGCGAGACGATCACTGCGGAACGGCCGTCCGACCAGGAGGCGTTTGGCAGCGGTGGCGAGCTTGGACACGGCCAGAGCGTAAGGGGTCCGCTCACCGGGACGGGCTAATGCTCGGTAGGTTCTGCGCAGAGTTCGCCTGAGGAGGCATGTCGTGCACGTGGTGATCATGGGGTGTGGCCGGGTGGGAGCCTCCCTGGCCAGGGCCTTGGAGCGGCTCGACCACCAGGTCGCCGTGATCGACAAGGATTCCCAGTCGTTCCGCAGGCTGGGCAGCGACTTCCACGGCCAGCAGGTCGTCGGCAACGGTTTCGACCGCAATGTCCTGATCGAGGCGGGGGTTGAGCGCGCGGGCGCGTTCGCGGCTGTCTCGAGCGGCGACAACTCCAACATCATCTCGGCGCGGGTGGCGCGGGAGACGTTCGGCGTCGAGCACGTCGTCGCGCGCATCTACGACCACAAGCGCGCGGCCGTCTACGAGCGGTTGGGCATCCCGACGGTGGCCACGGTGCCGTGGTCGACAGACCGGTTCCTGCGGATGCTGCTGCCGGAGGGCGCGGCGACGGCGTGGCGCGACCCGTCCGGCACGGTGGCGGTGCTGCCGGTCGAGGTCTCCGAGGAGTGGGTCGGGCGGCCCGTGTTCGAGCTCGAAGGGGCCATCGGCGCGCGTGTCGCGTTCCTGATGCGGTTCGGCACGGGTGTGCTGCCGGACGCGAAGACCGTCGTGCAGGCCGACGACACCATCTACGTGGCGGCGCTGTCCGGCACGATCACCGACGTCGCGTCGGCGGCGCAGCAGGCACCGGAGGAGAGCTGATGCGGGTCGCGATCGCTGGTGCGGGCGCGGTGGGGCGGTCCATCGCGCAGGAGCTCGTGCAAGACGGGCACCAGGTCATGCTGATCGAGCGGGACCGGGCGCACTTCGACCCGAACTCCGTCGAGCAGGCCGAGTGGGTGCAGGCCGACGCGTGCGAGCTGTCCTCTTTGGAGGATGCGGGCATGCAGCTGTGCGACGTGGTGATCGCCGCGACCGGTGACGACAAGGTCAACCTCGTGGTGTCGCTGCTCGCCAAGACGGAGTTCGCGGTCCGTCGTGTCGTCGCGCGCGTGAACGACCCGACGAACGAATGGCTGTTCACCGAGTCGTGGGGTGTCGACGTGGCCGTGTCGACGCCACGGCTGCTGGCCGCGATGGTCGAGGAGTCCGTGACGATCGGTGACGTGGTGCGGCTGCTGACGTTGAGGCAGGGGCAGGCGAACCTCGTGGAGATCACGCTCGACGAGTCGACTCCGTTCGCCGGGCGCGCGGTCTCCGAGCTGACGCTGCCGCGCGACGCCGCTCTCGTGACGATCCTGCGCGGCGGGCGGGTCATCGTGCCGCAGCCGGACGACACCCTCGAAGGCGGCGACGAGCTGCTGTTCGTGACGACCGCGGCCGTCGAGCAGGACATCAAGACCGCGCTCGGCTACTGATGATCGGCAAACGAGGCCGGGTGACCGGCAGGGTCGGGCCCGGTCTCGTGGGCGAGGTGATGATTTCGGTGCGGGGTGGCGCGGAGGCCTTTTACGCCTACCCCGCGGACGAATCAAGCATGATTGAAATCGGTCAGCAAATCCTCGTCGTGGACTTCGAAGAGCCCCGGACGGTCTATGTCCAGAGGTGGCGTCCGCTGTAGAGTTCTCCTTGGTGTGCCGGGAAGTCTGGTCGGCGACAGAATTTGTCGTGGGAGACGTCCGGACCGGGGGCTCCCGTGGTGAAGGGGGACCGAGAAATGGACGAAACTCTCTTATTCGGCATCGGCGGCGCGATTTTCGCGGTGCTGATCATGTTCTTGCTCCTGCGCGCCTTGTGGCGGGTCGCGGAACCCAACGAGGCGTTGATCATCTCGGGCCTCGGCGCGCGAGGACTGCGCACATCAGGACTGGGGGAGACCGCCGACAGCCTGACGTTCAAGATCGTCACGGGCAAGGGCGTGCTGGTGCTGCCCGGCTTCCAGACCGCTCGCCGGCTCTCGCTCGACACGCGCGTGGCCGATCTGCAGGTCTCCTGTGTCACCAGCCAGGGCATCCCGGTGCACGTGCGCGGCGTGGTGATCTACAAGGTCGGCGACGACTACGCCTCGATCGCGAACTCCGCGCGGCGGTTCCTCGACCAGCAGGACCGCATGGACGACAAGACGCACTCGCTGTTCGCCGGGCACCTGCGCTCGATCGTCGGCAGCCTGACGATCGAGGACATGCTGCACAACCGCGAGTCGCTCACCGCGCAGGTGCGGCAGTCGTCCGCGGACGAGATGAGCAAGCTCGGGTTGATCATCGACTCCCTGCAGATCCAGGAGATCGACGACACCACCGGCTACATCACGAACCTCGGCAAGCCGCACGCCGCCGCCATCGCCGCGTCCGCGCGCATCGCCGAGGCGCAGCGCGACCAGGAGGCCACCGAGGCCGAGCAGGTCGCGAACGCCAAGAAGGCCGCCGCGTGGCGGGACGCGCAGATCAAGTCCGCCTCGTACCAGGCGGAGATCGACCAGGCGAAGGCCGAGTCGCAGCAGGCGGGTCCGCTGGCCATGGCGACCTCGCGGCAGCAGGTCGTCGTGCAGGAGACGCGGGCCGTCGAGCTCGAGGCAGATCTCGCCGAGCAGAAGCTGCAGGCACAGGTCCGCAAGCCCGCCGACGCCCGCGCGTACGAGACGCGGACCTTGGCCGACGCCGAACGTGACGCGCAGATCGCCCGTGCCGAGGCGCAGGCCCGTGAGATCGAACTGCGGGCCGCGGCGGACGCGACACGGGTGAAGGCCGCGGCGACGGCCGAGGCGGAGGCCACGAAGGCCACCGGTGAGGCCGAGGCGGTCGCGGCGAAGGCACGTGGTCTGGCCATCGCGGACGCCACCAAGGCACAGGGTCTCGCCGAGGCCGAGGCACTGCGGGCGCAGGGTCTGGCCGAGGCGGAGGCGATCAGCGCGCGGTCGTCTGCTTTGGCCGAGAACCCCGACGCGGTCGTCGCCCAGCAGCTCGCGGAGAAGTGGCCGGAGATCGTGGAGGCGGCGTCGAAGGCGTTCGGCAACGTCGACCACATGGTCGTGTTCAACGGCGCCGACGGGGTGTCCGACCTGCTGACCAAGGCGTTGTCCATGGGCGGCACGGGACTCGGGCTCGCCCGTCAGTTGATGGACGCCATGAAGAGCGCGCCGAAGGCCGTCGACGAGAACTCCGCCAACGGCCTCCCGACACAACTGACGAACTAGGCCCACCACTTCTGGTTCCAGCCGTCGTGGCAGTCGTACAGCTGCACCGCCGCGCCGTTCCACCAATTGGCGGAGGAGATGTCCACGCACCGGTACGCCGGCGCCATCCAGATCCGGATCCGGCCGATCTCGTAGTCGTGCGAGGCCGGGCGGTAGAAGGTCTGGTGGCCCGGCCGGTTCGGGTCGCAGTCGAACAGCTGCAGCTGGGCACCGTTGTCACCGTTGCCCCAGGCGGCGGTGAGGCATCTGCCGCCGTCGGAGTTGCGCAGCCGCAGCCCGTCCCAGTACCAGCGCTGGGTCGGGGCGTTCTGGCAGTCGACCATGATGATGCCGGCGCCGTTCTGGCCGGTGGCGGCGGTCATGCAGCGACCGTTGTACTTCGACTGGACGTAGTTGCCCGTCTGCGCGCCCGCCGAGGCGGACGTGCTCACGAGCAGACCGCCGGAGACGAGCGCGAGCGAGGCCAGGAGCGCGATCTTGCGCACGAAAGGTTTCATGGGGTCCTGATGCTCGCCGCGCGCCGCCTGATACAGCCGGTCTCAGTTCGTCCACCAGCGGGCGAGCACCGCGACGATCGCTGCTTTCCGCTTCATCGACTCCCCTCTTCGTGCCGGATTCCGGCACGCACGACATCCTGGGAGGGCCGGAAGTCGTCGTCATGAGCATGGGCGTGCTCAACTTGAGTATCTGCACAACGGAAGCGAGCACTTACCAGCTGTGAGCGATCAGCTGCCCCTGGTCGGGCGCGAGAGTGAGCTGCGGGCAGCGCTGCGGGCGCTGGCCGTGGACGGCGCGGTGCTGCTGTCCGGTCCTCCAGGAGTCGGCAAGACGCGCCTGGCCGCGGAGGTGCTCGCCGCCGTTCCGCACCCCGTGGTGCGGTGTTACGCAACAATCGCCACGTCACGGATCCCGCTCGGCGCGATCGCGTCGCACGTGCCCACCGACCTTCCCGCCGGGGCGCCCGGTCCTGGTTTTCTGCCGGCGTCGTCGGTGCGTGCCGCCGCCGAGCAACTCGCACGCGGCGGACGGCGGGTGTTGTCGATCGATGACGCCCATCTGCTCGACGACACGTCGTTGTTGGTGTTGCAGCACGTGGTGCGCCACAAGCTGACGCGGGTCATCTGCACCGCACGGCTGGGGTGGCCCGGCATCGAGGGGCTGACCGTCGTCGAAGTCGACGCGCTCGACCAGGAGCGGGCGGACGCGTTGCTCACGTCCGCGCTCGGTGGGCCGGCGGACGCCTCGACGCGGCACCTGGTGTGGTCGAACAGCCAGGGCAACCCGTTGTACCTCAAGGAACTCGTCGCGACCGGACTGCACTCGGGCGCGCTCACCGAGACCCAGGGCGGCTGGAACTGGAACGGGCCGCTGGAGCTGTCCGGGCGGCTCGCCGAGCTCGTCGACCTGACGCTGGGCCGTCTCGCCGAGCCGCAACGCCGGGCGCTGGAGCTGCTCGCGTACGGGGAGCCGCTCGAGCCCGAGCTGATGCCGATCCCGCAGGACCTGGTGGACATGGGGTTCGTGCGTGTCGGCGACGACGGACGCGCGCGCGTCGCACATCCGCTCTACAGCGCGCGCCTGCGGGCGACGTGCCCGACGTTGAGAGCCAGAGCGCACCGAAGAGCCCTGGCCGACCGGCTCGAAGCGGAAGGCGCCGCCCTGCCCGGCGACGCGGTGCGCGTGGCCACGTGGCGACTGGACAGCGGCACGGCGGAGTCCCCGGACGTGCTCGCTCGAGCCGCTGAGCAGGCCTTGTCCGCCCAGGACTGGGAACTCGCCGAACGACTCTCGCGCGCCGCCGTGGCGCGTGGAGCGACATCGCGCGTGGGGCTCGTGCTCGGTCTCGTGCTGATGTACCAACGTCAGTGCGCACAGGCCGAAGAGGTGCTCGCCGAGACGATGGCGGCGGGCGGCGACATGCTCACCGTGATCCAAGTGGGCTGTACGCGCGCGTTCAACCTGTTCTTCGGCCTCGGCGACGAGGACGCGGCCGTCGCGGTGCTGGACGAGGTCACCGAACAGGAGCTGCCGCCCGAGCTGGAACACGCCGTGCTGTTCTTCGCGCTGACGTTCGCGCTGGAGGCCGCGCCGCTGCGGATCGCGCGGCTCGGCGGTGAGCTGCTGATCGCCGAGGGCGGCTGGGCGGCGACGGCGGGACGGCAGGTGCTCGCGTTCGCGGACCAGTTCGCCGGCCGCTACACCGAGGCGATCGAGCGGATCGAAGCCAACCACGAGGCGGTCACGGCGACAGCCCGGCGGTTCCCGTCGCTGGTGAACGCCGCGAACGGGGTGCGCAACGAGAGCATCCTGCGGATCGGTGACCTGGTCGGCGCCGAGGCGCGAGCCGCGCAGGCACTGGCCGAGGTGATCGAGGAGGACCGCTGGTCGGTCACCCAGGTACCGCCGCGGGTGCTGCTCAGCCAGAGCGCGCGGCTGCGGGGTCAGGCCGCCGCGGCCGTGCGGATCACCGCGGAGGGCATCCCGGACTCCGGAGTCCTGCCGATGATGTGGGACGTGCTGCTGCTCGCCGAGTTCGCCGCCGGGGCCGCGTTGCAGGGGCAGTCCGACCGTGCGGAACGGGCGTTGGCGCGCGCCGAGCAAGGACTCCGGCCGGCCTGGCGGATCGCACGGTTCGCGGTGGGGGCGGCGCGCTCGTGGGTGCTCGCGGGCGCGGGACACGTCAACGAGGCGATGCAGGCCGCTCTGGACAACGCTGCCGCCGCACGCGCGCACGGCGCTCATTCCGAGGAGATCGTGTCGCTGCACGACGCGGCACGGTTCGGCGCGGACACCTCGCCACGGCTGCTGGAGCTGGCGAAAACCCGCAAGGACCCGCTGACGACCGCGTACGCCTCCCACGCCCAGGCGCGCGCGTTGCGTGACCCGGCGGGGCTGGAGGAGGTGGCGGCGGCGTTCGCGGCGTGTGGCGCCACTTTGTACGCGGCCGAGGCGCTCGCGGAGGCCAGCAGGCTCTCCCGGCTGCACGACCGGCCCCGTGAGGCGGAACGGCTGGAGCGGCAGGCCTCGGCGCTCGCGGAGTCGTTCGACGGCGCCACCACCCCCGGCTTGGTCGTGACGAGCACCCTCTCCGCGTTGACACCCCGTCAACTGGAGATCGCACGTCTGGCCGTGGCAGGGCTGACGAACGTGGAGATCGCCGAACGGCTCGCCATCGCCAAACGGACCGTGGACAACCACCTGCACACGACGTACGCCGCAGTAGGCGTGACGGGACGCGGTGGGCTGCGCGCACTCTTCGGGCACGGGTGATGCCGACACTTTCGTGCCCATCCTTTTCGGACTCGACCAAAACTCCATGTGCACTTGAGGGAAACTTCGGCACACTGCGAGCTGTGTGGCCGTTCGTGGGCAGGGTGCGGGAGCTTCGGGACGTGATGCCCGCGCTCACCGATCCGAACGGGAAGGGCGCCGCGCTCGTCGGGCCCGCCGGAGTGGGCAAGACCCGGCTCGCGGACGAGGTCGTGGCCCGGCTGGAGCAGACCGGGTTCACCGTGCGGCGCTGCTACGCCACGGTGGCGACGTCATCGATCCCGTTCGGCGCTCTCGCCGCGATGCTGCCCGCGGACATGCGCACGGCGAATCCGCTCGGTCGTGCCGTGGAGCTTCTTGTGGCCGAGCCGCAGCCGTTGGCGATCGTGGTGGACGACGCGCATCTGCTCGATGACGCGTCCATCGGCATGTTGCACCACGTGATCCGGCACGGGCACGCGCGTGTGCTGGTCACATCGCGGCCGGGTGAGCGCGCCGAGCTGTGGCAGGAGGGGTTGCTGCAGCGGTATCCGCTCGGGGATCTGTCCCGGGCCGAGTCCGACGAGCTGCTGGAACGCGCGCTGGGTGGACCGGTGGACTCGCGGTCGGCCGCGTTGCTGTGGTCGGGCAGCGCCGGAAACCCGTTGTACCTCAGGGAACTCGTGGTGTCGGGGCGCGCGGTCGGGTCGTTGCGGGCGGTCGAGGGCATCTGGTCGTGGCACGGCGCGATCGAGCTGGGCGGGCGGCTCGGCGAGCTCGTGCAGGAGAACCTCGGACGGCTGGAACCGTCGCACCGGCTGGCCCTGGAGCTGCTGGCGTACTCGGAGCCGGTCGAGCTGGACCTGCTGGCGTCGCTGGTGCAGGAGGAAGCGCTCGACGACCTCGAAACCCGTGCGCTGATCCGGGTCGAGTCGTCGGGACGGCGGACCGTCGTACGGCTCGGGCATCCGTTGTACGGCAGCCTGTTGCGGACCACATGTCCTCCCGTGCGCGCGCAATCGCACCAACGCGCGTTGGCCGCCGGTCTGGAGGCCACGGGCGCGCGTCGTCGTGAAGACCTGATGCGCATCGCGACGTGGCGGCTGGACGGTGGCTCGCCGATTTCACTCGATCTGCTGACCGCGGCGGCCGAGCAGGCGTGGGCCGCGCGGGACGTGACCCTCGCCGAACGCCTGTGCCGTGCCGCGGTCGACGCGGGCGGGCTCGACCGGGTCGCCTACGTGTTCGGCCAGGTGCTGATGCACGGACGCGCGCCCGAACAGGCCGAGGCCACGCTGGCCGACGTCATGGCGGGCCCGTTGTCGGCAGAGGACCTGGGCCGCCTCGGCGCCACCAGGTCCCAGAACCTCTTCTTCGCGCTGGGCGACGCCGACGCCGCCTACGCCGTGCTCGACCGCGTCGACGTGCCGGAGCTGCCGGACGAGCTGCGGGACCTGGTGAAGATCACCCGGACCCTGCAGGAGACCTACCACCACGACGTGACCGAGGTGCTGGAGAGGACGTACCACGTCGCCGCCCCGCACATGTCCGTCCACATGCGACTGGTCAGGGCGTTGTGCCTCGTGCAGGCGGGCCGGTATCGCGAAGTGGGCGAGGAGATCGACCGCTACGACACCGAGCTGAAGGCGTTGAGCGGTGACGCGCCGCCTCCCCCGGATCAAGGTGCGCTGCAGGTGCGCTGCTTCGCTCTGGCGTACGGCGGCCACCTCGCCGAAGCGGAGAATCTCGCGTTGGCATCACTGGACCTGTCGTTCGACGAGCTGGCGTTCGTCGGCCCGACCTCGGTCTACAGCGTGCTTTCGTTCTGTGCGCGCATGCGCGGCCACGGCGGCCAGGCCCTGCGAATGGCCCGCGAAGCCAGTGCGAAGACGGGCGAGAAGCCGCTGACGTTCGACACGATCGCGCTCTCGAGTCTGGCCACCTCCGCGGCGCTCGGCGGCTACGACGACCTCGCCCGGGAAGCCCTGGCCCGCGCGGAGAAGGCCTGTCTCTTATACACATCAGATGTGTATAAGAGACAG
>NZ_JYJG01000358.1 GCF_000955955.1 Lentzea aerocolonigenes
GGACGTCGGTGGCGCTGGCCCGTTCCTGGGTGCTCGCCGGCGCCGGTGACGTCCGCGGCGCCGCCGACGCGGCGATGGCAGCCGCCGACGAGTCCGCCGAGCTCAGCCTGCACAGCAGCGAGGCCCTGGCCCTGCACGACGCGGCCCGCTACGGCGTCGACACCTCACTGCGCCTGGCGGCCCTCACATCCACGATGGACAGCCCGCTGCCCCTGGCCTACGCGGCACACGCGACCGCCCTCGCGCACGCCGCACCGACGGTCCTGGAGGCCGTGGCGGCCGATTTCCTGCGGATCGGCGCCACTCTCCACGCCGCGGAGGCGCTCGCGTCCGCCGCCCGCCTGCACCGCACCCAGGGAAACGTCCGCGCCGCCTCCCAGGCCTCCGCGCGCCAGGCGTTGCTGATGCGCGCCTTCGACGGCGTGCGCACCCCGGCGCTGCGTGCGGACGGCCTGACGCACCTGACCCGGCGCCAGGTCGAGGTCGCCAGGCTGGCGACGTCCGGTCTCACGAACCAGCAGATCGCCGAGGAGCTCCACACCTCGAAGCGGACCGTCGACAACCACCTGCACGCGATCTACGGCGTGCTCGGCGTGACCGGACGGGACGAGCTGCGCACGGTGCTGGGGCCGCTCGGCTGAGCGTTCGCAACGCCTGCGCGCCCCGGGAAACAGGACGCGGCCGACGCCCTGGGGGTGGCGCCGGCCGCGAGAACGGGAACTGTACGGGATCAGTCTCTGGACTTGTCACGCGCCTCGGCGTCGACGACGCGCTTCAGCTCGTCCATGTCCGGGGTGAGCAGGTCGTCCGCCGTGCGGGCCAGGACCTCCTCGGCGGAGGCCTCGGCCGCGTGGGCCTCCTCGGCCTCCTTGAGACGCTTGTCCGCCCGGCGGACCGCCCACACCGTCGCCACCAGGGCGATGGCCATCAGCGGGTAGCCCATGCCGAGCTTGGCCACGGCCAGCCAGCCGACCTGGTCCTCGTTGTAGAGCCAGCGCTGCACCACGAACCTGGCGAGGAAGACCATCGCCCAGACGAAGGTGGCGATGTCGTAGTCGCGCACCGTGGCCTTGTCGGAGCGCCAGGAGCGGTCGCGGCCGTTGAGGACCGTCCAGATCACCCCGGCGAGAGGCCAGCGCACGATGATCGACAGCAGGAACGCGCCGCCGTAGACGACGCTCTGCCAGATGCCGAAGAGGAAGAAACCCTTGGCCTCGCCTGTCTTGTAGGCGATGAACGCCGCGATGCCCACGCCGAACACGGCGGAGATCGCGGGCTGGATGTTGCCCTTGCGCACGGCCAGCACGACGCCGATGACGACGGCGGCGGCGAGCGCGCTGATGATCGCGGCCATCAGGTTCTTGGCGGCGAAGTTGACGATGACGAACACGACGACGGGCAGCGACGACAGGAGCATTCCGCTCACGCCGCCCATCTGCTCGAGGAGAGTGGGCTGCTTTTCTTCGGTCTCAGCTGAGGTCATGAAGCGTTCTGCAACTCGTAATAGGGGTTGTAGAGCACCTTGCGCCCGTCGCGCACGGCGATGCGGCCACGAGCCTTGATCGTCCGACCAGGCTCGATACCCGCGATGCGACGGCGGCCGAGCCAGACGAGGGTGACGCCCTCGGTGCCGTCGTAGAGCTCGGCTTCCAACGTGGCGGCCGCGTCCCGGGGACAGAGCTCCACGCTGCGGAGCCTGCCGAGGACGGTGACCTCCTCACCGGACTTGCAGTCGCAGGCTTTCACCGCGCCGACGGCCTCGGCTTTTCGCGAGAGGTCGTCCGCGTCGAGCTCGGTGACGTCGCTGGTCAAGCGCTTCACCAAGCGGCGCCAATAGCCGCTCATCCCCGACTCCTGCATTGCTCAAGTGGCCCCGTGGTGTGGACCGTCTGTGAGTGAGGGTACGCACGAGGACCGACAATCTCGGGCGTGCCTGTCGAGACTGTCGTCCTACTGCCCGGAACCGCCTCCGACGAGGTGTTTGTCCGTTCCGTGTTCGCCGAGCCGTTGTCGCAGGTCGGCGCTGTTTTCACCGCTCCACGTGTTCGCACACTCAGTGAACGGTTGACGGCCCTCGAAAATGCCTCCGCGGGCCACCCGATCGTGGTGGGCGGCATCTCACTCGGCGCGCACGTCGCCGCGTTGTGGGCGGTGCGCAATCCCGCGAAATGCGCAGGCCTGATCCTCGCTCTGCCCGCCTGGACGGGAAAGCCCGGCGACGCACCGGCCGCTCAAGCCGCCAGGATCAGCGCGCGGATCGTCACGGACGAAGGCCTCGACACGGCCCTTCAGGGCACGACGGGCTGGCTGCACGACGAGCTGAGCCGGGCCTGGCGTGCGTACGGCGACCAACTGGTGCCCCACTTGGAAGAAGCCGCCACGTCGGAGGCACCCACGCTGGAGGAGTTGAAAACCCTCGGCGTGCCAACGGGAATCGTCGGGTGCACCGACGACCCGGTGCACCCGATCGAGATCGCGCGGGAGTGGGCGGACGCCATTCCCGGCGCCGTGCTCACGACCATCGCGCTGACCGCCTACCCGCACGCGCTGGGGCGTGCGGTGCAGGCGTGGCAGCAGGCCCGGACCTAGCCCTGTTGCTGGATGTGCCGGGCGATCGCTTCCGGCAGCTCGACCGGCAGCGGGGTGCGCGGCGGCATCGGCTGCTCACCGCGCACGACGACGGTGCCGCGCAGCATCTCCCGCAACGCGGCGGTGTTCTGCTCGAAGTGCTCCTCCGGACCGGCCGCCACACCGCGCAGCATCCAGCGCGGCCCGTCGACGCCGACGAAGAGGATCTGCACGCCCTGGTTGCGCGCGGTGATCTCCTCGCCCCACTCGCCGTTCTCGCGGTTGATCCGGGCGCCGTCCTCCTTGAGGCCCTCGATCAGCTCGGCGCCGACCTCTTTCCACAGCCCGCCCGACTTCGGCGCGGCGAACGCGCTCACCGTCAGCTGGCCGACGGACGTGAGGACGTGCACCGCGCGCACGGAACCGGACTCCTGGTCCATCTCGACCTGCAGCTGGGCCTCGTCCGGCATCGGCAGCTGCACCGATCCCAGGTCGAGCCGCTGCACGTCGTCATGGGGCGCCATGGTCGAGTCCCACGGGCCCTCGACGTCCTCGTCGAACGCCTCGTCGTGCTCCGGACCGGTGTCGACCGACCCCGCGGAGTGACGACCGCGCTTGCGGCGCCTTCCGAACATGCCCCTACCCCTCTGTCTTCATACGGGCGAGCACCACGTGCCCACCGGTCGAGCCGTAGCCTCCCGCACCGCGTTCCGTCTCCGGCAACTCGGTCACCTCGCGGAACACCGCGTGCTCGACGCGTTGCACGACGAGCTGGGCGATCCGGTCACCGCGCGACAGCACGATCGGCTCACGCAGATCATGGTTCACGAGGCAGACGCGGATCTCACCGCGGTAGCCGGAGTCGATCGTGCCGGGCGTGTTGACCACGCTCAGCCCGACCCGCGCGGCCAGTCCGGAACGGGGGTGCACGAACCCTGCGTACCCGGTCGGGAGCGCGATCGCGACACCGGTGCCGACGACGGCGCGCTCTCCTGGTGGAATGACCACGTCCGACGTGGTGACCAGATCGGCGCCCGCGTCGCCGGGACGGGCGTAGGCGGGCACGGGAACCCCCGGATCGAGCCGGGTCAGCAACACCTCGACGCTGGACACGGCGGCCGAGATTACCCTGACGACGTGAGTGAGACTGCCGTGACCGCCAGTACGACCTTCCGCGAGCGCCTGTACGTGACGCCGTGGATCTGGCCTCTGCCGCTGCTGGCCGCCGGGCTGCTGGCCGCCGAGGTGCACATGGGCTTCCCCGGTGTCCGGTCCTGGCTGCCGTACCTGATCCTGCTCCCGCTGACCGCCGTGCTGATCTGGAAGATGGGGTCGGCGAAGGTCGAGGTGTCCGGCGGTGAGCTCAGGGCCGGCGACGCCCGCATCCCGCTGGACCTGCTCGGCGACGTGGAGATCATCGCGCCCGAGGACCGGCGCAAGGCCATGGGCCCGCACCTCGACCCGGCCGCGTACGTCGTGCACCGCGGCTGGGTGAAGCCGCTCGTGCGCGTGCGGGTGAACGACCCCGAGGACCCGACGCCGTACTGGATGATCAGCACGCGGCGCCCGGAGGCCCTCGTCGCCGCGATCAAGTCCTGAAGAACACAACTGGGCGCCACCCGTGCGGGTGAGCGCCCAGTGTTTCTCGGCGGATTGTTCTCTCAGGCGCAGTCGCGGCAGATGTACACGCCGTTGTTGTCCTCGGCGAGCCTGCTGCGGTGGTGCACCAGGAAGCACTTCGAGCACGTGAACTCGTCGGCCTGCTTGGGCAGGACCTTGAACGTGAGCTCCTCGCCGGACAGATCGGCACCGGGCAGCTCGAAGTTCTCCGCGCTCGCGTCCTCGTCGACGTCCACGACGCCGGACTGCGTCTCGTTCCGCCGGGCCTTCAACTCCTCGAGGGAGTCCTCAGCGAGTTCGTCCGCCTCGCTGCGACGCGGCGCGTCGTAGTCGGTCGCCATCTTTTCACCCCTGCGGTCTACGGAGACTGTTCGTGTCGCTGGTTAACGCTCCAGCGACCTCTTTTGTGCCCCACGTCAAGGTGACGTAGGTCTCTCACACCCGCGGGCCAAGCCAACCCCCGTGACGTGACCGTCGGCTTGATCCACATGTGTGCGGAGCGCGCAGAGGGTAGCTCATTGCCCGAGTGACTCGACATCGGGTTACCCCTTACCGACCGGACGGGTGACACAACCTTTGTACGCTGGACCGATACCCTGTGCGGGAGCGCTTGAACCTCGGCGTGCAACCTGACGCCGGGCCGGTACCGTCCTGACTGTGAGCTATCAGGCCGGTGCGGTGGGTCACGTACGCCGAGGCGCGCGTCAGCCGGGCAGGGCCTAGGCTGATCAGCAGGGGACGAACACGGGGAGGGCTTCGGACGTGGGACCCGCATCGGGAAGCTTGACGCCCTACAAGCGGCGTCGGCCCGTGCCCGCGCTCGTCCTGTTCGCGTTGCTGCTGGTCAGCTCCGTGTTCGTGTGGGTGAAGGTGCTCGGCAACGCGAGCGACGTGGACGCGGCCATCAAGTGCAACGCGCCAGGTCACGTGACCAGCTCCACCTCCGCCGCCCCGGACGGCACGCCGACGGCTCCTCCCCCGCCGCTGGGCACGGTGCTGGAGCACGACGCGCTCGACCGCACCAGCCCGCTGCCGGTCGGCGAGGTCAACTTCAAGGTCGTCAACGCCTCGACGCAGCGCAACCACGCGAAGACCATCGCGACCCAGCTCACCGAACTGGGCCTCAAGCAGGCGGCCGAGCCGGGCAACGACCCGATCTACCCGGCGGGCGACATGGGCTGCCGCGGCCAGATCCGCTTCGGCGCCCCCGGCTCCTCGGCCGCGCGCACGCTGTCACTGCTCGAGCCGTGCCTGGAACTGGTGCGCGACGACCGCCAGGACGCGACCGTCGACGTCGCTCTGGGCAAGAAGTTCGACGAGGTCAAGCCGAACAGCGACGCCCGCAAGGTGCTCGAGCAGCTCAAGGAGTGGGCGGACCAGCAACCCGATCAGCAGGGCGGCCAGGTCGCCGCGGCCACCCCGCCGACGCTGAACCCGGACAACCTGTCCGGCGCGCGCGACGTGACCTGCTGACGGTTCGCCCAGTTCTCGCTACCTTGCACCCATGGGGGCAGATCTTCTTTCGGACGAGCGCGTCCTGTGGCAGGGCTCGCCGGTCCGCCGCTCGGTGTTCCTGCGACAGGACCCGAAGTGGATGCGGTTCAGCCTGAAGTTCCAGGCGGTCGTGTTCGTGCTCCTGACGGCGGTCGCCGGTCTGCTCCGCCTCGGGTTCGGCGTGGTCGACGGCTGGTCGCTCACGTTCGCCGCGGGGATGTTCGTCGTGTCCACGGCGCTCTACTTCACCGAACCGTTCATCTGGCGCCTTCTCACGTTGCGCCGCACGACCTACTACGTCACCGACCAACGCGTCGTGTCCGTGCCCGGCAGGCGAACGCGGTCGATGCGGCTCGACGAGATCGACACCCTCGCGTTCACGGAGGACGAGGACGGCTCCGGGTACCTGCGGCTCGACCGGCGGTACCTGCCCGACGGGTTCGGGCACAGCAGGGTCGCGGAGCTGATCCACGTGCCTGACGTGCGTGAAGTCGTCACCCTGCTGTCCACGTTGACTGGACGAACGCCCGTCAACATTGACTGAATCAACGTCGATGTTGATTCAGTCAACCTCACGTGTTGATTCAGGTGTTGATTCAGACCTTGCCGAAGCCGGACTCGACCAGCGCGCTGTACATGGCGTCCGCGATGCCGGGAGCCGCCGCGAACGTCGCGTCCTCCCCCAGCTCGGGAGACGACCCCGGCAACCGCACGACAGCGCCGGCCTCGGCGGCGATCAACCCGCCGGCCGCCCAGTCCCACCGGCCCAGCGCGTGCTCGGCGTAGGCGTCGAGCCGCCCGGCGGCCACCGAGCACAGATCGAGCGACGCCGCACCGGCGCGACGCAGATCACGCACCCGAGTCGACATCGCGGCCCAGGCGTCGGCCTGACGCTGCCGCCGCTCCGGCCGGTACGCGAACCCGTATCCCAGCAAGGACAGCGACAGATCCGTCGTGGCGGACACGTGCAACGGCGAACCGTCCAAGAACGCGCCATAGCCGCGAGCAGCCGTCCAGAGGCGGCCGGTCGCGGGCTCCACCACCGCTCCAGCGACGGACTCACCGTCGAGCTGCGCCGCGATCGACACCGAGTACCAGGGGATTCCGTAGAGGTAGTTGACGGTGCCGTCGATGGGGTCGACGACCCAGGTCAGCCCCTCCACCACCGTTCCGCCCTCCTCCTCACCGAGCACCGGCTCGCCGGGGCGCAACTCGGACAGACGCGTCCGGACGAGTTGTTCTGAGGCACGGTCAGCCTCCGTCACGACGTCGGTCGAGGTGCTCTTGGTGTCGAACGAGACGACGGCGGAAGCACGCATGCGCTGAACAAGAGCGCCTGCTTCCCGTCCGATGGCCGTCGCGATGTCGACGAGTGGCCGGGGATCGAACACGACCGGTTCCCTCCTACGTCACTAGCACGGGACTATCGGACTACCTCAGGCTAATGTCTGCGCACCACGGTTACTGAATCGAAGCCAGCAGGATCGAGTAGGAAGGACCACGGGGATGGGCATCACCCGCGGGTTCGGTGTGGACATCGGCGGCTCCGGCGTCAAGGGCGGCCTGGTCGACCTCGAAGCAGGAGCACTGGACGGCGAACGCATGCGGATCCCCACGCCCCAGCCCTCGACGCCCGAGGCGGTGGCCGAGGTCGTCGCCGAGATCGTCGAGAAGTTCCAGTGGGACGGACCGGTCGGCATCACGCTCCCCTGCGTGGTCAAGCACGGTGTGGCGCTGAGCGCGGCGAACGTCGACAAGGGCTGGATCAACTGCGACGCGCAGACGCTCTTCGCGGAGCGCCTCAAGCGCAAGCCGGAGGACATCGTCGTGATGAACGACGCGGACGCGGCCGGCATCGCGGAGATGTCGTTCGGCGCGGGCGTCGGCAAGGACGGGACCGTGGTGCTGCTGACGTTCGGCACGGGCATCGGCAGCGCGGTGTTCCTGGACGGCAAGCTCGTCCCGAACACCGAGTTCGGGCACCTGCAGGTCGACGGGCACGACGCCGAGTCGCGCGCGGCCGCCTCCGTGAAGGAGGACAAGGGCCTGTCCTGGGAGGAGTGGACGCCCAGGGTCACGCGGTACATCAACGTGCTGGAGGACCTCATCTGGCCCGACCTGGTGATCGCGGGCGGCGGTGTGAGCAAGAAGGCGCACAAGTGGCTGCCGTTGCTCAAAGTGCGCACCGAAGTAGTTGCTGCTGCACTTAAGAACGACGCTGGCATTGTCGGCGCCGCATGGGCCGCCGCACACGGTGTGCGCCCGTAGGACCAGTCGACACCGAAACGTGTCCGACTAGATCTAGCTGGGATAACGCAGGTAGGAGCGCCCCGAACGACCTCGGGGCGCAACACCGCGTCACCGACGTCGTTACAATGGAACGCACACCCGCCAAGCAAGATCGGCGGGGAGATCCCCTGAACTCTGGCGACCGAGGTTTCGCGCCCTCCGGTCCGCTTGAACGATCGTCGCGAAAGGGCGTACGTGGCAGCCGCAGAAACCGCAACCCGACGCTCCAGCTCCGCCGCGAGCGCCGCCAAGACGACCAAGGCGACCGCGGCCGGCGAGGCCGAGGAGAAGCCGAAGCGCAAGACGACCGCTGCGGCAGCGAAGAAGCCCGCAGCCGCCGCCAAGGCGCCGCGCAAGACGGCCGGCAAGGCCGATCCTGCCGCGAAGGGCACCGCCAAGAAGGACGGCGAAGAGCCCGAGGACATGGAAGGCGCTCCGGGCGCCGAGGACCTGGCCGAGGACGTCGAGATCGTCGACGAGCCGATCGTCGACGAGCCCGAGGAGGCGGAGGACCCCGAGAACAAGGGCGACTTCGTCTGGGACGAGGAGGAGTCCGAGGCCCTGCGCCAGGCGCGCAAGGACGCGGAGCTCACCGCCTCGGCCGACTCCGTTCGCGCCTACCTCAAGCAGATCGGCAAGGTCGCCCTCCTCAACGCCGAGGAGGAGGTCGAGCTCGCCAAGCGCATCGAGGCGGGTCTCTACGCCGCCGAGCGCGTGCGCCGCTCCGAGGAGGAGGCGGAGAAGCTCACTCCGCAGATGCGCCGCGACCTCCGCTGGATCGTCCGCGACGGCGAGCGCGCCAAGAACCACCTGCTCGAGGCGAACCTGCGTCTCGTCGTCTCGCTGGCCAAGCGCTACACCGGCCGCGGCATGGCGTTCCTGGACCTGATCCAGGAGGGCAACCTGGGTCTGATCCGCGCGGTCGAGAAGTTCGACTACACCAAGGGCTACAAGTTCTCCACGTACGCCACCTGGTGGATCCGGCAGGCGATCACCCGCGCGATGGCCGACCAGGCCCGCACCATCCGCATCCCGGTGCACATGGTCGAGGTCATCAACAAGCTCGGTCGCATCCAGCGCGAACTGCTCCAGGACCTGGGCCGCGAGCCCACCCCGGAAGAGCTCGCCAAGGAAATGGACATCACGCCCGAGAAGGTGCTGGAGATCCAGCAGTACGCGCGTGAGCCCATCTCGCTGGACCAGACGATCGGCGACGAGGGCGACAGCCAGCTCGGCGACTTCATCGAGGACTCCGAGGCCGTCGTCGCGGTCGACGCCGTCTCGTTCACGCTGCTGCAGGACCAGTTGCAGTCCGTGCTCGCGACGCTGTCCGAGCGCGAGGCGGGCGTCGTCCGCCTGCGCTTCGGCCTCACCGACGGCCAGCCGCGCACGCTGGACGAGATCGGCCAGGTCTACGGCGTCACGCGTGAGCGCATCCGCCAGATCGAGTCCAAGACGATGTCGAAGCTGCGTCACCCGTCGCGTTCGCAGGTTCTGCGCGACTACCTCGACTAGGTCCTACCGAGGCATACGCAGAGATCCCCGCACCGGTTCGGTGCGGGGATCTTCTTTTTCCGGTCCGCGTTCCGGCAGGCCCAGATCTACTCATGCTCATGCCGTGACCAGCAGTGATCGAACGCATGCGAAAGATGAGTACCCATGTACTCATGTGCCGCCTGTGCATCCGCGACAGCATCAGTGTGTGGCTGTGCCGGAGGGGTGCACAGGGACAGTTCCGGAGATCGGAACGAGGGGGCTGAAAACATGGGCAGGTCAGTACTCGAAGGGGCTTTCTCGCTGCTGGACAAGCTGATGGACGAGGGTGAGCTGGGGCTCACACAACTCGCCGACCGCTGCGAGATGCCGAAGACGACCGTGCACCGCCTGCTGGACCAGATGGAGGTGCTCGGCGCGGTCGAGAACGTGCGCGGCCGCTACCGAATCGGCGCGCAGATGTTCCGGCTCGGGCAGGCGTGGGAACCTGCTCCCGGCATCCTGCGGGTCGCCCGGCAACCGCTGCGGGCGTTGTCCGCGACGATCAGGACGTCGACGATCCTCGCGGTGCCCCGGCGCGACCGGGTGCTCGTCGCCGCGGCGAGCATCGTGCGCGCGGAGGACGTGGCGCGGCTGCGTCCCGGTGCCACGGTTCCGGCGGGCATGGAGTTCGTCAGCGCTCCGGTGCGCACGCCGTCCAGCAGCGTGATCGGCACCGTCTCCGCGGTGCTCGACAGCGGCCGCAGTGCCACGGCTCTGAGGGAAGCCGTGGGGCACGCCGCACGTGCGATCAGCGCTGCCCTCGCGAGCTGATCGACTGGTCCGAACGGTGGTACGACCGGGAGTTTGATCACGGTGCCGCGTCCGAATCGTGGGACGTTCGTGACCTGTTCGCTGCGGGCGGACAAGCGCAACCGATATCACACTCCCGGTCGCACGCAACCGACCGAATGGCCCGAATGTGCTGCTCCACCAGCGGGTTTTCCGTTGCGCAGAGTGCCTGTCAAGACGGTGAACCGGTGGCAAACACATGTGTAGGCCTGCTGCAGTCGGGTAAATCGAGGAGTGACGCGAGTCGCCACGCACACGGGAACACTGACTAACGCCAGAACGTCTGTCAGAGTGGAGCCAGCGAGCACCGCGCACCTGCCAGGGGCGCTGTGGTCGCAGCTTGGTAAGAGGGCACCGGAACACTCCAGTTCCGTTGCCGGGACGGAGGGAGATTCATCATGACTGCAGCACTCACCCGCCCCGAGTTGACCGCTGCCGACCGCTGCGACCGCTGCGGGGCTGCTGCCCAGGTTCGCGCTTTGCTCCCGTCCGGGGGCGAGCTGCTGTTCTGCGGGCACCACGCCCGGGCGCACAGTGAGAAATTGCGCGAACTCGCTGCTGAGATTCAGCAGGGCTGACTTCCACCCCACCTAGCCGCTCGGGGCGGAGATCCGAAAGGATCTCCGCCCCCTTCGCTTTCAGAGCGTCTTTCAGGGCGTTCTAGAGCGCGTCCAGCACCGGTTCGAACGCGAGCTCGGCCGCGCCGATCAGCTTCGCGTCCCGGCCCAGCGGCGACGTCACGACCTGCGTCCCGCCCACGGCACGCGACACCAGACTCCGCTGCTGCACGACGGTGCCGACGGAGTCCACGAGCGACGTCGGCAGCGCGGTGTAGAGATCGCCGAGCACCACCAGCTCCGGGCCGAGGATGTTGACGATGTTCGCGAGCCCCAGCGCCAGCCAGTCCGCGAACTCGTCGAGCAACGACGGGTCGTCCAATGCCCGCAGCGCCGCGACGACGGCACCGCGCGGAGCGTCGTCCGGCAGCCCCAGAGCCCGGCACAGCGCCGGTTCGCCGACCTCGGTCTCCCAGCAGCCCTCACAGCCGCAGTAGCAACGACGGCCACCAGGACGCACGACCATGTGCCCCAGCTCGCCGACGTAACCACCAGCGCCGCGCAACGGCTGCCCCGACAGGATCACGCCGCCGCCGACACCGACGTCCGCGGAGATGTAGACCATGTCCGAGGACGACTGCGCCGCACCGCGCACGTGTTCCGCCAGCGCGCCGAGCTCCGCGTCGTTGCCCACCTGGACGGGCAGCTTCAGCACCGCCTCCAGACGCTTGCCGAGCGCGACGCCCGACCAGTGCAGGTTCGGCGCCTCGTGCACCTGGCCGTCCGAGCGCCGTACGACGCCCGGCACCGACACACCGACGCCGACCGCGGTGACGTCGAGGTCGTCGGCCATCAGGCGCGCCGACTCGACGATGTGCGTGATGACCTCTCCCGGATCACGCGTCCGGTTGTGCAGGTTCCAGCTGTCCCGCCCGAGGATCTCCCCGCCGAGGCCGACGAACCCCATCGCCACCTGCTCCACCCGCACGTCGATCGCGATGACGACCGCGGCGTGCGGCTGGGGCAGGACGAGCAGCGAGGGGCGGCCGGCGCCGCTGCGCTGAGCGGGCACGCGCTCGGCCACCACACCGGCCTCGCCGAGGCCGTCCACCAGGGCCTTGATCGTGCTGCGGTTGAGCCCGAGCTCAGCCGCGAGCGACGCCCTGGTGGACGGTCCGTCGACGTGCAGGCGACGCAGTAGCGCCGTCCTGTTGTGCCTGCGGATCTCGTCGGGACGGGTGCCGGACGTAGGTCCTGTCACCGCGTCATCGAGCCGCGTTGGCCGCCCGGCGGCGGGACAACGCGTCGACGCTCGCGGCGAGCAGCAGGACCAGGCCGGTCACGATGAACACGACCGAGGCAGGCTGGTGCAGCAGGCCCATGCCGTTCCGGATGATCGCGAGCACCGCACCACCGATCACGGCGTCACGCAGCCGGCCCTTGCCGCCGAACAGCGAGGTGCCACCGATGACGGCCGCACCGACCGACATCAGCAGCACGTCGCCGCCACCGGCGTTCGGGTCGACCGAGCCGACCTTCGACGAGTAGACGATCGCGCCGATCGCGGCCAGGGAGGACGCGATCACGAACACGCTCATGCGGACGCGTTCGACGTTGATACCGGCGCGGCGAGCGGCTTCCTTGTTGCCACCGACGGCGTAGATGTGGCGGCCGTAGCTGGTGCGGTCGAGCACGAACGTGCCGACCACGAGCAGCACGAGCACCAGCGGCACCACGTACGGCACGCCCTCGATCACCACGAGGTCGCTCGGCGAGCGGTTCACCGAGAGCGCGTAGGTGATGACCGCGGCCAGGATCGCGAGGGCGATGATCTTGCCGAGCACCAGCGACGTCGGCTGGGCGACGAGTCCCTTGCGCAGCCGGGAGAAGTGCCGGGTGAGCACGACCGCCGCGTAGCCGCCGACAGCGATGATGAACAGCGCCCAGGAGCCCGTGAAGTTCAGGTTGCCGTTGGCGACGTTGAAGATCGTGTCGTCGCGCAGGCCCAGCGTGCCGCCCTGACCGATGAACTGCAGCACCACACCGGTCCACACGAGGAACAGCGCCAGGGTCACCACGAACGACGGGATGCCGATCCGCGCGACCAGGAAGCCCGTGATGCAGCCGATTGCCGCGCCGACGCAGACCGCGAGCAGCATCTCCAGCCACGCGTTCGCCGGGATGCCGACAGCGGCGATGATCAGTGCGACGGCCGAGAGCGCCGTGCCCGCCCAGATCTTCATCAGTGCCGAGAGCACGATCGCGAGCACCAGCAGGCCGCAGAACACGTAGAACACCGTGTCGCCCATGCCGCCGAGCAGGTTGCCGTTGTGGATCAGGTGCAGTGCCATCACCGACGCCGTCACACCGGACGCGGTACCGGCGGACAGGTCGATCTCGCCGAGCAGCAGCACGAACACCAGGCCCATCGCGATGATGGTGATGCTGGCGCCCTGCTGGAGCAGGTTGGCGAGGTTGCCGAGGGTGAAGAACGTGTCGGACAGCGTGCTGAACACGATGAGCAGCACGATCAGGCCGAGCAACGCGGGCAGCGAACCGAGCTCGCCGCCGCGGACCCTGGCCCAGTAGTCGCGCACGGCCTCGCCCGTGGACTGGGAGGTCGTGTCGATGCCGAAGTCGGAGATGGCGCCCTGCTGGGGCGTCTCCTGCTCCTGCGTTTCGGTGGTGTCGGTCATGCTCGCCTCTTCGGAACTCATCAGATCGTCGCCGCCTCGGGGCGGGCGATGCCCAGGTCACCGGAACGACCGGCGGTGATCAGCTCGACCACCTGTCCGTGCGTGACGTCCTTGGAGCCCACGACCGCGGCCATGCGCCCGAGGTAGAGGCACGCGATCTTGTCCGCGACCTCGAAGACGTCGTTCATGTTGTGGCTGATCAGGACGACCCCCAGGCCCTGCTCCGCGAGCCTGCGGACCAGGTCGAGCACCTGCCGGGTCTGTGCGACGCCGAGTGCCGCGGTGGGCTCGTCGAGCAGCACGACCTTGCTGTTCCACAGCACGGCCTTGGCGATGGCGACGGTCTGGCGCTGACCACCGGACAGCGACGAGACCTGCGTGCGCACCGACTTGACCGTGCGCACCGACAGCGAGGCGAGCGTCTTGCGCGCCGCCTGCTCCATGTCGGTCTCGTCGAGCAGGCCGCCCTTGGTGCGCTCACGGCCGAGGAACATGTTCTGGACGATGTCGAGGTTGTCGGCCAGCGCGAGGTCCTGGTAGACGACCTCGATCCCGAGCTCCGCGGCGTCGCGCGGGCCCTTGATGTGCGTGGGCTGGCCCTCGAACAGGACCTCGCCCGAGTCGGTCGGGTGGATGCCCGCGATGCACTTGACCAGCGTCGACTTGCCCGCGCCGTTGTCTCCGACGAGCGCGGTGACCTCGCCGGGGTTCACGGTGAGGTCGATGTCGTGCAGGACGTGCACGGGGCCGAAGCTCTTGTTGATGCCGCGCAGCTCGAGAATCGGCTCGCTCACTGGGGTTTCCTCCGTGGTTACTACGCGCCGAAGCGGGGTGCGCAGGTGCCGCACCCCGCCTTGACACGAAGCGGTTACTACTTGATGCCGAGCTCGGTGCAGGCGGCCTGCGTGTCGGCCACGCAGATCTCCGACGCCTTGACGAAGCCGGCGTCCACAACGGACTTGACCTTGTCCTTGGTGATCAGCTGAGCCGTCAGCAGGACGGACGGGACATCGCGGTTGCCCTTGCTGTCCTTGGTCTTGCCGGTCGCGAGCGCGTCGGCGGCGGCCTTGTCGTTCTTGGCGAGGGCGGCGGCCAGCTTGGCGGTGGCCTCGGCCTCGTCCTTGATCGGCTTGAAGACCGTCATGTACTGGTCGCCGCGGAGCACGGCCTGCAGGCCGTCCGGGGTGGCGTCCTGACCGGTGACGGGGATCTTGCCGTTCAGGCCGACCTTCTTCAGCACCGTGATGACAGCGCCGGCGAGGCCGTCGTTCGCGGCGACGACACCGTCGATCTTGTTGCCGTTGCCGGTCAGCATCTGCTCGAAGACCTGGCCGCCCTTCTGGTTGTCCCAGCCGTCGATGGCCTGCGACTGGACCTTCTTGAGGTCACCAGAGGCGTACTTGGGGTCGAGGATCTTGTGCTGTCCCTCGGCGAAGAGCGTGGCGTTGTTGTCCGTCGGCGAGCCCTCGACCTCGATGATCTCGGCGGGCTTCTTGCCGGGGACGAGCTTCGCGACACCCTCGACCAGACCCTGGCCCTGCAGCTCGCCGACCTTCACGTTGTCGAACGACACGTAGTAGGACGAGGTGCCACCGGTGTTGAGGCGGTCGTAGTCGATGACCTGGATGCCCTGCGCCTGCGCCTTCTTGGCGACGGACGCGCCGACCTCGCTGTTGGGGGTCGCGATGATCAGGACCTTGACGCCGGCGTTGATCATGCCGTCGGCCAGGGTGCTGAACTTCTGGACGTCGCCCTGCGCGTTCTGGATGTCGGGGTCGAGCCCCTCCTTCTTCAACGCGGCCTCGAGCAGAGGCTTGTCGAAGCCCTCCCAGCGAGCGGAGGTGGCGGTCTCAGGAAGGATCACGCCGACCTTGGTGCCCCCGCTGCTGCCAGAGTTCGTCTTGTTGTCTCCTCCACCGGAGGACGTGTTGGCGCCACACGCCGATACAGCCAGGGCGAGGCCCGTGGCAACGGCGATGGAAGCGAGGCTCTTGCTGCGCATCCGCCATCCCTTTCACTGCGCTGTGTCACAGAGAATGTTGTGGCGCACAACGTATGCCCGACATATGCGTGACCGGAACCACACTGAATCGATTAAGTCGTAACGATGCGGCAACCTCGGCGTCATTTGGTCACCGAGAGTTGTGAGAGCGTAACCACGGCGCTACAACACTTGCGACCATTCGGCGCACCGCGTCCTCGCGTGGCGGAGCGTCGCGGTCGGCGAAGAGCAGATGCCCGGTGCCGATGAGCATCGGCGCGACTCCGTCCGCGTCCAGATCGCCGAGGCGGCCCAGTTCTTTCTCGCGCTCCAGGTAGACCTTGATCATGATCGCGGCCTCGGTCAGCACGGGGACGCCGGCGGGCCAGGTCTCCCGCAGCCGCCTGCGCAGGTCGTCGCGGAAGGTCACGAGGGCGACCATCGCGACGGCCGCGGACCGGAAGACCGCGGTGATCGCCTCGGCGAGGTTGTCGACGACATCGCCGGTACCCGCGGCGTTGAGGAGCGCCTTCGCCCGCGCGTCCATCTGGTCGACGCGGTCCATCACGAACTCCGCCAGGAACGCGTCGAAGTCGTCGAAGTGCTTGTGCAGCACACCCTTGGCCACACCGGCCGCCGTCGTCACCGCGCGGCTCGTCAGCGCACTCGGCCCGTCCTCGACCAGCAGGCGTTCCGCCGCGTTGAACAGCTGTTCTCGCACGTCACGCAGGTGCACACCGGTGGGCACGCTCGATTTCTCCTAGCTGAGTGGGCACTTGCCCACTATGGTGGGCGTATGCCCACTTTAGCCGAGGAACCAGACGAAACCGCCCACAAGGAGCTTCGCGCGAAGCTCGCCGCCTCTTTCGGCGCAGAGGCCGCCCGTTACGACCGCACCCGCCCGCCCTACCCGGAGTCGTTGATCGAGCGGATCGTCGCCGCGAGTCCCGGACCACGCGTCGCCGAGGTCGGCAGCGGCACCGGCACGCTGTCGCGCCAGCTGCGGGACGCCGGGCTCGAGGTGCTCGGTGTCGAGCACGACGAGCAGATGGCCGCCTTCGCCCGTGCTTCCGGCGTGCCGGTCGAGCTCTCGAAGTTCGAGGCCTGGGACCCCGCGGGCCGGTTGTTCGACGCGGTCGTCGCCGGGCAGTCGTGGCACTGGGTCGACCCTGATGCCGGAGTGCGCCAAGCGGCACGAGTGCTACGGCCGGGCGGCGTGTTCGTGGCGTTGTGGCATGTCTTCTCGACACCGGACTCGATCTCCGAGGCCCTCGCCCACACCTACCACCAGATCGCCCCCGACACGCCGCTGCGCGTCGGTTACAACCGCGAGGAGTCGCTCGCCTTCTACCGAGCGGGCTGCGAACGCACCGCGACCGTGTTCACCGACTCCGGCGAGTTCTCCGGCCCGCAGCAGTGGAGCGCCCGCTGGGACCACACCTACACCTCGGCCGAGTACGCCGACCTCATCCAGACGATGGGACCGATGGCCTTGCTCACCAGCGACCAGATCGCCGAGCTCGTCGCGGGCGTCACCGCGGCGGTCGACGCCGAGGGCGGCAGCTTCACCTCGAACTACGAAACCCTCGCCGTCGCGATAACCCGTAACTGATATATCGCATATCAGCGACGGAGCCGGATGC
>NZ_JYJG01000359.1 GCF_000955955.1 Lentzea aerocolonigenes
AAAAAACGTTTGCGGACGAAGTCAAAAGACTCATTGCAAAGGTGCATACACGGCTGAGCAGGGGTTTCTCTGGCAGGAGTCGGCTACCAGGAACGCAGCGTCGCGATACGTTCCTCGAGCTGCTCGATGCTGGCCATCGCGGTCGGCGGGCCGCCGCAGTACTCGCGCAGCTGGTTGTGGATCTTGCCGTGAGGCTTCTTCGTGCGGTGGTGGTGCATCGCGACGAGGGTGTTGAGCTCCTTGCGCAGTGACGCGAGGCGCTCCTGCACGCCGACCGGCCGGGCCTCCCGCACCGCCACCTCGGGCTTGGGGCGCTTGGCCGCGGAGGCCATCTGCTCTTCCTGGCGCTGCAGCAGCAGCGTGCGCACCTGGTCGGGTTCGAGGAGGCCGGGCAGGCCGAGGTACTCCTGCTCCTCCGCCGAGCCCGCGAGGGTCGGGGCACCGAACGACGAGCCGTCGAAGATCACCTGGTCGAGCTCGGCGGTGGTGCCCAGTGCCGTGAAGGCGCGTTCGTCCTCGCCGGGCTCGTCCTTGGTCTGGTTCGCCGCGGCCATGAGCTCGTCGTCCCAGCCGTCTTTTTCGCGGTGCGGCTTGCCCAGGACGTGGTCGCGCTCGGCTTCCAGTTCGGAGGCGAGCTGCAACAGCACCGGCACCGAGGGCAGGAACACCGTCGCGGTCTCGCCCGGCTTCCGGTTGCGCACGAAGCGGCCGATGGCCTGGGCGAAGAACAGCGGGGTCGACGACGACGTCGCGTACACGCCGACGGCGAGGCGCGGCACGTCGACGCCCTCGGACACCATGCGGACGGCGATCATCCAGCGCTCGTTCGTCGCGGAGAACTCGGCGATCTTGCCGGACGCCTTCGGGTCGTCGGAGAGGACGAGCGTGGGGATCTGGCCGGTGACGCGCTGCAGCACCTGCGCGTAGGCCTTCGCCACGGTCTGGTCGGTCGCGATCACCAGGCCGCCGGCGTCGGGCAGGCCGTTCTCGCGCTTCTGCGTGAGCCGCTGGTCGGCGGCGCGCAGCACGGAGGCCATCCAGTCGCCGGCCGGGTCGAGCGCGGTGCGCCAGGCCCGCGCGGTCTGCTCCTGGGTCAGCGGCTCACCCAGGCGTGCGGTGTACTCCTCGCCCGCGCTGGTCCGCCACGACGCCTCGCCCGAGTACGCCAGGAACAGCACCGGCCGGACCACGCCGTCGCGCAACGCGTCGGCGTACCCGTACGTGTGATCGGCCTTGGACGTCTTGAAGCCGCCCGAGCTCTCCTCGTACTGCACGAACGGGATCGGCGAGTCGTCCGAGCGGAACGGCGTGCCGGTCAGGCAGAGCCGGCGGACCGCGGGCGTGAACGCCTCGCGGATCGCATCACCCCACGACTTGGCATCACCACCGTGGTGGACCTCGTCGAGCAGCACCAGCGTCTTGCGGTTCTCCGTGCGCACCCGGTGCAGCGACGGGTGGGCGGCGACCTGCGCATAGGTGACCGCGACACCGTGGTAGTCGCGGGAGGTCATCGCGTTGGTGTTGCGGAAGTTCGAGTCGATGTGAATGCCCTGCTCGGCAGCCGCCTTCGCCCACTGGTGCTTGAGGTGCTCGGTGGGCGTGACGATCGTGACGGCCTCGATCGTCCGATCCGCCAGCAGCTCCGCGGCCACGCGCAGCCCGAAGGTCGTCTTACCGGCGCCCGGAGTCGCGACGGCGAGGAAGTCCTGCGGTTTTGCGGCCAGGTACTTGGTCAGCGCCCGGCGCTGCCATGCCCGCAGCGGACGCATTGCTGCTGTCGCTGTCACGAGACGTGTTTCTCCTCATTTATGCAGGTCAGACATAGCAATACCCTCAGGCAGACCGTTGCCGAGGGCACCGTGACTCTACCTGTTCACGGCGTCGATGCCGCGAAACGTGGCCCCATGCACCATGCTTGTCTTGCGATGGGTGCGCCTACCGACAGCGACGCACGCAGGTCCGGCCGCAAGGGGCCGCTGCGTCTACTCGCGCGCACGCTGTCGAAGGCGTGGGAAGGCAACATCTTCTCAGAAGCCGCCGAGGCCGCGTTCTGGCAGACGCTGTCGTTCCCGCCACTTCTGCTCGGTGTGCTGGGCGCCATGGGTTATCTCGGCGACTGGTTCGGCCCCGAGATCGTCCACGCCGTTCAGGAGAAGATCATCGGGTTCACCCGCACGATCTTCAGCGCGGACGTGGTCAACGGCGTGATCGCGCCCACGGTCGCCGAGATCCTCAGCACGGGCAAGGGCGAGATCGTCTCCGTCGGCTTCCTGATCTCGCTGTGGGCGGGCTCGTCGGCCATGTCGTCGTTCGTCGACGCGATCACGGTCGCCCACGGCCAGTACGGCGTGCGCAACGAGTTGTGGCAGCGCATCTTCGCCCTGCTGCTGTACATGGTGTCGCTGGTGGCGCTGGTGGTCGGCCTGCCGGTGCTGGCGCTGGGGCCGGACGTCCTGCCGGAGTTGTTCCCGACGTCGTGGCAGCCCTACATCACGACGTGGGTGGGTCGCTTCTACTACCCCGGCGTGGCGCTGCTGCTCGTTCTCTCGCTGTCGCTGCTCTACAAGGTCGCGCTGCCGCGGAGACTGCCGTACCACCGCGTTCTGCCCGGTGCGGTCCTCGCGATGGCCGTGTTCATCCTGTCGTCCATCGGCCTGCGCCTGTACATCCAGTGGATCACCACCACCGGCTACACCTACGGCGCGCTGGCGACGCCGATCGCGTTCCTGCTGTTCGTGTTCTTCATCGGCTTGGCGATCACGATCGGCGCGTACTTCAACAGCGCGGTCCAGGACATGTGGCCGGCCCGCATGACCCGTCGCCAGCGTCGCCGGTGGCGTCGCCTGGAGATGGAACGGGCGGCCTCGCGCATCCGGTCCGAAAGTGCCACTCCCCAGCAGGAGAACACCTACTCGGCGCCGTCCCCCGCCGACACGCAGCTGACGTCGCCGTTGCAGATCCAGGAGCAGCGGTCGCACTCCGAGGAAGAAAGACAACGCGGTTAGCCCGGCGCACAAGAACAGCCGCACCTGGCGCCCCGAGCAGATCGAGGCGCCGGACGCGGCTGCTGGAAGTTCTGGGGCTTACTCGCCGCCGGCAGGCAGGTTCTCGTAGATCTTCTTGCAGTCCGGGCACACCGGCGAACCAGGCTTCGGCGACTTCGTCACCGGGAAGACCTCGCCGCACAGAGCGACCACGTGCGTTCCCATCACGGCGCTCTCGGCGATCTTCGCCTTGCGCACGTAGTGGAACATCTTCGGGGCGTCGTCCCCGGTCTGGTCGGTGCCTTCCGGCCGTACATCGACCTCGGGGAGAGTCTGGGTGCTCACGCGCCCAGGGTACCTGGGATGATGTCCCCTCGTGACCACGCTGCACATCGCCGAAGAAGTAGCCACCGCACTGGCCGAGAACCGGCCCGTCGTCGCTCTCGAGAGCACCATCCTGTCCCACGGGCTGCCCGCGCCGCGCAACCTCGCGGTCGCCGCCCGGTTGGAGAAGGTCGTGCGGGAGGCCGGTGCGGTCCCCGCGACGATCGCGGTGCTCGACGGTGTGCCGCACATCGGTCTCACCCCCGCTGAGCTGGAGCGCGTCTGCTCCGAGGACCTTCTCAAGCTCTCGTCGCGCGACCTCGGCCCCGCCTACGCCCTGGGTCGCAGCGGTGCGACGACCGTGGCCTCGACCACCGCGCTGGCCCACGCCGCCGGCATCCGCGTGTTCGCGACGGGCGGCCTCGGCGGCGTGCACCGCGGCGCGCGCGAGACGTGGGACGTCTCAGCCGACCTCGACGTGGTGGCGACGACGCCGGTCCTGATCGTCTGCTCCGGCGTCAAGTCGATCCTGGACATGGGCGCGACCCTCGAGGTGCTGGAGACCCGTTCGGTGCCGGTCGTCGGCTACCAGACCTCCTTCTTCCCCGCGTTCTACCGCCGCGAGTCGGAGTTCGAGGTGCCGTGGCGCGTCGAGAACCCCGCCGAGGCCGCCGCCGTGTTCGCCGCGGGTGGTCGCGGCATGCTCCTGGCGAACCCGATCCCGGCCGCATTCGAGATGGACTCCGCCCTGCACGACCGCCTGCTCGCAGAGGGCCTGCAGAAGCTCGTCGACCAGAACGTGCGCGGCAAGGACGTCACCCCCGTCCTGCTGGAGCACTTCCACACCGCGAGCGCCGGCGTGAGCCTCGACGCCAACGAGGAACTGGTCGTCAGCAACACCGCCGTCGCCTCCCAGGTCGCCGTAGCACTTTTCGGGGAGCTCTACCGGTGAGGCCGGTAGTCGTCGTGGGCGACGCCGGCCTGGACGTCGTCGCCCGCCACTCCGGCCCCATCGCCCACGGTGGCGACGTCAGGGCCAAGGTGACCATCGAACCGGGCGGCGCCGGCGCCAACACCGCCGTGTGGCTCGCCGTGCGGCGCCTCCCCGGTCCTGGTCGCCCGCGTCGGCGCCGACTCGGCGGGCCGCCAGGTCCACGCCGAACTGACCGCCGCGGGCGTGCAATGTGCGTTCGCCGTCGACCCGGAGCTCGCGACCTGCTGCGTGGTCGTGCTGGTCGACGAGAACGGCCAGCGCTCGATGCTCCCCGACCGCGGCGCCAACGCCCGCTTCTCCCCCGCTGACCTGGCCACGGGCCTGCTGGCGTCGCCCAGCGGTCACCTGCACCTGTCCGGCTACGTCCTGCTCGACGCGACTTCGCGCCCGGCGGGCCTCGCGGCTCTGCAGGCAGCCCGCGACGCCGGCTGGACGACGTCGGTCGACCCGCAGGCGGCGGTGCTGATCCACTCCGCGGAGGCGTTCCTGGAGGACGTGCGCGGCGTCGACATCCTCATGCCGAACGCCGACGAGCTCCTGGCCCTGACCGGCTCGGCCGAGCCGTCCTCCGCCAAGGCTCTCCTCACCCACGTCGGCGCGGTCGTCGTGACGGCGGGCCCGGACGGCGCCTCCTGGGTCGACGCCGACGAGCTGATCTCGGTCCCCGCTGAAACCACCGAGTGCGTCGACTCGACCGGAGCCGGCGACGCCTTCGACGCGGGCTTCCTGGCCGCCTGGCTGGCAGGCGCCTCGAAGCACGACGCCCTCCTGGGCGGCGTCCGCGCGGGCTCCCGCGCCGTCAGCCTCGTAGGCGCCCAGCCACCCCGCTAGCCCCTCTAACCGATATATCAGTTCGCCGCCGCACTCCTCGGCATGCAAAAAACGTTTGCGGACGAAGTCAAAAGACTCATTGCAAAGGCCCCCGCGCCGATATATCAGTTGGTCGGTGCCTTCTGACCTGCTGCTTAGCAATGACTCTTTGGACTTCGTCCGCAAAAGACTCGTTGCAAAGGGCTGGGCGGCTATAAGCGACGGGCGAGACGGGCGGGGTCGGCGGCGAGTCAGCCGTCGATGACGGTGGTGCTCTTGGGTGCGATGGCGCGGCGCTCGGCCTCGTAGCGGTTGGCCTTCTCGGCCTTGCGCGGCGGGCGGTCGTTGGCGATCAGCACGGCCATCCACGGCAACGGCACGGACAGCACGATGAAGAACAGCGCGAGCCACCAGGTGTGGGCGAACAGGGCCGCGAGGATGAGGCACGGGAAGCGCAGGCTCATCATGATCGCGTACTTGCGGCGCCGGGCGGCGTGCTGTTCCTCGTAGGACGGGGCCGCCTCGGTGATCAACACCGGGGTGTCGTTCCGGTCGGGACTGCTCACGACACCACCTCCACGCCTTCAATGGTCCCACGTCCGAGTGACGGCCGGGACACCCGGTCGGCGGTTAACATCCGCGAGTGGTCGCCCTTGATCGGCTCGTGGACGTGCTCGGCAGTCTGGGCACCCATCTGGCATGCGCGCCGAGGGGTCGTGACGTCGAGCTACGTGGGGTTGCCCTGCATGATCCGGCGGAAAACACGCCGGCGGCCGCAGGGGACGTCCTGCTCGGTCTCGGCACGCCGTCGGTGGCCGCCGCGGCGCGACTCGTGTCCGCGACCGCGGCCTCTGCGGTGGTGCTGCACGGAAAGCCGCCGCTCGACGAACGTGTCGTGGCCGCCGCCAGGAAGTCCGGCGCCGCGGTGTTGCTCGTGGATCCGTCCGTGCCGTGGGGCCAGCTGGCGAACGTCACGCAGACGCTGGTCAACGGCGGCACGCGCACCGGCGACCTGTTCGGACTCGCCGACGTGATCGCGGGTGTGGTGGGCGGGCCGGTGACGATCGAGGACCAGCAGTCGCGCGTGCTGGCCTACTCGTACCGGCAGGAGGACGTCGACCCGGTGCGGGTGCAGACCATTCTCGGGCGGCGCGTCCCTGAGGAGGCCCGGCGCGCGCTCGACGAGTTCGGCGTGTTCAGCCACCTCGCGTCGTCGGACGAACCGATCTTCGTGCCCAAGCTGACCCCGCAGCTGGGCAATCGGCTCGTGGCGGCTGTGCGCGCCGGCCGGGAGCTGCTCGGCTCGGTGTGGGTCGAGGTCACCGGGCCTGTCGACGCGGCGAGGTCGGCAGCACTGGTGGACGGCGCGCGCACGGCGGCGTTGCACCTGCTGAGGTCGCGGGCTTCGACGGACCTGGAGCGCCAGGCCGAGGCGGACCTGGTGATCCGGCTGCTCGAGCACCCGGAGTCCGCCGACGTCGCGCGGCTCGGGTTGCCGTCGGCCGATCTGCGGGTGATCGCGGTGCAGGCGCACGCGGGCGAGGGCGAGCACGGGGCGGCGGTGCTCGCGTTCCAGCGGGCGACGGCTGGGTTCGGCTGGTCGCGGCCAGGGCGCAGCGCGCTGTTCGGCAACGTCCTCTACACGGTCATCCCGGCGGCCGACGACGCCGTCGGCTGGGTGCGTTCACTGGTGCGAGAACTTCCAGCGGAAGCGACAGTGCTGGCGGGCATCGGCGGGCCGGCGGAGGCGACGCAGCTGCCGACGTCACGGCAGGAAGCCGATGAATGCCTCGCGCTTTCCACCGGCACACCGGTTGTATACGACGACGCCTGGGCACGTGTGCTGTTGCACCGGCTCGCCGCCGTCGCCGAGGCCGGACGACTCCCGACGCGCGGACCGATATCCAATATATTGCGGTACGACGCCGAGTACGGGACGCAGTACGCGACGACGTTGCGGGCGTGGCTCGCCGCGCAGGGGGACGTGCGGGCGGCGGCGCGGGAGCTGAACGTGCACCCGAACACGTTGCGGTACCGGATGCAGAAGATGGCGGAAGTGACGCCGCTGCCCCTCGACGATCCCGAACAACGGCTCGCGATGGCGATCGCCCTCCAGATCACGCGCCAATAACTGCGACGTGAAAACATCTGTACCCGTGCACCCTGATCTTTCCGCCGACTTGTGCGCTCGACTGCGCGAAGCCTTTCTCAACGCCGGCTACACCGCGGACGGCGTCGTCGACGCCCTCGGCCCCCAGGCCCACGCCGCGCTCGGCCGCGGTGAGCCCGAGCCCGCCCGCCGCGCCAGCAGGGACGCCGGGCCGCTCGGCACGTTGATCCGCCTCTTCCTGCTGGGCGACCAGGAGGCGGAACAGGACGTCCGCAAGGCGCTCGACGGGGTCGACATCAACGACGCCGTCAAGAACGAGGTCCTGACTGCCGACAGATCTGCAGGAGACCTGAAGGCGGGCCTCGACGTCAGGCCCTACGAGGACAACTGGTGGGTCATCGCCGACCTCGACTCCGACCTGCGCGGCGGAGCGGTCCCCGAGGACCACGTGCTCGGCGTCGGCCACGCCTCGATCAGCCTCGCCCGCGCCACCAAGCGCACCCCGGTCGGCACGGTGCTCGACCTCGGCACCGGCTGCGGCGTCCAGGCCCTGCACGCCAGCACCCACGCCGAGCGCATCACCGCCACCGACCTGTCCGAGCGCGCGTTGAGGCTCGCGCAGGGCACGTTCCGCATCAACGGCCTCGACGTCGAGACGCTGCAGGGCGAGTGGTTCGGCCCGGTCCGCAACCGCCGGTTCGACCAGGTTGTGTGCAATCCACCGTTCGTCGTCGGCCCGCCTCGTGTGGATTACGTGTACCGCGACTCCGGGCTGGCCGGTGACGACGCGTCGGCGCTGGTCATCCGGCAGCTGCCCGCGTTCCTGAACGAAGGCGGCGTCGGCCAGCTGCTCGCGTCGTGGGTGCACCGCAAGGGCGAGGACTGGGAGGAGCGCGTCTCCGGCTGGCTGCCGCGCGGCGGGATCGACGCGTGGTTCGTGCAGCGCGACATCGCCGAGCCCGCGTTGTACGTGGGCACGTGGCTCAAGGACGCGGGCGTCGACGCACGCAGTCCCGAGGGCCGGCAGAAGGCCGCCGCGTGGCTGGACTGGTTCGAGGAGAACGACGTCCAGGGCGTCGGCTTCGGCTACGTGACGCTGCGTCGCACCGACGAGATGCACTCCCAGGTCGTGTGTGAAGACCTCCGCCACGCCTACGACGACCCGCTGGGTCCGGAGGCGGCGCGGTGGCTCGACAACGTCGCGTGGCTGCGCGCGAATCCCGATCTGCTGGGCCAGCGGTTCCGGGTGGCGGACACGGTGCTGCTCGAAGAGGTGTCCGAGCCGGGCGACGAGGGCTGGCGCAAGGTCGTCGCGCGCCTGCACCGCACCGACGGGCCGGGCTGGCAGCACGAGGTCGACGAGGCGACCGCGAAGCTCGTCGCCGGGTGCAACGGCGCGCTGCCGCTCGAGGACCTGCTCGCACTCCTCGAGTTCGCTTACGGAGAAATCGATGCAGAAGCCGCGTTGCCGATCGTTCGCGATCTCATCCGGCACGGAATGTTGATTCCCGCGTGAAAGCAGTTGTGGCGCGCGTCACAGAGGCGAGCGTGGAAGTCGCCGGCGAGATCGTCGGCGCGATCAACGAGCCCGGATTGCTGGTGCTGCTCGGCGTCCACCACGACGACGGGGCCGAGCACGCCCGCAAAATGGCGCAGAAGCTGCACGGCCTGCGCATCCTCGACGACGAGCAGTCATGCGAGTCGACAGGTGCTCCGCTGCTGGTCGTCAGCCAGTTCACGCTCTACGGGGACACGCGCAAGGGCCGCCGTCCGTCCTGGACGGCGGCCGCACGGCCCGAGCACGCGGAACCCTTGGTGAACGCCGTCGTGCAGGAGCTCCGCCAAAAGGGCGCGCGGGTCGAAACGGGACGATTCAGAGCCGAGATGAAGGTACGCAGCGTGAACGACGGTCCGTTCACCGTGCTCATCGAGGTGTAGTCGGCCTCTTGACTAAACGGTTCTCAGCCAATCCTCAGATTACTCGCGCAACGCGTGTGACAGCGGTGACGTCTTCTAGTCAGGAAGTCGGGAACGAATTCGGAATCGGGTTCGTTACCCAGGTATCAGCCAGCTAGCGATGGGATCCCGAGCGGGCCCGCCGCAACCGGCAACCAGGGCGCAGCGCCGCGCCGCCTTGACCGCCACGCGCGACTGTTCGATCAGGAGATACAGGCCTGACCGACAGAAGCGTCGCCCGCAGCAGGGGGAGGGAGATCCATGACCGTCACGAGGATCTCCGACCGTGAAGTCGGAGAGAACACGCCCGCCGTCGTCGAGCACGAACTCGACGCCCAAGGTCCAGCAGCCGACCTGGTTCGAGTCTACCTGAACGGAATCGGCAAGACCGCGCTGCTCACCGCCGAGGAGGAGGTGGAGCTCGCCAAGCGCATCGAGGCCGGTGTCTTCGCGCAGCACGTCCTCGAGACGGCCGAGCGCCTCACGCCGACCCGCCGCGACGAGATGGGGGCACTCGTCCGCGACGGCCGCCGCGCCAAGGACCACCTGCTCAAAGCCAACCTGCGCCTCGTCGTCTCGCTGGCCAAGCGCTACACCGGCCGCGGCATGCCGCTGCTCGACCTGATCCAGGAAGGCAACCTGGGCCTGATCCGCGCGGTCGAGAAGTTCGACTACACCAAGGGCTTCAAGTTCTCGACCTACGCGACGTGGTGGATCCGCCAGGCCATCACCCGCGGCATGGCCGACCAGGGCCGCACCATCCGCCTCCCCGTCCACCTCGTCGAGCAGGTGAACAAGCTCGCGCGGATCAAGCGCGACCTGCACCAGACGCTCGGCCGCGAGGCGACGAACGAGGAGCTCGCGAAGGAAGCCGGCCTCAACGTCGACAAGGTCGCCGACCTGCTCGACCACGCTCGTGACCCGGTATCGCTCGACATGCCGGTCGGCACGGAGGAGGACGCTCCCCTCGGTGACTTCATCGAGGACTCGGACGCGACCGACGCCGAGAGCGCCGTCATCTCCGGCCTGCTGCAGGACGACCTGCGCCGCGTGCTGGCGACCCTCGAACCGCGCGAGCAAGCTGTGATCCGGCTGCGCTACGGCCTCGAGGACGGTCAGCCCCGCACGCTGGACCAGATCGGCAAGCGGTTCGGCCTGTCGCGTGAGCGGGTGCGCCAGATCGAGCGCGAGGTCATGTCCAAGCTCCGTCAGGGCGAACGCGCCGCGAAACTGCGCGCATACGCCTCGTAGTCACAGTTCGGACGTCACTCGTCCGGCAGTATTGACTTGTGACTCAACTCACGGCACGGTCGGGCGTTACCAAGCTTCGCGACGCCCTCCACCTCATGTCGTGACAGGGACAGTCGCCATCGAAGGAAGGTCGGGACGGCCGGGGGCCGCCCCGGCCTTCCGTATTTCGCGGCCGCTGCTCGCGGACCGCGCTCGCCGCTGAACACCGAAGGGTCTCCTCTGGGGACACCCAGACCCCGGCCTTCCGTATTTGTGGGGTACGGAACAGCGCCGTGGGCGGGGATCACATCAAGGTGTCCCTTTGATGGCGGTACGGTTTTCTGATCCGAACTGCACACCGTTGGAGTTGTGTACATCGTGCCCACCACTTTCGAGTACACGGACGTCCTGCCGCTCGCGAAGGACACCGAGACCGAGTACCGCCTCGTCACGTCGGACGGGGTGAAGCTGATCGAGGCCGGTGACCGCAAGTTCCTGGAGATCGCCCCCGAGACGCTGACGCTGCTGGCGAAGGAAGCCATCCGCGACATCCAGCACCTGCTGCGCCCGTCGCACCTCGCCCAGCTGCGCAAGATCATCGACGACCCCGAGGCGTCCGGCAACGACCGCTTCGTCGCGATGGACCTGCTGCGCAACGCGGCCATCTCGTCCGGCGGCGTGCTGCCGATGTGCCAGGACACCGGCACGGCGATCATCATGGGCAAGCGCTCCGAGACCGTGCTGACCGGCGGCGACGACGAGAAGGCCCTCGCCCGTGGCGTCTTCGAGGCCTACCAGGAGCTCAACCTGCGTTACTCGCAGATGGCTCCCGTGACGTTCTGGGACGAGAAGAACACCGGCACGAACCTGCCCGCGCAGATCGAGGTGTTCCACAAGCCCGGCCAGGAGCCCGTCTACGAGTTCCTGTTCATGGCCAAGGGCGGCGGCAGCGCGAACAAGACGTTCCTCTACCAGGAGACGAAGGCGGTGCTGAACCCGAAGCGCCTCGCGTCGTTCCTGGACGAGAAGCTCCGCTCGCTCGGCACGGCCGCCTGCCCGCCGTACCACCTGGCGGTCGTCGTCGGTGGCCTGTCCGCCGAGCAGAACCTCAAGGTCGCGAAGCTGGCCTCGGCCCGCTACCTCGACAACCTGCCCGCCGAGGGCTCGGCGGCCGGCCACGCGTTCCGCGACAAGGACCTCGAGCAGCAGGTCCTGGAGCTGACCCGCAACTTCGGCATCGGGGCCCAGTTCGGCGGCAAGTACTTCTGCCACGACGTTCGTGTCATCCGCCTCCCCCGCCACGGCGCGTCCCTCCCGGTCGGCGTCGCGGTCTCGTGCTCGGCGGACCGCCAGGCCAAGGCCCGCATCACGCCCGAGGGCGTGTTCCTGGAGCAGCTGGAGCGCGACCCGGCCCAGTTCCTGCCCGAGGTGGAGGGCGAGGACCTGTCCGACGAGGTCGTCCGCATCGACCTCACGCGCCCGATGGCGGAGATCCGCGAGGTCCTCACCAAGCTCCCGGTGAAGACCCGCGTCTCGCTGACCGGCCCGCTCGTCGTGGCCCGCGACATCGCGCACGCCAAGATCAAGGAACGCCTCGACGCCGGCGAGGAGATGCCGCAGTACCTCAAGGACCACCCGGTCTACTACGCCGGTCCGGCCAAGACGCCCGAGGGTTACGCGTCCGGTTCGTTCGGACCGACCACCGCGGGCCGCATGGACTCCTACGTCGAACAGTTCCAGGCCGCGGGCGGTTCGCTGGTGATGCTCGCCAAGGGCAACCGCTCCAAGCAGGTCACCTCCGCGTGCAACACCCACGGCGGCTTCTACCTCGGCTCCATCGGCGGCCCCGCGGCTCGCCTGGCCCAGGACTGCATCCGCAAGGTCGAGGTGCTGGAGTACCCGGAACTCGGCATGGAAGCGGTGTGGAAGATCGAGGTCGAGGACTTCCCCGCCTTCGTCGTAGTCGACGACAAGGGCAACGACTTCTTCGCCGAGACCTCCGCCCCGACCCTCCAGATCAGCTTCCGTCGTTGATCTTGGGAGCTGATCTCGGATGATCGCCGAGTTGTAGCCTCTAGCCACTCTCGCGGCCGGGCCAACTGATATATCGGTTGGCCCGGCCGTCGACTTTGTTGACCTTTGCAACAGGTCTTTTGACGACGTCGTCCAAAGAGTCATTGCTAAGCAGCAGGTGGGAGACTTGAGCGGTTTCATAACATCGATGAACGGTTAGCAGTACGCTTGTCCTGTATACGGGCGAGTGAGGGGGTCGTGGTGATTCATCACGTGCAGGTGGCGTGTCCGGCGGGTGCCGAGGACGAGCAGCGGGCGTTCTACAGCGGGGTGCTCGGGTGGGTCGAACTGCCGAAGCCGCCGTTGCTCGCGGCTCGAGGCGGGTGCTGGTTCGAGGTGCCCGGCGGGGGCGAGGTGCACGTGGGTGTCGAGGAGGACTTCCGGCCCGCGCGCAAGGCGCATCCGGCGTTCGTCGTCGACGTCGACGAGGTCGCCGAAGCTGTCGCGGCGGCGGGTCATCCGGTGGTCTGGGCTGACCCGGCGGAGATTCCGGGGCGGCGGAGGTTCCACACGTTCGACGGGGTGGGGAACCGCGTCGAGTTCCTGGCGGGATAGCAGCCAGTCGAGTGCGGACTCGGCATGATCCAAAACTGATATATGGCCATCGCCCGGTCTCAGGCGGAGCTCGGCGTTGGGGATGCGGGTGGCCAGCCATTGGCTGTGCGTCGGCGGGTTGATGTGGTCGCGGTCGCCGTGCAGGAGAAGGGTCGGCGCGGTGATGGAGGCCGGGTCGAAGCCCACGGAGTTACGTAGGCGAGGTCGTCGTCGATCAGCGGGGCCGGGCCGTTCGCCATCGCCGGGCGGACGACCTTGCCGAACCACGACCACCGGCCGTTCAGAGTGGCGAGATCGGCCGCGGAGAACTCCATGTCGTATTCGACGCCAGACGCTCGTGGCGCTCCTTCTCCGCGCGGCCCGCGGCGGCGGCGCGCAACGACGCCTCCGCCGAAGCGACCATGCCGGCGAACCAGTCGAGGCCGTCGGCGTCGAAGGGTGCAAGAGGCGCACCGGCGGCGACGGCGGTCACGCGGTCCGGCAACAGTGCGGCGCACGCGAGGGCGTGTGGTGCCCTGCTCTTATGAACGACAGGCTGAGTCGCCGAAGGCCGGGAACTGCAGGAGGCCGAGAGCGTCGGCGATATGCGATATATCAGTCGCCGCCGACCCGACCGGGCGATCGCCGACCGAGGTTGAGCCGCCGTAGCCGGGGCGGTCGTAGGAGATCCAGCGGACGCCTGGGCGGAAGAGCGGTTCTGGCGGCAGACCGATGTTGGGCGTGCCGTGGTGCCATACCACCGGTATACCGTCGCCCACGTCGTATACACGCAGTACACGATCGCCGAACCGCAGATCGCGCGGCTGAAGATCCATATATCAGCCGGTCTCCTCGCGAGATTCGAGAACGAGGCGGCGGGTGCCCAGCGGGGCGGCCAGGCGCACGGTCAGCGGTACCTGGCGGATCTCCTGGGTGCACACCTTGCCAGGAGGCTGCTTGGTGATCGTGACCAGCGTGATCTGGACGAGGTCGGCGGACTGGCCGGACACCTCGGCACGGGCCTCCTTGCAGCCACCGCCGACACCGAAGACCTCGACGTCAGCGCCGTCGCCGAAGACGTAGGCCTCGGCGCGGTAGGTGTCTGACAACGATGTCGTGTCGACCTTCTCCTTCGGTACCGGCGTGACGTTGGGCGGCACGACCGGCTTCTCCTCGGAGATCGAGACCGGAGGCTGCACCGGGGCAGTCGGGTTCGAACCGCCGGAGGAGCCGGGCGCGGATGTGCCCGTCGTGGGCGCGCCGCTGGACGAGCCGGACGACGATCCGGGCGCGCTCGACTGCGAGCCGGACGAACAGCCGGCCAGCGCTCCCGACACGGCAGCGGCGAGAGCAACGGCAGCGACGACGTTTCTCATGCGCACCATCCTTGCAAACCGGGCCAAGGGGCCCTGTGAGTTGACGCCGTGAAGAGAAGGAGATGCCCGGCCGACGGGGCAGAGGCCGACCGGGCACCGTGGGGGGAAGGTCTACTTCTGGGCCCTACTTCTGGGCCTACTTCTGGGCCTGCCGCGACGTCAGCACGACCGTGCGCTCACCAAGGGGCTCGGACAGCTGCACCGTCAAAGGAGGGAAGCGGATGTCCATGGTGCACATCTGCTTGGTCAGCGGCGTCGTCTCGACGAGCTCGATCTTCACCGCCGAAGCAGATTGCTCCAGCACGGACGCGCTCGCCTTGCCGCACCCGCCCTCCTGGGCGATGACACCGACGGTCCGGCCGTCACCCTGTGTCCACACCGTGTGCGGATAGTCAGGGGACAAAGCGTTGGTGTCCAGCTTTGTCACCGGTTTGCCGTCGGGCGGCACTTCTCCGGGCGCGATGTTCGGCGGCACTTCAGAGGGCGAGGTGGCGGTCGGCAACGTTGGACCGCCACCTGCCCCAGTGCTCGCGTTCTGCGCACTGCCACAGGCCGTGACCACCAGCAGCAGGACGCCAGTGCTAACTACGGTTCCTATGTGCCTCATGTTCAGAGGACGGAACCGCCAGCACCGTGGGTTGCAACAACTTCACTTCACAGTTACCGGCTAACGGCAGTTACAGCCTCTCGCAAGGCTTCCAGCCTTGCCGCGGACGCGAGACCCCCGTGGTAGAGGTGGAACTCCTCCACGCCGGCATCCAGATAAGCCAGCCACTCCTTCGACAGCGCGGCACCATCCGCGGGCTTCGGCGGCAACCCCAGCACGTACGCGGCGATCCGCGTGTCCGGAGCGGCAGCGCGCAGAGCCTCGATGCCCGGCACGGCGACCTCGGGACCAGGCCAGCACATCGTCGTCAGCACGTCGATGTCCGCGTCCAGACCACCGGCAACGGTCGCGAACGGCCCGGTGCCCCAAGGATCAGCCGTCACGTGCATGCCGACCCGGACCGAAGGCGCCACAGCACGAATCTCGGACACCAGCCGAGACCGCAAGGACCGGACAACGCCAGTGCGAACCGCCCGCACGTCATCCGCGAGCGCACCCAGCGCCTCCTCCACGCTGGACGCGCCGCGATCAACCCCGGCCCGGACCGCTTCACGCAGGGCGTCCGGGTCGGCGTACAAGGCGGTGCAGGCAGAGCAGAAGCACAGCGACAACAGCTTCTGCTGCACCGCGTCCCAGTCGGTGCCGTCGGTCTTCTCGTGGTGCCCGCCGTGGAAGAACCCCAGCGGCCCCGCGGCCTCGAGGATGATCCCGTCCGGTGCACCGAGCTCCAGCACCTCGGACACCAGCACCGACGTGTACTCCACGACGTCGGGCTGCGCGGTGCACAACGCGTACGGGTACCGATCCCCGAACGCGTTCACCACCGTCACGTCCGGGTGCAGGTCACCCAGCCGCGAGTTGTGCGTCAGGACCGTCCACGCGTACACGGGAAGCCCAGCCGCACGAATCAAAGCAGCCGCTTCGCCGAACGAGTTCGACGAGTCCGTCCAGGACGGTTCGGCCGGCACGAGCCGGCCGAAGTTCGACGACCGCACCGGCAGGTAGAACGCCGCGTGCCGAGCGTCGACCATCCGGTGCGAAGGGTGCAACGGTGTCGCGGCCCGCACGGTGTGGTACGACGCGGCCAGGGCGATCGCGTCCACCCCGAGACCCTGGTACCGCGCGACGGCCTCGGGATCCCCGATCAGGTCCCACGGATAGGCGTGGACAACCGACTTCACCACCGGGGACGCTTCCTCTCGTAGCTGGGGTCGAACTTCTGCATGTAGCCCGTGTCGTCCCGCGCGGTGATCCCGCACCGGACGTAGTTCTCCGCCAAGCGCGCCAACGCATCCCGATCCAGCAACACACCAAGACCAGGCGTCACCGGCACCGGCACCGAACCATCCACAAAGGACAGCACGCCCGGCTCCACAACCTCGTCCTGAGCGTTCCACGGGTAGTGCGTGTCGCACGCGTAGTTCAGGTTCGGCGTTGCCGCGGCCAGATGCGTCATGGCAGCCAAGGAAATACCCAGGTGCGAGTTCGAGTGCATCGACAGCCCGATGCCGAACGTCTGGCAGATCATGCCCAGCTGACGCGACCGCTGCAGACCACCCCAGTAGTGGTGATCCGACAGCAACACCTGCACCGCGTCCTGCTCCACCGACGGCTTCAGGTGCTCGAACGCGACCACGCACATGTTGGTGGCCAACGGCATCGGCGCCTGGAGAGCCACCTCCGCCATCCCGGAGATCTCCGGCGTCGGGTCCTCCAGGTACTCCAGCACGCCGTCCAGCTCGGCCGCGACCTTCAGCGACGTCGCGGGAGACCAGGCAGCGTTCGGGTCGAGCCGCAGCGGGTGGTCCGGGAACGCCTCGCGCAACGCCCGGATCGCCTCGATCTCCTGCTCCGGCGGGAAGACACCGCCCTTGAGCTTGATCGACCCGAACCCGTACTCGGAAATCATCTTGGACGCCTGCGCCACGATCCCGGCGGGGTCGATCGCCTCGCCCCACTCGTCGGGCTCGGCGCCAGGATGCCCGTCCCACTTGTAGAACAGGTAAGCCGAGTACGGCACGGCCGCACGAACAGCCCCGCCCAGCAGGTCGTGCACCGGACGCCCCAGAGCCTTGCCCTGGATGTCCAGGCACGCCACCTCGAACGGCGAGTACACCCGGTCGACGGCGCTCTCCGCCGTGATCTTCCCGGTCAACCCGTGCTTGTCCGGCGCGGCCTTGCCACCGAGCAGAGCGGCGACCCGCGCGTGCATCTCGTTCAGGGCGAAGACGTCAAGGCCGATCAGGGAGTCCACAACGGACCGTGAGCGTTGCAGGTGCCCAAGGTCGCCGTAGGTCTCCCCCAGCCCCGAAATGCCCTCGTCGGTGTGCACCTCGACGATCGTGCGCAGCGCCCACGGCTCGTGCACGCCGGCCGCGTTCAGCAGCGGCGGGTCGCGAAAAGCGATCGGTGTCAGAACAATCTCGGTGATCTTCACAGCGAAAGCTCCCTCAGGCCAGCAGTGCCTTGCCCGCAGCGATGATCTTGTCCAACGCCGCCAGGTGCTCGTCCGAGGGGTCGATCAACGGCGGCCGCACGCCACCGACGTCGAGCCCGTTCGCGCGCACCGCGGCCTTCACCAGGGCGACGGCATAGCCGGGGACCTTGTCGCGCAGCTCGACCAGCGGCTTGTAGAACTCGAACAGAAAGCGGTTCACCAGTGCGGTGTCGCCCGCCTGCACGGCGTTGTAGAAGCCCAGCGAGATCTCCGGCGCGAAGCAGAACACCGCGGACGAGTACAGCTCGACACCGATCCCCCGGTACGCGAGCTGCGTCATCTCCGCGGTCGGCAGGCCGTTGAAGAACTGGAACGGCTTGTTCACGGCCGCACGCACCGACAGCACGATCCGCTGCATCTGGTCGAGGTCGCCGATGCCGTCCTTGAAGCCCACCACGTTCGGGATGCGCGCGACCTCGACGGCCGTGTCCGGCGTGAACCGCGCGTTGTTGCGCTGGTACACGATGATCGGCAGCTCGGTGGCACCCGCGACCTCGGTCACGTACCGCACGAGTCCGGCGGCCGGGTTGGTCACGAGGTACGGCGGCAGCAGCAGGATGCCCTGCGCCCCAGCGCGTTCCGCCGCCTGCACGAACTGCTTGGTCGCCACGACCGAGCCGCCCGCACCGGCGAACACCGGCACCTTGCCCGCGGTCGCCTCGACCGCCACCGACACCGCGCGCTCGAACTCCTCCAGCCCCAGCGCGTGGAACTCGCCGGTGCCGCACGCGGCGAACACCGCGCCCGGGCCGGCGGAGACACCGTGCTTGACGTGCTCAGCCAGCACGTCGAACGCGATGTTCCCCTCGGTGTCGAACGGGGTCACCGGAAAGAACAGCACACCATCGAGTTGCATACCAGACACTCATCCCTTGATCGCTCCGGTGGTGATCCCACGCAGGAAGGACTTCTGCAGCGACAGGTACACGACCAGGCTCGGTACCAGCGCCAGCAACGCTCCGGCCAGCACGATGCCCGTACCGACCATGTCGTCGGATCTGAGCGCGAGAAGTGCGACCGTGAGCGTGTAATCGGAGGGGTCAGCGGCGACGATCAGGGGGAGCAGGTACTGCTCCCAAATCATGTTGAAGCCGAACACGGCGATGACGCCGAGCGCGGGCCTGCACAGCGGGAGGATGATCTGCGCGAACAGCCGCAGCTCACCGGCACCGTCCACTTTGGCCGCTTCCTCCAGTTCGGCGGGGATCTCCCTCATGAACTCCGTCATGACGAAGATGGAGAAACCCCACGCCCCCAGGGGGAGGATGACGCCGAGCAGGGTGCCCTTGAGACTCACGTGCACCAGCGGTAGGTCTCCGATCACCAGCGACAGCGGGATCGCGATGACCTCCTCCGGCAACATCATCGTGGCAAGGATGACCAACAACGCGATGGCCTGACCGCGGAACTTCTTGCGCGCCAACGCGTAGGCGGCGAACACGCTCACCGCCAGCTGCAACAGCAGGGCACCCCCGGCGATGATCAGCGAGTTCGCCAGGTAGTGCCAGATCTTGTTCTCCGCCGCGACCTGGAAGTTGATCAGCGACGGGTTGTCCGGGATGACCGAGAGCTTGGTCGGGTCCGGGTTGTGGTCGAACGCGCCGGAGAAGATGACCAGCAGCGGGCCGCAGAAAAGGATTACAGCGAGGGCGCTCAGAAGAAACCTGATGCCCTTGCTGACCCACGCGTCCGATCGGGTGGACCAGCCGATGGCGCTGTCGAAGCGGCTGGAGTTGATGCTGCTCATCGCGCCTCCTTCTTCCGGCGGTACCACTGCACGCTGACCGTCATGACCAAGGTAACGAGGAACAACACCACGGAGCCAGCCGATGCGAGACCGGCCTCGGACTGCTCGAACGCCGTTGTGTACACGCGCGTCATCCAGACGTCGGTCGAGCCGGCCGGACCACCGCCGGTCAGCACGTAGACCTCGGTGAACACGCGCAGGCCGCGAATCGCCGCCAGCGTCAGCAGAATCGTGATCACGGGACGCAACGCCGGCAGCGTGACGTTCCAGATCCGTTGCGGCGTCGAGGCTCCGTCGATCGCGGCGGCCTCGTACTGCTGGCGGTCGATGCCGGCGAGCCCGGCGAGGATCAGCACCATGTCGTACGGCGCGTGCTTCCAGATGCCGACGAACATGACCGACACCAGCGACGTGTCCGGGTTGCTGATGTACTCCCACGGCCCCAGACCGACCCACGAGATGAGGTCGTTCAGAAAGCCTTCCGGCGCCGGGTAGAAGAACAGGCGCCAGATCTCGCCGATGACCGCGGTCGCCGCGACCACCGGCAGGAACACCGCGGACCGGACGAACCACAGCGACTTGGCGTGGCCTTCCAGCAGCAGTGCCAGGAAAAAGCCGATGAGCATCGCACCGAGCGTCTGCCCACCGGCCAGGACCAGCGTGTGCCAGGACGCCGTCAGGAACTTCTCGTCCTGCAGGATCGTGGCGTAGTTCTTGAAGCCGACGAAGATGTCGCCGAGGAAGGGCCGGACCTCGAAGAGCGAGAGCCGGATCCCTTCCGCCATCGGGATGAACTTGAAGACCAGGAAGATCACTGCGGCGGGAAGCAGGAACAGCCACGGGACGAAGGTGGCTCCCGTGAGGCGACGCCGGCGGCGCCGCCTCACGGGGTGGGTTTCGACGGCACCGCCGCCACTAGCCGTCGAGCCCACGTCTTGGGTGTCGCTGACCGAGTGAACTGCGGTCACTGCGACGCCTTCTGGTTTTCGAGTTCCTTCTTCAGCGCCTCCGCCAGCGTCTTCAGCTCAGCCGACGAGTCGGCAGGGCACTTGGCGAAGATCGAGTTCAGGGTCTCCGAGGTCTTCTGCCGGAAGGGCGTGAAGTTCGGAACGCTGGGGAACGGCCGCGCCTCGCTCTTGTACACGCCCGCCACGGTCGCCCACCGCGGGTCGTTGTACGTCGCGTTGACGTCGACGTTCTTGTTGACGGGCAGGCGGACCACCGGCTGCGGGTCGCCCTTCATGCCGGCCTGCTGCGCCTCGGGCGTGATCAGGTACTCGGCGAGCTTCTTCTGGTCGCCGGTCTTCGCGGAGCCGGCCATCAGGTAGATGTCCTCGCCCTCGCCCAGGACCGTGGCACCGGCCGGGCCGCGCGGAGACGCGATGACCTCGTACTTGTCCTTGCCGACCGACTTGTCGAAGCGGCCGATCATGTACGGGCCGGTGAGGTAGATGCCGCTCTTGCCCGACTCGAACAGCGGGTGCGCGTCGTTCGTGCTCAGCGTCAGCGAGCCCGGCTGCATGACCTTGTCCTCGCAGAAGAGCTTGCGCAGGCGCTCGACCGCCTTGGTCGACTCGGGTGAGTCGATGCCGACGGAGAACTTGCCGCCACCCTCTTGTTCCAGGATGTCGCCGCCGCCCTGCCAGATGTAGCTGGCCGCCCACCACGCGAGGTAGCCGCGGTCGACCGTGCCGGGGACGAGCATGCCGTAGGTGTCGTTCTGCCCGTTGCCGTCCGGGTCGTTCTTGGTGAACGCGCGGGCCAGGTCGTCGAGCTCGTCCCACGTCGTCGGGATCGGCTTGCCGAGCTTCTCGCGCCAGTCCTTGCGGATCAGCGTGACCATCGCCTGCGTGGAATACGGAATACCGTAGTACTTGTCGTCCGCGCCCTTGCCGTTGTTCCAGGCCCGGTCGACGATGTCGCCGCCGCCCGCGATGTCCTCGCGCTTGATCTCGGTCGTCCAGCCCTGCTTGACGAAGTTGCCGAGCGAACCGGTGTCCGTGATGACGACGTCGGGGAGGTCCTTCGACGCGGCGCGCTGCTGCACCTGCTTGTCGAAGTCGTTGAAGATCGGCTTGTAGTCGACCTTGACGCCGGTGGAGTCCGTGAACGACTTGAAAATCTTCTCGTAGACCTTTGCCGTTGCCTCCGTCGAGCGGGTCCACACCTCGAGGGGCTTGTTCGGGTCCTTGGTCGACGCGGGCGCGTTCGAACTTCCACAACCTGCAAGCAGCGCCGCCACGCTGAGTGTGGCGAGTGTTGCGGCAGTTCTGCGTCGCATCGTCGGAGCCCTTCATTTTCACGTATGTGAACCGGGGTCGTACTTGTGAACCTGGTGCAGGACTGTAAGAATCAGCACAGCAACGTGTCAAGGGCGTGTTGCGAACAGGTTCCGCAAGGATGAGCACTGGAGGCCAGGTGGCGTCGCCGATCGACAAGGGCACTGCTCGTCCAGGTGCGGTCAAGTCCGCCGACCGCACAGTTGAGCTGCTCGAAGTGCTCTCCGCGTCGGACCGCAGGCTGACGCTCACGGAGCTCCATCGCGAGCTCAGCTACCCCAAGTCGAGCCTCTACATGCTGCTGCAGACGCTGGTTGCGCGCGGCTGGGTGGAGGTCGACTCCGACCGCGGCACGTACGGCATCGGCGTGCGCGCACTGCTCGTCGGTACGTCCTATCTGGACCACGACCCGGTGGTGCGCGCGGCGATCCGCGTGATGGAGCAGGTGCGGCAGGACATCAACGAGACCGTCCACCTTGCCCGTTTGGACGGCGCGGACGTCGTCTACCTGGCGAGCCGCGAGTCCGAGCACCACCTGCGCGTCGTCTCGCGCGTCGGCCGCCGGTTGCCCGCGCACTCGACGTCGCTGGGCAAGGCCGTGCTCTCGACGCGCACGCCGGAGGAGGTCGACCTGATCCTGCCCGCCGAGCTCGCTCCGCTGACCCCGAACACCGTGATCGATCGGGCGGCACTGCACGAGCAGCTCGCCGGCTTCCGAAATGTCGGTTATGCCCACGAACGCGAGGAAAACACCCCTGGACTGGGCTGTTTCGCCGTGGCGTTGCCGTACCGGAACCCCGTTCTGGACGCTATGAGTTGCTCGGTCCCACTGGGCAGACTGGACCCCGAGCACGAGCGGCAGGTCGTCTCCGCTCTGCTGGACGCTGCCCGAACGATCACCGAGCTTCTCCGCCAGTTCGGTAGGTGAAAAGGTTTACTGAAACATCTGCACACGACGGAGGGGTCCATCCCGTGACCGCACGCATCCTGATCACCGGCGCCGGTGGCGGGGTGGGAACGCTCATGCGTTCTCGCCTCGCGGCGGACGGCCGTGTCCTGCGGCTGCTGGACATCGCGGAGCTACCCGCGGCCGCTGACGGCGAGAACGTCGAGATCGTCCAGGCCTCGGTGACCGACATGGCCGCGATGGAGGCGGCGATGAAGGACGTCGACGCCGTGATCCACCTCGGCGGCCACAGCCTGGAAGAGGCGTGGGACAAGATTCTCTCCGTCAACATCGACGGCACGCACACGCTGCTCGAAGCCGCCCGGCGCACTGGGGTTCGCCGGGTCGTTCTGGCCAGCTCGAACCACGCCGTCGGCTATGTCGAGCGGGCCAACGGCGAGGCGGGTGATTACCTCTTCCCGCGCCCGGACACCTATTACGGTGTGTCCAAGGTGGCGCTGGAGGCGTTGGGGTCGCTCTACGCCGACCGCTACGGCATGGACGTGATCGCTGTGCGCATCGGTTCGTGCTTCGAGAAGCCGCGCGACGTGCGGATGCTGTCGACGTGGATGTCGCCGGACGACGGTGCGCGCCTGTTCGAGGCGTGCCTTTCCGTCGCGTCACCGGGATTCCGGATCGTGTGGGGCGTTTCGGACAACAAGCGCGGCTGGTTCTCGCTGGACGAGGCCCGCGCGATCGGTTACGAGCCGCAGGACAACTCCGAGGAGTACGCGGCCGCCGTGTTGGAGCAGCACGGCGGTGAGCTCGACCCCTCGTCGTACGCGGCGAAGTACGTGGGCGGCGCCTGGTGCGGCCCCGATTTCGACACGGCAGTCAAGGAGGCAGGGCGTTGAGCCACGTCGTGCAGGGATACAACCCGCGCACCGGTGAGCCGTTCGGCGAGCCGGTTGCGAAGACCCCCGACAGCGAGGTGGACCGGATCGCCTCGGCTGCGGCTACTGCGTTCCCGGCGTGGTCGGTCGAGCCGGCAGCGGATCGCGCTGTCGTGCTGGAGAAGGTCGCGGACGCGCTGGACGCGGAGTCGGACCTGTTGGTCGCCACGGCCGACGGCGAGACGGCGCTGGGTGTGCCGCGGCTGACGACCGAGCTGAAGCGCACGACGAACCAGCTGCGGTTGTTCGCGGAGGTGTTGCGGGAGGGCAGTTACGTCGAGGCCACTTTGGACTCGGCGAACCCGGACATCATTCCGCCGCGCCCGGTGCTGCGCCGGGTTCTCCGTCCACTGGGGACGGTCGCGGTGTTCTCCGCGTCGAACTTCCCGTTCGCGTTCTCGGTGGCCGGTGGTGACACGGCTTCCGCTCTCGCGTCCGGATGTTCCGTTGTGGTGAAGGCACATTCGGCGCACCCGTCGACGTCGCGCGAGACCGCGCGAGTTGTTCTGGACGCGTTGCGGGATGCCGGTGCTCCTGAGGGTGTCTTCGGCATCGTGTACGGCACCGAGTCCGGTGTCGCGCTGGTGAAGCACCCGGCGGTGCGCGCGGTCGGCTTCACCGGGTCGACCGGTGGCGGGCGGGCGTTGTTCGACCTGGCCCAGGGCCGGCCGGACCCGATCCCGTTCTACGGCGAGCTCGGCAGCGTGAACCCGACGGTGATCCTGCCGGGTGCGGCCACGCCGGACATCGCGGCTGGTTTCGCCGCGTCGTTGACGATGGGTGTCGGGCAGTTCTGCACGAACCCCGGTCTGGTGTTCGCGCCGGAGTCGATCGTGCCGGCACTGGGTGAGGCCGTCGCGGCGACGTCTGGTGGCGCGATGCTGAACGAGCGGATGTGCGACTCCTACAAGGCGGGCACGGACGCGCTGGCCGCGTCGGACCTCGCTTCGGTGGTGTCCTCCGGCGTGCGCCCCGACGAGGCGTGGGCCGTGGCGCCGCTGCTGTTCTCGACGTCGGTGAAGGTGTTCGAGGAGAACCTCGAGAAGCTGACCGAGGAGCACTTCGGCCCGGCCGCGCTGGTCGTGACGTACTCGGAGCCGTCGGAGCTGCACTCGGTGCTGGCGAAGCTGCCGGGCACGCTGACGGGCACCGTGCACGCGGCCGAGTCGGACCACGCGGAAGCCGGTGCGGTGGCGGAGATCCTGCGGCACGTCGCGGGTCGCATCATCTTCAACGCCTGGCCGACGGGTGTCGCGGTGGCGTGGGGTCAGCACCACGGCGGGCCGTGGCCGTCGACGACGAACCCGCTGCACACGTCCGTTGGCGCGACGTCGATCCGGCGGTGGATCGCGCCGGTGACGTACCAGTCGTGGCCGGACGCGTTGCTGCCTGCCGAGCTGCAGGACGCGAACCCGCTGGGCATTCCGCGCCGGGTGGACGGTGTGCTCGTGGTCGACTGATCGGTTTGCGGGCGGGGCTGCTGACGTGACGTCGGCGGCCCCGCTTTTTTGCGCGCTTGACATTGGAGTGCGCTCACAGGTTTAGCGTGGGGTGCATGAGAGTCGCCGAGCTCGCACGTCAGGTCGGGGTCCGGCCCGACACCGTCCGGTACTACGAGCGCGCGGGTCTGCTCGCGCCGCCGCCGCGCACGTCGTCGGGGTACCGGCAGTACCCGTCGTCGGCCGCGGACCGGATCCTGTTCATCCGCGACTGCCAGCGCCTCGGCCTGACGTTGCGCGAGATCTCGTCGTTGCTGGAAGTCCGCGACACCGGCGAGTGCCCGTGCGAACCGGCAGAGCAGCTGCTGCACCGGCACATCGCCGAGATCGACGCGGAGATGGAACGGCTCGCGCGACTCCGTTCGGACCTGGTGGACATGGTCGGAACCGACTGTTCACCGTTGTGCCCGCCTGAGGGGAGGTGATCGGGAGTGGACGACTGCTGCACGTCTTGCGAGTGCTGCTGACCGACGATTGATTAGTCGATTCACACCAATCCGGCGAGGCGCCCGCCGGATTCGTGTCGGAAACATGTCACTCGTCCAACAGCAGCCCGATGTTTAAACGAATTCGACAGCTCCATTCTCGACTCGCCGGGGCAAGATGGTCATCGCACGGCGACGTCCAGGGGAGCGGGACATGACCGACCTGCGTTTCGCATGGCTCGAGATCACCGGCAAATGTCAGCTGAGCTGCACGCACTGCTACGCGGACTCCGGCCCGCGCGGCACGGACGGCGTGCTGCGAACATCGGACTGGTTCCGCGTCATCGACCAGCTCGCCTCTCTGGGCGCGCGGTCCGTTCAGTTCATCGGCGGCGAACCGACATTGCACTCCGATTTACCCGCGTTCGTGGACCGGGCCCTGGATGCCGGTCTCGGAGTCGAGGTGTTCAGCAATCTCGTGCATGTCGGCCCCCGGCTGTGGGACACGTTCTCCCGTCCCGGAGTGCGCCTGGCGACGAGCTACTACTCCGACACCGCCACGCAGCACGAGGCCATCACGGGCCGCCGCGGCAGCCACGCGCGCACCCGCGCCAACATCGCCGAGGCCCTGAGCCGCGACATCCCGTTGCGCGCCGGTGTCATCGATGTCAGCTCTTCCGACTTCATCGGCCGGCAACGCACACACGCCGCGCGTGATGAGCTTTCCGGTCTCGGCGTCTCTTCCGTCGGCGTCGACCGTCTGCGCGGAGTGGGTCGTGGCGCAAACGTTTCACCTGGGCCTGACCAGCTGTGCGGCCGCTGCGGGCACGGCGCCGTCGCCATCTCCCCCACCGGCGAGGTCTGGCCGTGCGTCTTCGCCCGCTGGATATCGCTCGGCAATATATTGGATACGGATCTTGAAACGATCCTGTCGACCGTGACCGTTGCATCTCTTGAGACGTCGCCGGTGACAGCCGGCTCTTCCTGCTGGCCTCAAGGCGGCGGCTCGTGCGCGCCTAACGATCCTCCGCGCCCGTGATTCTCTTCGCGATCGCCCTGGCGCACTCGACGGCCTCGGTACGCGTGGTGTCGACCTCGACGTCGTAGCTCATCCCCCTGTGCACCAGCTCCGCCTGCACCGCGGCCATCCCGGCGACCCGATCGCCACGCGCGAGCTCCCGCCCGGCGGCGACCTCGGCGTCACACCTCACCCCGACCCACAACACCTCGAACCCCTGCAAGACCTTCTCCCACCGCTGACGCGACTCGATCCCGCCGAGGAACACGTCGTCCACGATCACCCGCGCCCCAGCGCGAACCATCGCGGCGACCCCCTCCATCCACGCGTCCTCGAGCAACCGGAACTCGGCCCCGACGGTGACCTCGCCGTCGTCCGCGAACCCGATCCCCTCGGCGCCGAGCTGCAACCGCGGCGGCATCACGTCGATCAACGTGTCCACTCCGATGGCCAGCCACGCTTCCGGCAACACGGCCTGCAGACACCGTGCGATCCCCGACTTGCCGGAGCTCGACCCACCGTTGAGAACGATCACCCGCACACCGTCAGCCACGCCTCGACCGTACCCTTGGCAATGGGTCTTTTGACGACGCCGTCAAAAGACCCATTGCTAAGCCCCAGCTCACAGCGTCGCGCCGGCTGATATATCGGTGCGCCGGGCCAGCCGGATGC
>NZ_JYJG01000360.1 GCF_000955955.1 Lentzea aerocolonigenes
GTCCGGCCGTGCCGCCAGGGGCCGGCTCAGGCCCGGCTATCGCGAACATGGACTTCGATACAGGCCCTAGGGCGAAGGCCGGCGCTGACGTCATTCCGCGCGCCCGTTGAGCACCACGGAAGGCGTGCACGCTCCCTTGGGCTGCGGGTTCTGGCAGCTCACCCGGAACACGATCTTCTCGCCGGGGTTGAACCGGAGCGGTTCCTGGAAGTGCTCGTCGCGGTCCCGGAAGTTCCCGAGCCCGATCACGCGGATCGTGCTGCGCGTCCCGTCCGCGTCCCGGACGAGCTGGGCCGTCCCGGCGTCGCCCTTGGCGTTCTCGAAGAAGAGATCCTTGACGAGAATGGTCTTCTTGCCGTCCAGCGGAGTGATCGACACCTCGGTGAACGCGCCGGCGTTCGTCACGATCGGCGAGGTGATGTCGAGCCGGAACGTCACCGGCTCGCCCTTCTCCGCGGGTTTGGGCAGCGTCGGCGTCGCACTCGTGTCACCCGGTTTGACGCCCAGGATGTCCAGCGCCTGTCCGGCGTTGGCCGCCGCCTGCTTGGACTGCTCCTTGGCCGCACCGGCCGAGCTGGCCGCCTCGTCGGCCTTCTCCTTGATCTCCTTGGACTCCTGCTGCATCGCCTCGCGCGCCGCGGACTTCACGGCCGGCGCCAGCACCGTGAACCACAGCGCCACCAACGCTCCCGCGAGCAACAGCAGTGCGATCAGCGCGGGCAGCAACCACTTCGGCAGCAGCTGGCGTTGCACCATCGTGCCCTGGGCGAGGAGTGGCTCGCCCCGCTCCGGTGTGATCTCCACCTGGAACGGGTGCCGCTTCGGCTCACCGCGCACGAAGGTTCTGCGCGGCTTGGCCTGCAGCCGCACGAACGTGGTGGTGCCCGGCGGCAGCGCGATCTCGGTGCGGTCGAGCCGGAAGTCCAGCTCGTCCTCGGGGTCGACCGCTCGCAGCCGCAGCATCGCGGGCGCGTTGCCGACGTTGTCGACGGCGACCTCGTACTTCGCCTTCCTGCTGCCCTCCGCCTTGGCGGGCACCAGTTCCGCGGCCACGTCGGTGAACGCGCCGACCACGACGACGCCCTCTTCGACGACCGAGCCGTGCGGGTCCTCGCGCGAGATGACCCGCACGCCGAACGGGACCGGGCCCGCGTAGACGCCCGTGTCACGTGGTGGCGCGAACCGGATGAGCACGGGTGCGGACTCGCCGGGGTTGAGGTTGACCACGGCCGGTTCGGCGTGGCTCCACGACGCGGCATCGCCGACGACGTCGATCGTGAACTGGTCCACCAGCTCGCCCGCGTTGCGCACCATCACCTGGCAGGTGACGTCCCCGCCCGGTGCGACGTCCAGGTCCGAAGTGGACAGTGTCGCTGTTGCTCCCATGACTAGCAGTCTCCTTGCATCCCTGGCGCCGCACAGGGGCGGCGGAGGCGTGGCCGGGTGCGCTCATCACTGCCCGTTCGGGCGGTCAACCGCGCTCGACGAAGTCCGATGGCTGCACGGTGTTCGGCAACGCGAGGAAGTCTCCCGACTTCACGTCGCCGAACCTCGTGCCTTCGACCGTGACGGCCTGGGCCTGCCGGGGCCCCTCGGTGTCGTTGTGGAAGACCAGCATCTGCGCGGTGAACGTGCCGTCGGTGGCGGTGAGCTCGCCCGGTGACTCGGAGATGCCGACGGACCAGCCGAGCCTGAGCTTGGCGTTCGGCGGGAAGTCCTTGCCCTGCACCGAGACGACCCCACCGAGTGGGCCGGCCTGCTGGTCGAGGGTCAGCGTGGGCTGCTTGATGACGATCCGGGTGGTGGCGACGTTGTCCTGCGCGTCCTCGTCCGGGCCGGTGGCGATCACGACCGCGGCCAGCTCCTGGTCGACGGCTTGGGTGGCCGGGATCGTGAGCTTCACCTCGGCCTGGCCGTCGGGTCCGAGCGTGCCGGCCGCACAGTCCGGCCGGCAGCCGAACGCCGAGGCGTTGACCCGCACGTCGGTGAGCGTCGAGCCGGAGCTGTTGAGCAGCTTGAAGGTCACCGTCACGTCGTCACCGCCGACGAACGACGGTTGCGGGCTCGCCGACATGGTCAGCGACAGCGATCCGGTGCGCTCCAAGACCTTCACGGTCACCTTCGAGGTGATCGCACCTACCGCCGCGGTCACGACGTGCTCTCCCGCGGTGGTGCCGCTGGCGTCACCGCTGATCACCTTGCTCTGTCCCGGGGCGATCGGGCCGACGTCGCCGCCTGCCGGGCCGCCCTGGAGCCCTGGTGGCATCGTCACGGTGAGCGTGGCGGGGGCGGGTGCGAAGCCGGTGTTCGCGACGGTGACCTCGATCGTCGTCCTGCCGTTGAACGGGATCTCGGCGGGGGTCGCCGTCGTGGTCACGGTGATGCGCGGAAGTCGTTGCACGGCAGGCTGTCCGGCGTTGGTGGTCAGGACCTTCGGCGTGCCGTTCTGGATCGGCACCGTGTAGAGGTCCGGTTCCTGCTCGGTCCTCGCGGCCTCGAACACGATCCTGGTGCCGTCGGGGAGCCACGCCGGGCTCCGCGGCCGCCCGGCGCCTTCGGTGGTGCGCACGATCACGCGTGCGCCGGTGCCGTCGGCGTTGACCTGGCAGATCTGGTCTTCCTGGGTGATGGCGAGGGTTTTGCCGTCCGGAGACCACGCCGGATCGTCGCTGAAACGGCTCCCGCACGGGTCGGTGAAGCGTTCGGACAGGTTGATCTGGCTGCTGCCGTCCGGCGTGACGAGCCAGATCTCCGAGCCGGGCGGGTTCGGCGACGTGACGGTGACGATCGCCGTGTCGGTACCGGTGTTGCCGCGCGCGTCGGTGGCCGTGCAGGTCACGCGGGTGACGCCGATCGGGAACTTGGTGCCGGACGGCGGGGTGCAGGCCACCGGGAGTTGCCTGCCCTGGCTGTCGGTCGCGCTCGCCGGGTAGTTCACCGCGGCACCGCCGGCGTCCTGCTTCTGCACCGAGACGTCGTCCACCCGCACCAGTGGTTCGACCAGGTCCGCCACCTGCACGGTGACGGTCTGGGTGTGGCCGGGACGGACCTCGGTCTCCTTGTTGAGCAGGAAGTCGATGGTGCAGTGCAACGTGCTGCCGGGTGTGGCGTCCGGGGAGACCGTGAACTTCTCGGCGAAGGTGAAGTCCTGACCGCTCGGACCGGTGACCGGGCCCGGCGGGGTGAGCTCGACGGTGAGCCCGGTTTCGCACCTCGGCCTCGGCAGGACCGTGACGTCGAGGTCCTTGATGCCGTCGAGGATCGCCTTGCTGATGTCCTCCTCGCCGTTCTTCACGTACTTCTGCTTGGATCCCTTGGGGTCCTGGATGATGTCGGTGATCTGGTGCTTGGAGTCGAGTCCGATCCTCGCGTCGCCGCTGTCCACGCCGACCGTGCGGATGTTGGCGCGCTTGAGCACGGCGATGGCGTTCGGCACCGTGTCCTCGCCCGTCATCAGTCCCTCGGCGGTCGGCTCGTCGCCGATGACCACGAAGACCTTGCTGGCGTCGGGGCGGAAGGCGAACTCGCCAGTGGCGGACTTGATCAGCGCGTGGGCCCACACCTCCGTGGAGTTCAGGTCGCTGACCAGCTTGACGTCCTTGACGGCCGCCACGGCATCTGCTTCGGATCCGGTCAGCCCGATGACGCGCTTGAACTCGTTGCCCTTGTTCTCGGCGCCCGCGTAGGTGGCCACGCCGAACCTGGTCTCCGGCTGCAGCTCCTTGACCTCACCCATGATCTTGGCGAGCTGCTCCTGCACGCCGGTCAGCTCGTCGAGCATCGAACGGCTGATGTCGATGAGGATCACGATGTCCGGCTTCGGCGGCACGCGCGGGGTGTGGACGACCTTCGTGAGGTCGAACGTGCTGCCGTGGCGGGCCGGGAGTTCGGTGTCGGGCTCCGGGACCGGCGGTGGTGGCAGGACGACGTTCTCGGCGTTCCTGGTGATCGCGATGGTCTTGCCGTCTGGCGACCAGTCAGGCCGGCTGTCGTCACCGTCGAGGTGCTTCGGGATCGGGATCCGGCTGGTCTTGGCGCCGTCGGACACGCGGTAGACGTCGATCACCGAGTCGCTGCCGTCGCCGTTCGGGATCCGCGTGGTGACCGCCATCATCGTGCCGTCCGGTGACCACGCCGGTTGTGCCTGCGCGAGTGTCTCGGTGTTGAGGCGCTTGGGGTTCGTGCCGTCGGCGCCGGCGATCATGATGTTGCGGTTGTCGACGTACGCCAGTTTGGTGCCATCGGCTGAGAACGCCGGGTCGGTTTGGTTGACGCGCGGGCTCTTCGTGAGGTTGGTGCGCGTGTTCCCGTTGCTGTCGACGGTGAAGATGTCGCGGTCGTCGTTCGCCAGGCTGTCGAAACCGATCTTGAACGGCTCGGGTTCTGGTGCCGGTTGGGCGGTGGCCGGCACCGGGGCCAGCAGCAATGCCACCAGCAGCAACGGAAGTGCGCGCACTGTCAGTTCACCTGCTTCTCGAACAACTCGATCTCGCTGATCACCGTGTCGGTGCTCTCGGTGGACGGGAAGACTCCCGCGACCAGCACCTGAACCTGTCTGACGCCGTCACCGTTCTTGATGTCGTGCTGCTGTTCGCCCGACACGTCGACGAGCGGGATGTCCGTGGTCTTGCCGGTGTCGAACACCAGCGTCAGGCGCTGCGGTCGTTGGGAGCCCAGGTAGTTCTTGCCGTCGCCGATGAAGATGATCATCCGGCGCAGGTTCGTGACGTGGTCGAACTTGACGGTCAGCGCCACGGTCCTCGCGTCGGTCTGCGCGGCCCAGAAGGTGCCCTTGTCGTTGTCCATCGCGAGCTTCGCCGGGTGGTCAGGGCGTTCCTGCGCGGCGGAGATCGAGCTCTGCCGCACCGGCACCAGGTCCCGGTTGAAGAGGCCCACCACCGCGTCCTTCCCGTTGAGCACCTGGGTGTTGACGGTGCTGCGGAACGGCTGGGAGAGCCCGTAGATGCCACCGAACAGCAGCACGGCGATGGCCAGCGCCCACCGGAACGCCCTGCCGACGCCCCGTTTGACCTGGGTGGACCTCTTGACGCGACGTGGCCGGCTGCCGCTCTCCCTCACCTTCGGGCCCTTGGTGGGCAGCCAGCGCTTCCACCACGGCTGCTTCTGCGCGACGGCGTCGACCAGCGAGTAGCCGCAGACGCCGCAGAACCTGCGCGTCGGGACGTTTCCGGAACCGCACTGGCCGCAGATCAGGTCACCGGCCTGGGCCTGGCGCTTGAGCGTCTGCTGTGGACGGTGGTGTGGTTGCGGCTGCTGGGGTGCGTCCGGGCGGACCGGACCGGCCTGCACCTGGGCGCCGGTCCACTTGAGGAAGTCGCCGCAGTTGCCGCAGAACTCGGCGTTCGGCGCGTTGTGCTCCCCGCAGGTCTGGCAGACGATCATGTGGTCACCTCGATGGTCGTGGCGACGTGGGCGGGCACCATCCGGCGCACCGCCGCGGTGATGCGCGCCCGGTCGACCGTGTCCGGGTTCGGCACCCGGACGCGGATCAGCACGTGCGCGGGAGAACTGCCAGGGATCGGGCCGTCCGGTTGTGCGGAGATCGAGATCCCACCGCTGTCCGCGATGTCGACACGGCCGCCGGTGAGCAGCCAGACGTGTTCGGCGAGGCCCCTTCTGGTGCCGCGGAACCGGTGCAGCCGCACGGCTCTGGCGACGAGCTCGCGGCGTTGGGCGGCGGACCAGCTCTCGTCGAGGTCGAGCGCGACCCACTGGGCGAGCCAGTCGACGAAGTCGTCCGGTGCCAGGCGCGGGTCGAGGTAGGCGGCGAAGCAGTCGAGCACGGTGAAGACCGGGGCGATGACCTCGTCGAGGGCCTGGGTGAAGCGCTGGGTGAAGTCGTCGTCGGTGTAGACCGAGGGCATCCGCTCGCCCAGGGGGTGCGGGGAAACCAGGTCGTCCACGGCTGTGCGCATGTCAGCTCTTCACCACCCTCACCTGATGGCCGTACGAGAACGCCAGGCCGTTCGGCGGCAGATCCACGCGCTGCACGGCCTGCCCGCGTTCGCCGGTCAGCAGGTTGGCCGCGAACAGCCGCACGTCCTCCACCAGCTCCACGCCAGGGATCCGTTGCAGCACCGCGTAGACCTCGCCTGAGTGCACCGGCCGCCCGAACGGCCACCCGTCGCCGTCCGCACCTCCGCGGATCGGGTCGAGGTAGTCGCTCAACGCGTCCATCGCCCGCGCCCGGACGGCCTCCGTCGGCGTTCCGGTGCGGGCCTTGAGGTCCGCCACCACCGTGATGCCCTGGTAGAACGGCGGTTCCACGCTCACCCTCGCACCGACACACCTCCGTGCGTCGAGGTGCCGGGCGATCCGTTCGAGCGTCTCCTGGTCGACCTGGAACGCCTGGAAGTTCGGTTCCTCGTGCTCCGGAACCTCCGGCACGACGAGCACGCGCACCCCGTCGTCGCCAGGCGCGCACCGCACCCGTGCGACCTCCGGAGCGGCTTCCCTGGCGAGGATCTCGTAGTCCTCGGCCGTCACCGCCCGATCCCGGGTCCGCAGCGACAGCGGGCCTCTCAGTGCCGCGTCCTCGACCGACTCCCCCGCGACACCACCGCGGCCGGGCTTGCGGTTGGTGATGTTGCTGACGAACGGCACCGGATCCCGTTGCACGGTGACGAGGTTGCGCGCGACGTTGCCTCTGAGCCCGCCACCCGTGCGGTATTCGGGCACCCGGATCGCCGCGGACTTCGCCGGCACGGCGCCGTAGTGGCGAAGAGTTCCGTCCTGCTGCCGCACCGCCGGGCCGAAGATGATCTGGCCCTCGATGTTGTCCAGCAGGAAGTGCCGGTCGTCCGGGCCCGACTCGACGAAGGTCGGCACCTCGGTCCAGGTGTCCCAGCCGTCGGTGGTCGCGACCTCGACGATGACCGGCGCACCCGCGACGACCGGGGTGCGGGCGAGCGGGAACCGTTGCCCGGCAACGCCTTCCGAAACGCCGATGGTCTCGGCCTTGACGACGTCGGCGTGCACGGCCTCGGTGGTGCCGCCGATCGTTGCCGCGGTGACGTCGCGGATCTTCGGTGAGCGCTGGTAGAACGGCTGGCCCTGCCACAGTTCGGCGGCGCGGCACCGCAGCCAGCCGGCTCGTTGCCGGACGAGGATCGACGTGGTGTGCCCTTGCGGGACGTGCACGACGACGTCACCGGCGGAGTTGAAGCCGCCGTTGGTGAAGTGGTCGACCTCGCAGGCGGTCCAGCCGTCGCTCGTCCACGCCTCCCACACCCACGGCGGGTCGGCGGGGTTGATGCCGGATCCCATCGGTTCGCAGTCGAACCTCAGCAGCACCGCGCAGCCGGGAACCGCGTTGGACAGGCCGAACAGCACGGCGTCACCTGCCTCGGGCTGCTCGCTGAAGGCCTGCGGTTCCTTGAGGGCCTTGAGGTCGTCGGTGCGGTCGACGGGCTGGCCGTTCGCCGTGGCCGTGGCCAGGTGCGAGAGCTCGCAGGGCACGATCGTGAGCGGGCGGTCGACCGTGAAGACGACGGGGTCCTCGACGCCCTTTCGTTGCGTGGCCGTCTGATTGCCTTGCGGCACCTCGACCGGGGCTTCCTGGGGTGCGGAGAGCCAGTAGGTGACGTCCACGCGTGCGGCGGTCGGGGCGAACAGCTCGACGCCGATGAGGTCGAGGAACTTGAGGTAGTGCAGCTGGGGCACGCGGTTGAGCCGGTACATCAGCTCGTCGACCATGTGCGCGAAGGCCTCGATCAGCGTGACGCCGGGGTCGGAGACGTTGTGGTCGGTCCACTCCGGACAGTGCTGCTGGACGCGGCGTTTCGCCTCGTCGACGAGCTGCTGGAACCGGCGGTCGTCCAGGTTCGGCAGGGGAAGCGGCATCACGCACCGTCCTCGTGCGGCGGAATGACGTAGAACGGGAACACGAGGTTGCGTGGGTCGTTGGTGTTGCGCAGGGCGTAGTGGATGTCGATCAGCAGGGTGCCGCTGGCGGCCTCGGCGAAGTCGACGACGACGTCGGTGAGGTCGATGCGCGGCTCCCACCGCTCGAGCGACTGCCGTACCTCGTAGGCGATCTGCCCGGCCGTCGAGGAGTCAGCGGGCGCGAACACCAGGTCGTGGATCGCGCATCCGAACTCGGGCCGCATCGGGCGTTCGCCGGGTGCGGTCGCGAGGATCAGCCGGATGCTCTCCACGATCTCGCGGTCGCCGTCGACCAGCGCCACCGAGCCCGTCGCGTCGGTGCGGACGGGAAAGCTGAGGCCCCTGCCGATGAAGTCCACTTGGCTAGCCTCCAATCAGGACGGTCGGGCAGCCGGGCGGCAGGATCGGCGCGCCGCAGCCGCTCATGTCGCCGACTCGCGCCGCGGGTTTGCCACCGATCAGCACCGTCGGGCAGCCGGGCGGGATGATCGGCGTGGGCGGGTGCACCGCGGGCGGCGGGAACGAGCAGGTGTGCATGTTCCCGACGGTCGCCGCTGGCAGTCCGCCGAGGAGCACGGTCGGAACACCGGGCGGCATGATGACGCCGGGATGCCCGGTCATGTCTCCGACTCTGGCTGCGGGTGGCATGTGCGTTTCCCCAAATCGATTCGGCTCAGTTGATCTTCACGATGGCGCCCTTGACCGTGAGCGGGCCACTTGCGGTGACCTCGGTCTGGGCTTGGCCTGCGATCTTGACCTGGGTGCCTTCTGCCTTCAGCTCGGTCTGCGCCTTTATCGAGACCTTCTGTCCCTTGAGCTCAAGCGGGCCCGTGCCGGCGTCGACGGTGATGCCGTTCTGCGCCTTGACGTTGATGGTCTTGCCGCTGGTGATCTCGACGTTCTGCGACTTCTGATCGAGTTTGACGACGAACTTCCCGTCACCGCTGGAGATCACGATGCCGTCGTCCTCGACGAACTCGACCTTGTGCCCCTTGCGGCTCACGAACCCCCTGGCCGCGATCTCGCCGTTGGCGCTGTCCACCGCCGGTTTGGTGAGCTTCGGCGGCTTGTCCTTGCCGTTGTAGAGGCCGCCGAGCACGTACGGGGCGTCGAAGTCGCCGTGCTCGAAACCGACCAGCACCTCGTCGCCGACCTCCGGCAGGATCAGCGTGCCGCGGTCCGCTCCGGCGCCCGCTTGCACCGTGCGGGCCCAGACGCTGGTCAGATCCGGTGACAGCCACGGGAACTTGACCTGGACGCGGCCGATGTTCAACGGGTCCTTGGCGTTCGTGACGATCGCGGGCACGAGTCCGTTGAGCGGCTTGGTGGTCGCGCCGTGGACCAGGCCGTAGAGCGAGCGTTCCTGCTTGCCGGAGACGGTGAACTCGGTGGTGTAGCCGGTGTGCTCTGCGAACAGGTGCCGCGTGCTGGTCAGCGTGTACTTGCCCTGGAAGGGTTCGCCGACGTTGGTCAGCGCCACGGCGGTTCCCGCCTTCAGCTCCGGGTTTCCCCTTGCCACGCCGGTGAGTTCGGCACACGAGCCGCCGAGCTGGGCCGCCAGCGCTTCCGCGGCGGTCTTGGCTTCGGCGTGCGTGCGGTAGGGCAGGCCGGCTTCGAGGTGGGGCGGTGCCTTGAACTTCGCCGCCAGCTCGGTCGGTTTCGCCTGTGCGACCTCGACTCCGGCGGTGTTCGGGGTGGCGGTGGCGAGAACCTCCTGCTTGTTCTCGAAGTCCCAGCCCCTGACCTGGACCTCGGGCACCTGGCCCGCGGTGGTGATACCGGCCCTGAGCGCCACGAGGGTGCTGTGCATTTCGAGGACCAGCGGGTCGGACTTGGCTTTGGCGTTGGGTTTCGGTGCCTTCGCCGGTGGTTCGGGCAGCTTGAAGTCGAGCTTGCCGTCCCTGACCGCGATCTGCGCACCTGTGGTCTTGGCCAGGCGGCTCAGGAACTCCCAGTCGCTGACGTTGTCCTGGCTCAGCTGGGTGTCCGGCCGGCCGCCGAAGCCGGGCACGTTGTCGATCGTGCCGGTCTTGATGTGCGCGCGTTCGGCGACCTTCTTGACGACGTCGCCGACCGTCATGTTCGGGTAGACCGCGACACGCTTGCCGCGGAACAGCCGGTGCGCCTCGTCGTAGCCCCTGACTTCGGTGAACGTGCCCTGCCCGTCGAGCTCGATGCCGACGGCCGTGATCTCACCGCTCATCAACGGTTTCGGGCCGCCGGGGTCCGCGGTCTGGACCTTGATGGTGGTCTTGGCGCCGATGGTGAAGTGGCCCTTGGCGAGCACGACGTGGCCGGGGTCGCGGAACTTGAGGACGAACATGTCCGGCAGGTTGCGGCTGTCGTCGACGTAGGCGTAGGTGAGCAGCAGCTTGACGTCCTGCGGCAGCGGCTGACCCTCGACCTCGACGACGAGGTTGTTGGCGAAGCTCTCGTTAGCCATGCTGGATCTCCTCCAACGCCGGAACGAGCACGGTCGAGCCGAGCTTGAGCCGCATCGGGTCGTCGATGTCGTTGGCCTCGGCGATGTGCCGCCACAGCTCGGGGTTGCCGTACGCCTTGTAGGCCAACGACTGGAGCGAGTCTCCGGCCGTGAGCGTGTGCTGATCGCGTGCCGCGAGCGCGCCACTGGTGGGGTTCTGGCCGCCGGGTTCGCCGCTGACCTCCTCCAGGTTGACCGTGCACACCGCCCTGACCGGCATGCCGCCGGGGGTGAAGAGCGTGTACTTGGCCGTGACGCTGGAGACGTAGCTCGGGAAACCGGTTGTGGTGCCCCACTTGAAGATGACCCACGGCGGGCTGCCCTTGCCGTTCGTCCTGGAGTCCTTCGTGGGCACTGTGAGGTTGAACAGCTGTTCGACCATCTTGACGGTCTCGTCGCCCATGGTGTTCGTGGAGTCGAGGAAGATCTCGAGGCTCAGCTTCGCCGGCTCCGCCCCCTTGAACTCCGGCACGCCCGCCTTGGCCGCGTTCGGCTGCGCCTGCCGCTGCCACTTGGCGTTCTTGGCCAGCGTCAGCTCCTTGGGGTTGAACTGGAGCTTGATCTTGAACAGCTCCGCGCCCGGCTTCTGCAACCCGCCCGGCCTGGGCGGCTCACAGGCGGTGAGGACGGCGTGCTCCATCTTCTTGGCCGCGGCTCCCACCCCGGCACTGGTGAAGGTGACGGTCATCGCGCGTCCAAGAACCCGTGGTGCGCCAGCTCGAGCGTCTCCGTCGCGACCTTGGCCTGCTCCGCACTCAGCTGCGGCCCCGTCCACCTCACCGGGATCACCTCCGCGAGCGACCAGCTCGCGATCGTCTTGCCTTCCAACGTCTTCGCCTCGATGACGGCGGTTCTGCGTTTGACCCCCGCCGCCATGCCCGCGATCCAGCTGGTGATCTTCTGGCTGTCCCTGGTCACCGGCCTGGTGAGCTTGACGTTGGGGTACTTGATCCGCGTGGGCAGCTGCCACACCATCCCGTTGTTGCCGCCCTCTTCCCGCTGCTCGATGACGAACTCGCACCCGAGCCCCTCACAGCTGTTGAACGACCCCAGGTCGTCCTTGTCCACCGACACGCTGAAGCAGACGGCGACGGCTTCCTCTGGTGCGGTCATGACTCAGTCCTCACAGGTCGGTGAGCGCCCCACGACGCTCACGGTCGAGCCACAGGTCGGCCTTGAGCCGGCGCAGCAACGGGTCGTACAACTTGCGCAACAGCTCTTCCGGGTTCTGCGCTTGCGGCTGTGGTGCCGGTTTTTCGGGCTCGGCTTCGGCCTCGGCTTCGGCTTCGGCTCGCTGGGCAGGCGGGGACGGGCTGGACTCGGGCTCCGCGACGCGCGCCACCACCGGCGCCGGCTCGGGGGTGGGCGGCACGGCGGGCGGCACGGCGACCGGCAGCGGCACAGGTGGCTGCGCGTGTGCTGGTGCGGGGGTCGCGAAGATCCGCTGGACGGGCGCGGCTTCCGGGCTGGTGGGCGGTAGGGCTGGGAGGCCGGTGGCGTGCTGGACGAGGGGTGGCGCCTCGCCGACCAGTCGCTGCACGGACGGCGCCGTACGAACCGGCTCTTGGGCAGCCCGCTCCGTACCAACCAGCCGCTCGACGGACGGCGCCGTACTAACCGGTCCTTGGGCAGCCGGCTCCGCACCAGCCAGCCGCTCGACGGACGGCGCCGTACTAACCGGTCCTTGGGCAGCCAGCGTCGAACCAGCGAGCCTCTGGACAGTCAGCGCTGCGCCAACGAGTCCTCGGACAGCCGGCGCAGTGTCGGCCAGCCGCTCGACAGCCGGCGCCGCACCATCCAGCCTTCGGGCAGCCGGCGCCGTGTCGGCCAGCCGCTGAACAGCCGGCACCGCACCAACCAGCCGCTCGACAGACGGCGTCGCACCGACCAGCCCTCGGACAACCGACGTCGCATCAACCGGCCCATGGTCAGTCGGCATCGCATCGATTGGGCCATGGACAACCGGTGCCGCATCAACCAGCCTTTGGACAGTGGTTGGTGAACCGACCGGTCGCTCGACGGTCGATGTTGAACCGACCGGCCGCTCGACAGACGGCGCCGAACCAGCCAACGGTTCGACAGACGGTGCCGAACCGACCAACCGCTGGACAGATGGTGCCGAGCCGACCAGCCCTTGGACAGCCGGTGCCGAACCGCCCGAACCCTGGGCTGTCAGTGCCGATCCGTCCAGTCGCTGATCAGTGGATGTCGAACCAACTGGTCCTTGGGCGGCCTGCGTCGAATCAGCGAGTTTCTGGACAGTCGGCGCCTCGCCAACCAGCCCTCGGACGGCTGGCATCGCCTCAATGGGCCCGTGGACAGCCGGCGCCTCGCCAACCAGCCCTCGGACGGCCGGCGGCGCCTCA
>NZ_JYJG01000361.1 GCF_000955955.1 Lentzea aerocolonigenes
CCAGCCCTCGGCGAGCTGGCATCGCATCACCTGGCCCGTGGACTGTTGATGCCGGATCAACCAGCCTTTGGACGGTCGGTGCCGCATCAACCGACCCTTGAACAGCCGACGTCGCCTCAACCGGCCTCTGGACAGCCGTTGCTGAACCGACCGGTGGCTCGACCGTTGGCGTCGCCCCGACATCGCGCTGGACTGTCGACGGCTCAACTCTCGGCTGGCCGGACACGGACGACGACCCGACCAGCCGCTGTGCGACAGGCTCGGCGAAGTCGGCCTGGGTCAGAGTGTGCGTGGCTTGGCCCGCGATCGGCAGGGCGGATCCACTCCCAACCGGCCGTCGTCCTGCCGGCGCAGCAAGATCGGCCTGGGTCGAGGCGGGCACAGCGGAGTCGGGGCCGACCAACCGCTGCGCTGCAACATCGGCCGGCGTGGCGGTGGGTGCGTTCGCGGTGTGGCCCGCCACTGGCAGGTCGGACTCAGCCCCCACGAGACGCTGGGCAACGGGTTCCGCAGAACCGGACGGCAGTCCGGGCTCGGAACCCACCAGACGCTGGGCGACAGGCTCGATTCCGGCGACCGGCCCGGTCTCGGAACCCAGGCCCGGGTGGGTTGTCAGCTCCGCAGGGGTGGCCGCGCTGATGTCAGGCGGCCCGCCCGGCCGGCCGGGCGGATCGGGACGAGCCAGCACAGGCATGCCGGGGGCGTCACCCACGAACCGCTGAACCGCCTGCACACCACCGAGGCCCGGTGCCGAATCGCCGACATCTCCAGCAGGGTCCGGCACACCGGCGGGCGCCGGAACGTCGGATGCTCGTTGCAGCACCGACGAGATCGGCTCTCCGAGGCCCAACCTCCTCGGCCGGGCGGGGCGAGGAGGCTCCTCCGGCACCGAACGCTGAACCTCCGGACCAGCCGCGGCGATGACGGGAGCAGCTACCGCGTCGCCCTCACCATCAGGCGCGGCAGCCTCCACCGGCTCGGGCTCGACCACACTCCGCGCCACCACAACTGGCGACGGCGCAACAGCCGTCGGCACCTGGGAGACGACAGGGGCGTCGGACGAACGGCTCGCCCGCACCGTCTTCCACTCCGACGGCTCCGCAGCGGGAGCAGCCACGTCCGCGATCGACCCCGCGGGCTCGGCCGGGCCCACCGCGTGTGCCAGCGGTGCCAGGAACGACGGGTTCTGCCAGGCGCTCAACCCTGCCGAGAACGACGACACCGGGTTGATCAGCGGGTGCGGTGCGACGACTCGCTGCAGTGGCGGCAAGTGATGCCACTCCGACCGGACAACCGGCAAGGAAGGCGCTGCAGCACGCCTGCGAAAGGGCCACACAACGAGTCACCTCCCCGAGCCAGAGCCACGACCAGAGCCAGAACCAGCTGAAATCCGCGTGTTGATGCGGCCGATCTCCTCCACGTACCGCAACCGCTCGGCGTGCTCCAGGTCCAAAATGGACTCAAGAGACCAGTGGAAGTGGTAGGCGACGTACGCGACTTCCGAGTACAGCCGGTCTGGCGCGTACGTCACGATTCCCCCAGGCGCCCACCCGCGATGTCGACCTCGAACCCGTGCCCGCAGGAAGGACACGCGACACCGGAGCGCGTGTGGCCCTCGCTGTTGATCCGGCGGTACATGTCCTGCAGGAAGGCCAGATCCGAGGCGAACAGGTTCTCGATGATCCCCGCGTGAACGTCCACAACGGACCCGATGCGCACGACGACCCGGCCCAGCAGGACCACTGTCAGGAACGCCGAGTTCTCGCGGACCCGGTCGTCCCGCAACGGGATCAGCTCGTCGCGAGCCGTCGCCAGTCTCATCACGCCGTCGCGATGCACAACCCCGGAGTCGTCCACGTACCCGCGCGGCAAGGAGAACGCGAACTCGGTCTGCATAACCGGAGCAGCAGCGACGGCAGAGGAAGAGCGCTTCACTCGACTTCCATCTCCTCGTAGGTGACCGTGAGCTTCTCGGTCAGCACGGAGGTGTCGCCGGCCTTCAAAGTGCCGATCTCCAACGACTTCGGCCAGCAGCGCACGATCTTGTAGCGCTTGATGGCGGCGCCCTCGTAGTCGTAGACGACGACCACGCCGTTCTTGCGGGCGCTGGCCATCTTGCCGAAGCGCGAGTCCTTGATCCACTTCTCGAACGAGTTGTCCGCCGTCAGACCGCGGGTGAGGACGACCTCGCCCGCCTTCGCCCTGCCCGGCAGCTTCTTGATGACGTACTTGCCGTCGGCCATGTTCTGCTTGAGCTCGATGACGTCCTGCTCCATCTTCAGGCCGGTCACCTCGGAGATCTGCTTGATCGTGATGCCGTCGACCTCAAGGCCGAACGAGTGGCCTACCGACGTGTCGAGATCGGGGAGTGCCATGTCGATGAACCGCCTTTACTCGTTGACCAGACTGGTGCCGCCCTGCATCTGGGCGAGCCGGAAGATGACGAACTCCGCGGGCTTCACGGGTGCGATGCCGACCTCGCACACGACCTGGCCGAGGTCGATGCCCTCCGCCGGGTTGGTCTCGCGGTCGCACTTGACGTAGAACGCCTCGTCGGGCGTCAGGCCGAACAGGGCGCCCTTGCGCCACTCCATCACCAGGAAGGCGGAGATCGTCCGGCGAATGCGGGCCCACAACGCGTCGTCGTTCGGTTCGAACACGACCCACTGCGTTCCGTCCAGAATGGACTCTTCGAGGTAGTTGAAGAGCCGACGGACGTTCAGGTAACGCCAGGCCGGGTCGGACGACAACGTACGAGCGCCCCAGACGCGAATCCCGCGGCCGGTGAAGGCCCGGATGCAGTTCACGCCGATCGGGTTCAGCAGCTCCTGCTCGGCCTTCGTCAGCTGGGTCTGCAACGCCACTGCGCCGCGCACGGTCTCGTTCGCCGGAGCCTTGTGCACGCCCCGGGAAGCGTCGTTGCGCGCCCACACACCGGCCATGTGACCCGACGGCGGCACGAAGATGTTGTCCGAAGTGGACGGATCGTAGACCTTGATCCACGGGTAGTACAGAGTCGCGTACTTCGAGTCGTAGCCCGCCTCGGTCTGCTTCCAGTTCTTCACCTGGTCCGGCGACAAGGAAGGCGGCGGGTCGAGGATCGCCATGCGGTCGCCCATGAGCTCGCAGTGCGCGATGATCGCGGACTGCACGGTCTTGACCGCCTCCAACGTGATCAGCCCGCGCTGGTAGGAGCTCATCAGGTCCGGTACCGAGACCATCGTGACCTCGTCGATCGCCTCCAGGCCACCGAAACCGGTGCGATCGGCCACGTCACCGACGTAGTCGTCGGGCACGACCTTGCGCGGCACGGGCGGCGGGGCAGGAGCCTCGCGCAACGCCACGGAAGCCTTGTCCGGGCGAGCAAGCGACGCCCCGGCGACCTCCTCGATCGTGATCAGCTTCGAGGCCGCGTTGACGACCACCGCGACGTTCTCCTTGCCGCGCTTGGCCGACACCTGGTGCGTCTCGACGACCTTGCCGTTGTCCTTGACGATCAGCGCGAACCGGTCGTCCGGCTGGTTCTCCCCCGCCGCGTCGCCGACCTCGACGGACAACGAGCCCGCACCGAGTTCACGAGCCGACACCCGGTAGCCGCCCAGCTGCGCCTGCGGGCCGGCGGGCAGTGCCGCGGCCGAACGCGAGCCGCCCACACGGACGACGTAGCAGTTGTTGCCACCGTTGAGGAAGTAGCCGTAGACGGCCAGCGGCAGGTAGCAGCCCTCGGCGAAGTCGCCGAACTTCTCGGTGTACTGCGCCCAGTTCGAGACCAGCGTCGGGGTGTTGTAGTCACCCTTGGCCGCGAACCCGACGAACGCGGCGACGGCAGTGCCCACGCCCTCGATCGGGCGGGCACCTGCCTCCACCTCCTCGACGTACACGCCCGGCGAGAGATAGGTGGGCATCGACGGCCTCCCATGTCGTACGGAACCCTGTACGAGACATGCTCCGGCGACCTGGGAAAACCCGACACGACCGCGCGGCGGTGCCAGAGGGAGCCGGTGACTGCCCAAATGGGCAGCCACCCGCAGTGCCACCCCAGAGGGGGATTTCCCGCCCGTTCACCGAACTGCCGCCGAACGATCACCGCACGAGTCTCATCTGAGCCCTACCCTTCGCGACGGCCCATGTCCGCCAACAAGGAAGTGCGCTGGCATGAAACGTCGCAGGGCTCCCTCAGCCGTGCTCACCACGGTCGTCGTCACGGCGGCCACCCTCACCGCCTCCACCGCGGCTCACGCAGCCACCACCACGTTCACGCCCACTGCCGACACCTACGTCGACAACTCGGCGACCGGTACGAACTACGGCACGTCCGGTCAGCTCGGCACCGACAACTCGCCGGTCAAGCGGACGTTCCTCAAGTTCACCGTGTCCGGGGTGAGCTCGGTCGGCAACGCCAAGCTGCGCGTCCACACGGACGACGTCGCCGGTTCGGAAAGCCCGAACGGCGGCACGTTCCGGTCCACGTCCAACGTCAGCTGGACGGAAACCGGTGTCACCTGGAACAACCAGCCCGCCGCCGACGGCGCCACGCTCGGCTCCCTCGGCGCGGTCGTCCGCAACGCCTGGTACGAGATCGACGTGACCAGCTACGTGACCGGCAACGGCACGTACAGCATCGCGATCACGTCCTCCAGCACGGACGGCGCCGACTACGACTCACGTGAGAGCGGTGCCACCACGGCTCCGCAGCTCGTGGTCACCGACGGCACGACGCCGCCGCCCGGCGACCCGGTGTGGGTCGGCGCCGGCGACATCGCGGACTCCGGTTCCGGTGACACCGCGACGGCCACTCTCCTGGACAACATCCAGGGCACGGTCTTCACCACGGGCGACAACGTCTACAACAGCGGCACGGCGTCGGAGTTCAACTCCTACTACGAGCCGACCTGGGGCCGTCACAAGGCGCGCACCAAGCCCTCGCCCGGTAACCACGACTACAACACCAGTGGCGCCACGGGGTACTACAACTACTTCGGATCGCTGGCCGGGCCGTCGGGGCGGGGTTACTACTCCTACGACATCGGCAACTGGCACATCGTGTCGCTGAACTCCAACGTCAGCATGTCCGCTGGCAGCGCGCAGGAGCAGTGGCTGCGCCAGGACCTGGCGGCGAGCACGAAGCCGTGCACCGCGGCGTACTGGCACCACCCGCTGTTCACCAGCGGTGCCAACCACGCTCCGGAGACGGCCACCAGGCCGTTGTTCCAGGCCCTGTACGACAACAACGCCGACCTCGTGGTCACCGGGCACAACCACCAGTACGAGCGGTTCGCCCCGCAGAACCCCACCGGAGGCCTCGACAACGCGCGCGGCATCCGGCAGTTCGTCGCGGGCATGGGCGGCGCGGGCGCCTACCCGTTCGGCACGATCAAGCCGAACAGCGAGGCCCGCAACACCGGCACCCGCGGTGTGCTGAAGCTGACGCTGCACAGCAACAGCTTCGACTGGCAGTTCGTCCCCGAGGCGGGCAAGACCTACACCGACAGCGGCACGACCAACTGTCACTGATCTAACAGCTGGAGGCCGGTGTGTACTTGTCCACATTAGACAAACCCAAGTCGGCGAACTGGAAAGGGCTGAGCGGCAACGTCTTCGCGCTCGGCACGGTCAGCCTCATCACCGACGTCTCGTCGGAGATGGTGGCCGCGGTCCTGCCGCTGTACCTGGTCATCGGCCTCCAGCTCAGCCCGGCCGCGTACGGGCTGATCGACGGCGTCTACACGGGCGCCACCACGGTGCTCAGGCTCGCCGGCGGCTATCTCGCCGACCGGACGAACCGGCGCAAGGCGGTCGCGGGCTTCGGCTACGGCATCTCCGCCGTGGCGAAGCTCGGGCTGCTGGCCGCGGGCAGCTCCCTGACCGCGCTCGGCTTCGTGATCACCGCGGACCGGGCGGGCAAAGGACTGCGCACCGCACCACGCGATGCGCTGATCACCTTGTCCACGCCCAGTGGTGACCTGGGCCGCGCGTTCGGCGTGCACCGGGCGATGGACGGCATCGGCGCCTTCGCCGGACCACTCGTCGCCATGGCCGTGCTCGCGGCATCGGCACAGTCGTTCGACGCCGTGTTCGTCGTCAGCTTCTGCATCGCCGTGTTCGGCGTGCTGGTGCTGGCCCTGTACGTCGAGGACCGGCCGGAACCGCTGGAGCGCAAGGAGCCCATCAAGCTCGCGCTCCTCAAGGACCCGGCGGTCCGCAAGATCGTGCTGGCCGCGTCGCTGCTCGGCCTGGTCACGATCGGCGACGGGTTCGTGTACCTGTTGCTGCAGAAGCGGGAAGGGCTGGCGTTCGGCTGGTTCCCGCTGCTCGCCGTCGGCACGAGCCTGGTCTACCTGCTGTTCGCCGCACCGCTGGGCGCGCTCGCGGACCGGGTCGGCCGGCTGAAGGTCATGCTGTGCGGCTACGGCGCGCTGACCGTCGTCTATCTGCTGCTCTTCGGACCGCTCGGCGGCTGGCCGCTGCTGGTGCTGGTCGTGCTGCTCTACGGCGTGTTCTACGCCTGCACGGACGGCGTGCTGATGGCACTCGCGGGCCCAGCACTGCCGGAGCGCCTGCGCACCACCGGAATCGCGCTGATCCAAAGTGGACAGGCACTCGCCTACCTCGGCTCTTCCGTCCTGTTCGGACTGACGTGGCAGTTCTGGAGCCCGGAAGCCGCCACCAGGACCGCCGCCGTCGCGGTCGTCCTCGCCCTGATCACCACCGCCGCACTGCTGGGACGTCGCAAGCCGTGAAGAACCGACTGCTGATCACCGTCATCGCCGCCGTGCTGCTCGCCGGTGTCGCCATCGGCTACACCGTGCTGTCCGGCGCGTCTCCAGGAGAGACCGCGAACTCGGTTCCGCTCGACTCCGGTCCGCGGCTGATGGTGCTGAGCAACGGCAAGCTCTCCACGGTGTCCCGCAACGACCCCGGCGGCCCGCGTGAGGTCACCGAGCAGCTCTGCGACCGCGTTTACAGCGCTGCCGGCACCATCTCGTGCCTGCGTCCGGTCGGCGCGCTGAAGGCAGGCGAACTCGCCGTGCTCGACAGCGACCTGAAGGAGCTCCGAACCGTTCCGCTGACCGGTTTCCCGAACCGCACGCGGGTGTCCGCGAGCGGCCGGATGGTGGCGTGGACGTTGTTCGTCGACGGGCATTCCTACGCCGCCAACGGTTTCTCGACCAGCACCGGAATCCTCGACACGGTGACCGGCACGCTCGTCCAGTCGCTGGAGGAGTTCACCGTCGAAGGCATGCAACAGCGCCCGGCCGACTCGAACTTCTGGGGCGTCACGTTCACCGCCGACGACAACCGCTTCTACGCCACCATGTCGACCGGACCGCACCGCTACCTGATCGAGGGTGACTTCGCGGCCAAGCACCTCAAGCCGTTGACCGGTCTGGACAACGTCGAGTGCCCGTCGCTGTCCCCGGACGGCACCCGCATCGCCTACAAGAAGGCGGTTGACGGCGATCCGCAGAAGGGCTGGCGCGTCTCGGTGCTCGACCTGGCCACGCACAAGATCACGCAGCTCGCCGAGACCCGGACCGTCGACGACCAGCCGGCGTGGATCGACGACAGGACCGTGGCGTACGGGATCCAGCGCGATGACGGTCTCAACGACGTGTGGTCCGTCCCGGCCGACGGCAGCGGCGAGGCGAAGGTCCTGGTGCCGGAGGCCAGCTCACCGGCGCCGCTCGGCTGACCGCCAGGCCACCAGCCCGAACGCGAGGAGAGCGGCGGCGCATCCGGCGATCACCGTGCCGGTGGTGACGTTTCCCTGCCACCGCAAGGCGAGGCCGGTCACCAATGCGACGACGGCCACCACCGCCATGCCCTGGACCCAGCGCGGCCACGCCGTGGGGTCGATTCGCTTGCGCACCACCGCAGGTTAGCGCCGGCAGTGCCCTGACCAGCCCGATCTGCCCCAACGGGCAGCGTGATCGGCCTCTGCGCACGGACCTCGTGGCGTTCCGCCGCACGTCGCGCTCTCCGAGAGTGGACGACGTGAGCGGCTTCGACCGTGAAGAGAAACGGACTTCCCAGGAGACGGCAGGCCGGTCTCCTGGGCCGAAGCCGCCCGCACACGCGTTGTTCGCCCTGCAACGTTCCGCCGGGAACAGCGCGGTGGCCGGCATGATCGCGCAGCGCACTCCCGACTCCGGGCAGCTGTCGGAGATCAACGCGACGGCGGACGCCGTGGTGCACGAGGCGTCCGCGAAGTCCGGCGCACCACCCGAGGAACGACCTCCCGCCGAGGACCGGGCCGCGGTCAAGGCACGGCAGCGGGCCGCGTTCGCGCAGCCGGACAAGGTCTCGGCGGAACGCTCCAAGGTCGCCTCGGCGGCCTCCGAGACCAAGTCGGAAGCTGCCAGGCCGGCGACTCCGGTGACGCCACCCCGTCCCGCCGCCGCGCCGGCGGAAAGTACCGCGCCGCAAACAGAAGCGCCCGCAGCCGCCGTCGCCTCCGCCAGTGCCGCGGTCGCCCAGGCCACCGCGGTGCCCGTGCCGGCTCCCCCGGCTCCGGTCACGCCACCGGCGTTCGCACCGCCCGTCGACTCGGCCGGGCGCCCGGTGCCCGGGAGCCCGAGCGCGGACCAGGCCGTCGCGGCCGTCGCGATCGAACTGCAGCAGCTGCGCCACGCCGGACACCAGTTGGCGGCCGAAGCGGCGGCGTCCCGTGCACGTGGCCACGCCCTGGAAGCGGGATTGCAGACCGCGCGCGCCAAGGTCGCTGAGGCGGACACGTCGATCACGACCGTGCGCGGGCACGTCGACCAGCGTCGTGCGGTCGCCGAGCAGTCGAAGACAGCGCTGACGACGTCGCAGGAGAAGGCCGCGAAGGTCACGGCCGAGGCGCCGGGGTTCGCGTCGAAAGCCGACGAGGGCAAGGCGAAGACCGGTCCGATGGTGTCCGAGGCGCAGCAGCTGGGCGGGCGGGCCGCCTCGGTGCAGCCGGAGGACGCCGAGGCCGCGGGCAAGGCGCGCGAACAGGCGGGGCAGGTCGACAAGATCGGCCATGACCTGGGCAGCATCGACGGTGCCATCAACGCCACCGGGCAACGCGCGACCGGGCTCGTCGACGAGGCGACCCGTGCGACGGCTCTCAACACCGAGGCTGGCGGCAAGATCTCGGCCACCGAGGCCACGCTGGCGTCGACCACCGGCAAACTCGACGAGCTGACCGCGCAGAACACGCAGGCAAAGGTGGATGTCGCCGCACTGGCGGGCGGACCGGCCGAGATGCGCGAAGGTGCCGCCCAGCTCGACGAGCGAGGCACGGCGGCGATGACCGCGTCGACCGCGCTGGAGTCACGGCTGCACGCCACGCAGACCGCGTACCTCGGCGCGATGGCCTCGGTGCCGGCCCGGCAGCCGCGTCAAGGCCGTGCCGTGCAACGAGAGGCGTACGGCGACCGCGAGAAGGTCAACCTGACGCATGGCCTGCCCGCGTGGCTCAGCGGCGAGGAACCGCCGTCCGCCGCAGCCCGTGCCCAGCAGGCCGCGGCCGCCGAACAGCGCCGGTTGGACGAGCTGCGCCAGATCGAGGCCGAGTCGCACGGGAACTTCGCGTCGCTCGGCGCCGGTGCGAAGGCGAGCCTGGCGTTGCGCATGACGTTCTCCCGCCTCACCGGCTCGCTCGGCGCGACGAACTGGCCGAAGTTCGGTCTCAACGTCCTGCGCGGGTTCGTCGACCCGCGGGTATCCATGACGGGCGTCCTGAGCGGCCTAGGCATGATCCTCTCCGGCGGTGCCAACCTCTTCAGCCGCCAGCAGTGGGAACGCGACCCGGTCGGCAACCTGCTGAAGTCCGCCGCCGACATCGCCACCGGCGTCACCATCGTGCTCGGTTCGGTGGCCGGCCTGGCGATCGCCGTCATCGCCATCTGCGCCGCCGCCATCCTGCTGACCTTCGGCGCCGCGAGCGTCGTCTGCGTCCCGATCATCACGTTCTGCAGCAGCCTGGCCGCCACGGTCGGCCCGTGGGCGGTGGAGGCGGCCGCGATCGCCTTGGAGCTCAACGCGTTCGTGCTCATCAAGAACCTCGTCGACGCCGCGACCGCCGACACCGCGGGCCGCCTGCGCCAGGAGTCCGAGGACATGGCCTCCGACACCGAGACCATGGGCGTGATGGCCATGCAGATCGCGGGTGAGAAGGCAGGGCAGGTGGTCGGCCCGAAGATCTCGAACGCGGTCGGTGCCGTGCAGTCCGGCCTGCAGGGTTCGACCTCGGTGGCGGCACAGGCGATGGGTGCGGCGATCGGTGACATCCGCGGCGCGGTGGCGGCGGGGCGGCCGTTCGGGAGCGGCGGCGAATCCGCGCCCGTGGCGGAAGGTGCCGCTGCTGCAGAGGGATCGGTCGCGGCCGGGGAGGCACCGGCCGTTCCGGAGAGCGCTGTGCCTGACGCGCCAGCGGTTTCCGAGGCACCTGCGGCCGCCGAGGCACCTGCGGCGGCGGAAGGTCCTGCGGTCTCTGAAGCCCCAGCGGTGAGCGATGCGCCGCCCGTGTCCGAACGCGCCCCCGCCGCTGAACCACCACGGCCCGTTGATCTGCCTGAGGGCACCGCCGCGAACGACAACGCCATCCCCGACTTCGAACCCGTCGACCTCCCTGAAGGCACTGCGGCCAACGACAACGGACGGCCGTGGGGCGAACCCGCCGAAGCGGCCGTGCCCGTCGAAGAAGCCGAACCGCTCGCCGCCACCGGCACCGACGGCCAGCCGGTGCGCACGGTCAAGGGCGGCACGAGCACCAACCCGGACCGTCCAATGGCATCGGCGGGCAGCGGAGAACGACTCGACCCGCGCCAGGTGGAGATCATCGGCGAGTTCGCGGAGGGCCAGGGCAAAGCCACCAGCGGGGACTTCGGCGCGGACGCACGTGAACAACACGGCATGCACGACGCCGACACACCGGGCGGTGCTGGGCAGCCGGCAGAGCTGGAACGCGGCAACTTCGCCCACGAACACGGCGACGTGCTCGTGCCGGAGGACCAGATGCCGCGCGGCCTCGACCCCGAGTTCGAGCTCGACCTCCCGGACGGCGGCACCAAGAGGCTGGACCGCGTCGACTGGGACAACCGCGTGATCTACGAGATCAAGCCGAACAACCCAGTGGAGATCGCCAAGGGTCAGCAGCAGGTCAAACTCTACGTGCACTACATGAACCAGCAGACGGGATTGCCAGGTGGCTGGTCGGGCAAGGTCGTCACCTACGACCCCGCGACCGCCGCCGCGCTGCTGGGTCAGAAGTGAGAGCTCACTCGGCGGAGGCTTCTTCCTCTTCTTCCGCCCGCTGCACGAACGTCTGCGCGGTCTCCTCCTCTTCCGGCGCCGCCTCGCGCTGCACATGCGCCTCGTCGCCGTGCGAACCGTGATCCGCACACCGCTGCACCGGGGCAACTGGCGCCGCCATGATCCGATCCGCGTTCGCCACCGCGTCCCGCTCGAACCGGTCCGACGGATCGCTGACCTTCACACCGCCACCGGTGTCGGTGCCGTCGACCGGTCCGGACCGCTGCTGCACCACGTGCGTGAGCTCGTGCGCCAGCATGTGCTTGCCGGTGTCCGAGCCGGGGTCGAACTTGTCGCGCTGGAACACGATGTTCGAGCCGACGGTGTAGGCCTGTGCGTTGACGGACTTGGCCGAGTCGTGTGCCGCGGAGTCGGTATGCACGCGCACGTCGGAGAAATCGGCGCCGAAGCGGCCTTCCATGTCGGAACGCACGTCGGCGGACAACGGCGAGCCGCCGGACGTGATCACGGTGGGGGTGTCTTCGACGACGGCGCCGACGCCCGCGTTGCCGACGGCGCGTTGCAGGCCGAGCATTCCGGCCGGGCCCAGGACGTCGGGACGGCCCGCGGCGGCCGCGCGGCCGAGAAGATCGGTTTCCTCGTGCTGGATCCTGTCGCCCTTGGGGCGCAAGGATGTCTCCGAGTCGTGTTCGTGTCCGTGCATCTCCCGCTCCCTAGGTCCCTAACCCACCAGACGTTCGGTGGCCAGTTCGAAGTACCGGCCGAACTCGCGTTCTCCCACCAGGCGGCCGAGCTTGCGGTACTCGCGGGCCACGGCACCGATCAGCTCGACCATGCCGATCACGTGGCCTGCCGCGGCGGCCAGGTACGCCGCTGTCACGGCCGCCGAACGGATGTGGCCGCCCGCCAGTTCGAACGACGCCGCCAGGAAGTCCAGGTCCACATCGGACGATCTCGGCACCGAGCCGCCCAGGCAGCGGTCCCACAGGCCGCGCCTCAACTCGGAGTCGGGCAGCGGGAAGTCCACGATCACGTCGATGCGGCGGGTGAAGGCGTCGTCGAGGTTCGCGCGCAGGTTCGTCGCCAGCACCGCGATGCCGTCGAAGGACTCCATGCGCTGCAACAGGTACGCGCTCTCGATGTTGGCGTAGCGGTCGTGCGCGTCACGCACTTCCGAGCGTTTGCCGAAGATCGCGTCAGCCTCGTCGAACAGCAGCACGCCGTTGACGCCGGCCGCCTCGACGAAGATCCGCTCCAGGTTCTTCTCGGTCTCGCCCACGTACTTGTCCACCACGGTCGCGAGGTTCACGGTGTAGAGGTCCAGCCCCAGCGACGCCGCGATCACCTCGGCGGACATCGTCTTGCCCGTGCCGGAGTCGCCCGCGAACAACGCCGTCACGCCACGGCCACGACCACCGCCTGGCCGCATGCGCCACTCGTCGATCACGCGGTCGCGGTGCTTCGCGCGAGCGGCCAGCTCGCGCAGCAAGGAGGTGACAGTCCCAGGTAGCACCAGGTCCGGCCACGAGACGGCGGGTTCGATGCGACGGGCCAGCCGTTGCAGACCACCGGCGTTCTGGCTGCGGGCACCGGCGCGCAGATGCCCGGCGTCCACCAGCCCGTCGTCGGCCAGCGCCGAGACCGTGGCGGCGTGCGCGGCCCGGCTGATCTGCGTCGGTCCCAGGACGAAGTGCGCGGTGACCTCGGCCGGGTCGATGCCGCGCGCCAGCTTGCCGTCGAGTTCGGTGCGCCACAACGAGACCCGCACGTCGAACGGCACCTGCACCGCGTCGTGCTGCAACGGCGGCATCCGCGTCCAGCGCGGTTCCCACGCGCCCGGCCCGTAGGCGACGACCGGGATCTCCTCGTGCAGCAACGGATCCAGCGTGAAGTTCGAGTCCACTGAGCCGACGACGATCCCCGCGCCCCTCAGCAACGCCTCACGCGTGACCGCCAGCGCGTCCGTCATGCGCGCCGCGTCCACCAGCAACGCGGGGAACCCCGCTCGCGCCAACGCAGACACCGCCAGCTCCGCCGCACCGCCGCCGGGATGCTCGCGCAGGTAGACGAGCCGCACACCGCGTTCGACGCCGCGTGCCAGCCTCTCCGCGCCCGGCATCGGCACCGGATCTCCGGACAGGGAAACGAAATCCGTCAGCAACGGGTCCGGCCGGTCGTCACCGAGCAGGTGCGCGCCGACCCGGTCAGGCACCCGCAGCGACCGGCTCAGCAACGGCCGTTCCGCGTCCTCCAGAGCAACGAGTCCTGACCTGACGAGCGGACTGCCGCGATCGAGGCGCGAACGGCCCTGTGACGAGGCCTCCGCGAGCCCGCACAACCGCAACGCGAGCCCCACCGTCGCCCGGCGCCGCGTCACGTCGTCGTTCAGGTACCCGTAGAACTGCTCGAACCGGCTGTCGACGTCCGGCGCCAGCGCGACCAGGAGCAGCTCTACGTCCACTTCGGACAGAGAAGCCTTGCGCGCCAGCCGCCCGAGCCGTCCGTCGGCTGCGGACGAGACGAACGGCGAGAACGGCTCCCTGCCGCTGTCCAGCAACGCCTCGATGACCTCGTCCGACAGGTACAGCCCGCGAAACGGATCGTCCGGGTTCGGGTCCGTGGCCCGCCGCGCCGCCACCGCCACCCGGATCCGCCGCTCCAGCCCCGCCATCCGCTCGAAGATCATCGCGCCACCTTGCGCATCCCCACACCGTCCGCGGAAACGTTGTGCCGCACCCGTTCCTCACCGGTGTGCAGCTCCACGCCCTCGCGCGCGGGAGGCCCGGCGGCGAACTTGCGCCCGGACGACACCGGCGCCGACACCACGACGTCCAGCGACGGCTTCAGCTCCCCGCCTAGCGCACTCCAGACGTCCGCGAACGCCCGGTCCTCCGGCGGGGGCAACGCGACGGTCATCGGCACCGGCAGCGCCAGCTCTTCCAGTGACCCGGTGAGCAACCTGGGCGGCACCGCGTCGTACCTCAGAAACCCGATCAGCAGGTCCGACAACAGCCTGTGCTCGTCCTCCGGCCGCTGCGTCCACGCCGTGACCAGGTACGACAGCTTCATGTGCCGCGGCGGCAGCTGACGGGACGCGACCTTCCCCTGCGCGTCGTACTCGTTGAGCAACCCGCGCTGCCTGCGCCGCATGTCCTCGCGGATGTCGTAGAGGTAGATGTTGACCGTGGGCGCGTTCCGCCGCGCCGCCCAGTCCTTGGTCGGCGCGTCGAACGCGACGTCCAGATCGGAACCGCGCAGCGCCTCGTCGCGGACCAGGCGGCGCAAAGCCTCGTCGACCTCGTGAATCACGCCGTCCACGATCGCGCGCGGAAGACCGCACCACGACCAGCGCGCTGACGTCCCGGCGGACACGATCGGCTGCCCCAACGGGCAGCGGCTCAGACCGGCAGGGGTCGCATCCTGTCAGGCATGTGGGCGCGTAACGCGTCGTGCAGCAATGTCACGTCGTCCGCATCCAAGACGACCGTTCCGGTGGCGCACGCGAGAACCGCCTCACCGGTGCGCTGATCGGGCACGTACCGGAGTGCCACATCCGGCACCGTGCACGACTCCGCCTGACGAATCGCGGTCAGCAACTCCGACACCCGTTCGTACCCCAGCCGCGCGCTCCAGCGCAGCGCGGCCGGGGGACGGACGAACAATCGGAGGCCTCCTGCGGCTCGGCGAACCTCGACGCACGTCAACACCGCAACAACCTCCTACAACTGCCTCACCAGCGAGACTAGCCAGAAAATCGCGCCGTCAGAGGCAGGTGTCACCCGTTCGGTTCATTGGTAACAGGGCTTCTCGAACTTGAAATCTTTTGCTGTTGGGCCGGTGAAGAAGTCCTCTACCAGCGTCACTCCGGTCGGCGCGGCGTCGTCCGGGCGGTAGATGAGTGATTGACGGAACAGTGCATCCTGCGCAGAAGCGGAGAAATTGCCTGCACCCGAAGGAAGCATTCCCTCGTAGTCCACAGAGGTGAGTTGACGCACCGCGGTGAGCAGGCCGGCGCGTGTCAGATCCTTGTTCGCGGCCGCCTTCTCCAGCGCCGCCTTCAACGGGTACGCCCACACCCAACCGGCCGTGTAACCGTCGTTCGGCGTCACGCCCGGCAGCGCGGCCCGCATCGCGGTGTGGCCGACGGACTCGGTCGCCCACGCCTTCCACGGCGCCGACTGCATGTACAGCGCCTTGATCGCGGGCGCGGCCGGCGACTTCAGCAGACCGGGGTTCCAGGTCGGCGAGGTGCCGATGAACTTGCCCTTGTAGCCACGGGCAGCGGCCTGGCCGACGATCACGGCCGCATCCGTCGGGCCGGTAGTCAGGATCACCAGGTCGGGCTTCTTCGACACCACGGCGTCGATCGCGCCGCCCTGGTTGTCCTGCCCGCTCTGGGTGGTCACGTTCTCGAACGACAGCCCGCGCTTCTCCGCGGCGATCTTCGCCCCGGCCGCCGCGTCGTCGCCGTAGTCACCCGCGAGGTGCACGGCCATCACGGACTTCACGCCCATCTTCTCGACCGCGTAGTCGACGGTGTTCATCGACTCGACGCAGTAGTTCGTGCCGGACTCCAGGATTACCTCCTCGAAGCCCCACAACGAGGTCCACGACGCCGGCACCGACACCATCTGGGTGTTCTCCAGGTCCTTCAGGATCGCCACGGTCGTGGGAGAGCCCAATGTCTGCGTCAGGGCCAGGACCTTGCCCTTGATCTCCTGGTAGACCTGGTTGTGGATCTGCGGGTTGTACTTGTTGTCCTTCACGTACGTGGTCACGTCGATCTCGTAGCCGCCGATGCCGCCGCGGTCGTTCACGCGCTTCCAGAACGCCTTCTGCGCGTCCGTGATCGGCACGGCCAGCGTCTTGAACGGGCCCTCGGTGAGGTCCGAGATCGTGCCCAGGTAGATACAGCCCTTGGCCTTGTCGACGGCCTGCGGGCACGCCTCCTTGGTCACGCCGAAGTCGACCTTGATGCCGCCCGCGCCCTCCTGCGGCGCGGCGCCGTCCCCGCCACGGCACGCGGCAAGAACCAAAACTCCCACGAACAAAGCGCTCAATCGCTTACCAGACATGGGGATTCTCCTCAGTACGAGAACGGCCAGGTGCGCCAGTAGTTGCGGACGCGCACCCAGATGCCGAACAACCCGCGTGGCTCGACGATCAGGAACACGATGATGAGCACGCCGTAGAGCACCGCCTCCACCTGGAAGACCGTGACCGCGCCGGTGGCGTCACCACTGATGAACGGCAGCACCGCGGGCAGCTCCCTGGTGATGCGTGGCAGCAGCGTGATGAACAGCGCGCCCATGATCGCGCCGGAGATGGTGCCCGCGCCGCCGATGAGCACCATCGCGATGTACTGCACTGACAACAGGAGACTGAACGAGCCGGGATCGAAGAACCCGTTCATCACGAACAACAACGCACCCGCGACACCCGCGTAGAACGAGGACACCGCGAACGCCAGCACCTTGTACTTCGTCAGGTCCACGCCGATCACCGACGCGGCCAGGTCCCGGTCCCGCACCGCCGCGAACGCCCTGCCCACCCGCGAGCGCACGAGATTCCGTGCCAGCACCCCGAAAATCACCAGCAGCACGAACATCACCAAGTACAACTGCTGTGCTGCCGTGAACACCGCGTTGTCCTGGTCCAGCCGCACGCCGAACAACTCGGGCACCGCCGCGGGCCGCCCGACCCCTGGCCCACCGGTCAGCGACGTCCACTCCCGGAACACGTGCTCTCCCAGGAAGACCAGTCCCAGCGTCACGATCGCGAGGTAGAGGCCTCGCAACCGCACCGCCACCGGCGCGACCAGCACGCCGAAGAACGCGGCCACCAAACCCGAGGCCAGCAACCAGATCGGCAGCGACGTGATGCCGAACCCGATCACCCGCCCGGTTTCGGAGCCCGAAAGCGCCGCACCCGTGTACGCACCGATCGCGAGGAAGAACGCGTGCCCCAACGACACCTGGCCCGCGTAGCCGGTCACGATGTTCAGCCCGATCGCCCCGATCGCCGCCACGAACCCGGTCGCGAGCAGCTGCAGCAGGTCGTCGGTGATGGCGAACGGCAGCACCAACGCCAGAATTACGAGTCCGCCAGTCCACGCACGCTTCGGGCGCGTGTTCAGGAACGCCATGTCTTGGGCGTAAGAGGTGTACAGCTCAGGACGACCCTTCAAAGCCGCTCCACCTCCCTCTTGCCGAACAAGCCATACGGTCTGACCAGCAACACCAGCAGCATCAACGCATACGGCGCGACCAGCCCGAAGTTCGGTCCGAGCCAGGGCGCGAAATCACCTTGGTAGGTCCCGAAAAGCGACTCGACGACACCGACCGCGAGCCCGCCGACCACTGCGCCGCCCAACGACTCCAGGCCGCCCAGGATGATCGCGGGCAACGCCTTCAGCGCCACGATCCACAGTTGCTGATCCACGCCCGCGCCGGTCGCCACGAACACGCCGGCCAACGCGGCGAGCCCGCCCGCCAAGGCCCAGGACAGCGCGAACACCGACCCGACCGAAATCCCCTGGGCCAGCGCGACTTCCTGGTCGTACGCGACAGCACGCATGGCGAGGCCGATGCGCGAGTACCGGAAGAACAGGAACAGCGCAGCCGTCACGACAGCGGTCGTCCCGATCATGACCAGGTACCGCTGCTGGACTTCCGCTCCCAGGAACGAAACCGTCGTCAGGCCCCACGGATCGCCGACCTGCCGCACCTCCAGGCCGATGAACGCGTTCGTCACGACCCGGACCACGACGTCCACGCCGATCGTGATGATCGCGACCACGAACACCGGTTTACCGACCATCGGCCGAAGAACCGTGCGCTCGACGCCCAACGCCAGCACCGCGATCACCAACGCGGCAACGATGACCGCGCCGAAGAACGACACCTGCGGGGCCAGGTACGAGACCAGCACCGCGCCCGCCAGCATGAACGCCGGCTGCGCGAAACTGATCACCTGCGTCGACTTGTAGATGATCACGAAGCCCAGAGCGAGCAGCGAGTAGATGGATCCGGTGCCGAGGCCCCGGACCAACGACTGGAGAAACTCATCCATACATGCTCTCCACGAGGTCGTCGAACATCTTGCCCAGCGCGGATCTCTTCACCTTCTGCGTCGCGGTCAGCTCGCCGTCCTCGTGGTCGAGCTCCTTGGGGAACATCCGGAACTTCTTGATCTGCTCGACGGAGGCGAACTTCGCGTTCACCTCGGTCACGATCGTCTGCACCAGCTCCAGGACCTCGGGCTTCTCCGACAGGTCCCGGTAGGTGGTGTAGGGCAGCTTTCGTTGCTGCGCCCAGTGCCCGACCGTCTCGTACTCGATGCCGATCAACGCCACCAGGTACGCCCGCTGGTCGCCGATCACCACAGCTTCCTTGATGTACGGGGAGGTCTTCAGCGCGTTCTCCAGCTCGGACGGCGCGATGTTCTTGCCGCCCGCGGTGATGATGATGTCCTTCATCCGGTCGGTGATCTTCACGTGCGTGCCGTCGACCCACTCGCCGACATCACCGGTGTGCAGCCAGCCGTCAGTCACGACACGCGAAGTGGCCTCGGGATCACGCCAGTAGCCCGCGAAAGTCCCACCATGACGAGTGAGGATCTCGCCGGTCTCCTCGTCGATCCGCAGCTCGATCCCCGGCTGCGGCTCGCCGACCGTACCGACCTTGACCCGGCCAGGCCGGTTTCCCGTTGCCACGGCGGTGTTCTCGGTCATGCCGTAGACCTCGTGCATCGGCACTCCGATGCCCATGAAGAACTTCAGCACGTCCGGCGCGATCGGCGCGGCACCGGACGAGGCGTACCGCACATACCGCATGCCGATCCGGGCCTTCAGCGCGCGGAAGCAGAACAGCCAGCCCAGCGCATAGGTCACACGACTCGACCCCGTGTGCTCACCGCCGGTCCGAACCAGCGTTGTGCCGATGCTTTCCGCTCGGCGCAACCAGAACCGCGTGACGGAACGCTTCAGCCAGGACGCTGAGGACACCCCGATCGTGACGCCCGCCAGCACCTTCTCCCAGATCCGCGGCACCCCGAACAGGATCGTCGGCTGCACCTCGCGCAGGTTCGCCTGCACGGTCTCGATCGACTCGGCGAAGTGCACCTGCACCCCGGAGGCCGCGCTGAACCACGTCGTGAAGATGCGTTCGGCGACATGGCACAACGGCAGGTACGACAGCGTGACATCGGTGGAGGACGGCGGTGGCGAAGTGAAACCGCCGCCCTCCACCAGCACGTGGACGGCGAACTCGACGTTCGCCACGGTGAGCATCGCGCCCTTGGGCGGCCCGGTGGTGCCGGACGTGTAGATCAACGTCATCACGTCGTCGGGCGACGTCCGGGCCATCCGGGCGGCCAGCTCGTCGCCGTGCGAGTCCCGGTACCGCGCGCCCATCGCGAGGAAGTCGTCCCACCACAACAGCTTCGGGTTGTCGTAGCGCCCCTTGATGCCGCGCGGTTCCAGGTAGACGATCCACTCGAGATCCGGTGTGTCCTCCAGCACCAGCAACGCCTTGTCGACCTGTTCCTGGTCCTCCGCGATCAGGATCCGCGCGCCCGAATGCGACAGCAGATAGGCGACTTCGGACGCCGGGTTCGTCGGGTACAGCCCCACCGTGATGCCTCGCGCCGCGACGACACCCAGATCGGCGTAGAGCCACTCCCGGCGGTTCTCGGAGTGGATGGCCACCCGATCGCCCGGCTGCAAACCCAGCGACAGCAAGGCGTCGCCGACCAGTTCGACGTTCGCCCAGTACTGCGCCCAGGAGACTTCCTGCCAGATGCCGAAGTCCTTGGCCCGCATCGCGATCTGGTCCGGCGTGTTGGCCGCCCTGTTCTTCACGCGGGTCACCACGGTCGTGGTCATGACGCCACACTCCGGTGCTGCTCGCCCAGGTAGGCCCTGATCACGTCCGGATCGGCCTGCACCTCGGCCGGCGTGCCGGTGCGGATCGGACGGCCGAAGTCCATCACCATCACGCGGTCGGCGAGGTCCATCACGAGGCCCATGTCGTGCTCCACCATGATCATGGGAATCCCGAGCTCCTCGCGTACGTCGAGGATGTACCGGGCCATGTCCTCGGTCTCCTCGACGTTCATGCCCGCGACCGGCTCGTCGAGCAGCAACAACCGGGGCTCCATCGCGAGCGCACGGCCCAGTTCGACGCGCTTCTGCACGCCGTAGGGCAGCAGTCCGACCGGGAACCTGCGCCACTGCTCCAGCTCCAGGAAGTCGATGACGTCCTCGACCGCGGACCTGTTCTTCAGCTCCTCGTCGCGCGCCCTGCCGAGCAACAGAAAGGCGCTCAAAGCGCCGTACTTCATGTGGTTGTGGCGGCCGAGCATCAGGTTGTCGACGACCGTGAGGTGCGAGAACAGCTCGATGTTCTGGAACGTGCGCGACATCCCGCGAGACGCGATCCGGTGGGGCCGCAGACCCAGCAGGTTCTCGCCGTTGAACTCGACAGACCCCTGTTGTGGCCGGTAGACGCCGCTCAGCACGTTGAAGATGGACGTCTTGCCGGCCCCGTTCGGGCCGATGATCGCGAAGAGCTCGCTCTCCCCGACCTCGAACGACACCCCGTCGACGGCCACCACGCCGTCGAACGCCAGGCGGATCCCGTCGACGCTCAGGACAGCCATCGCTTCCTCCGCTTGTAGTGCTTGACCGCGCGGAACGAGGAGGTGCCGAGGCCGAGGTAGAACTCGCGGATGTCGTCGTCGGCCAGCAGCGCGGCAGCGGGCTTGTCCATCACGACCTTGCCGGTCTCCAGGACGTAGCCGTGGTCGGCGATGGAGAGCGCCATGCTGGCGTTCTGCTCGACCAGCAGGACGGTGGTGCCCTGTTCGTTGATCTTCACGACGAGGTCGCGGATCTGCTGGACGAGTAGCGGCGCGAGGCCGAGGCTGGGTTCGTCGAGCAGCAGGTATTCGGGTTCCGACATCAACGCCCGGCCGATCGACAGCATCTGCTGCTCTCCGCCGGACAAATAGCCCGCGCTCTGTCTTCGCCGCTCCTGCAACCGCGGAAACAGCTCGTAGCAGCGGTCGAGGTTCTGCTTGAGGCGCTTCGGCCGTGCGTGCCCGCCGACCTTGAGGTTCTCCTCGACGGTCAGCTCGGCGAGGATTCGGCGGCCTTCGAGGGCCTGCTTGATGCCTCGATCCGCGATTCGAGCTGGTGAGAGCTTGTGAATCGGTTCACCGTCGAGCGTGATCGAGCCTTTGGTGACCTTGCCGTCGTGCACGTCGAGCAGGCCGCTGAAGGCCCTCATCAACGTCGTCTTCCCAGCCCCGTTGGCTCCGAGCAGGGCGACTACCTGGCCTTTGGGCACCCTGAGGCTCACGCCGCGGAGCACCAGCATCACGTCGTCGTAGACAACCTCGAGGTTGCTCGCCTCCAGCACCGGCGCCTCCTAGGCGTGGATTGCCGATCAGTATGACGTGGATCACAGCCGTTTATGACCACTGTGGGCGATTTCGTGATGCGCAGATCGCGATTGGTCCAGCACTCTCCGTGTCCGTCCAGAGTGGACCGAACACGATGTGTAACAGCGCGTCGCATGGGTACTCACCTAATGCAAGCAACTTCATGAGGAGGAGGTTTCGTGACCACCATTGAGAAGTCGGTGGATGTCCACGTGCCCGTGAGCACGGCTTACAACCAGTGGACCCAGTTCGAATCCTTCCCGGCGTTCATGGACGGCGTCGAGAAGATCGACCAGGTCACGCCGACCAGGACCCACTGGACCACGAAGATCGGCGGTGTCGTGCGCGAGTTCGACGCCGAGATCACCGAGCAGCACGCCGACGAGCGGGTCGCGTGGACCACGGTCGACGGGCCGCCGCAGGGTGGCGTGGTGACGTTCCACCGTCTCGACAACGACACGACTCGGGTTCACCTCCAGATGGAGTACGACCCCGAGACCTTCACCGAGAAGGCCGGAGCCGCGCTCGGCGTGGTCGGCCACCGGGTCGAGGGCGACCTGAAGCGGTTCAAGGAGTTCATCGAGAACCGGGGTGTCGAGACCGGCGCCTGGCGAGGCGACGTCACGCCGCCGCCTCAGGTCTGATCGCGGTGCACGTTGACGCCAGATCAGCAGGCGGCGTTTGAGGAACTCGCCCGCACCGGCCGTGACTCGCCGCGTTACTACACGCTGCGGGACCGGCTGGTGCGCGAGTACCTCCCGCTCGCCCGGCACATCGCCCGCCGCTTCAGCGAACGCGGCGAGCCCATGGAAGACCTCGCGCAGGTCGCGGCGGTCGGGCTGATCAACGCCATCGACCGGTACGACGTGGGCCGGCAGACGGACTTCCTGTCCTACGCCGTGCCCACGATCACCGGCGAGGTGCGCCGCCACTTCCGCGACCAGTGCTGGGCGGTGCGGGTGCCGCGCAGGTTGAAAGAGCTGTGCGACTCCATCGACGGCGCGACCGCCGAGTTGTCGCACAAGACCGGGCGATCTCCTACTCCCTCCGAGATCGCCCGGCACCTGGGGGTCCCGCTGTCGGACGTCTACGAGGGTCTGCGCGTGGAGAAGAACGTCGCCTTCGCGCCACTGGACTCGCTGGAGTCCTCGACCGTCGACGACCCCGCTCTGGAAGGCGTCGAGATTCACGAGGCCCTGCAGCCGATGCTGCGGGGCCTCCCTCGGCGTGAGCGGACAATCGTGGTGTTGCGGTTCTTCGGCCGGTTGACCCAGACGGAGATCGCGCGCCGCGTCGGGATCTCCCAGATGCACGTCTCGCGCCTGCTCACGAAGTCCCTGGAGCAGCTGCGCCACGATCTCCTGGCAGAGGACTGAATCAATGAGCGAGCGCGAATGTCCGGTTTTCGCGATACTGGCCGCATGAACCGGTTGCGGTGGCCCCAGAAGCTGGCGATCAGCACTGGCGCCCTGCTCGTGCTCTGGGGAGTGGCCGGGTTCTTCGTGACCGGCCTCTCGTCCTTCGCCGGCGAGTCCGACACGTCGATCCTGCTGCTGCGGGTGAACCCGCTCCAGAACACGCTGCACCTCGTGTTCGGCGCCGCGCTGCTGCTGGCCGCGCCGAGGCTGAAGGCGTTGAGCGGCGTCGGGCTGCTGACCGCGGTGCTGTTCCTGGCGATCTTCGGACTGGGCCTGGCCCGCTACGACGACCAGGTCGTCAACTTCCTGAACGTCAACCCCGGCAGCAACGCGCTGCACCTGTTCGCCGGGTTCGCGTCGCTGGCGGCCGCCCAGGGTGCCGCGTGGTGCCGGCAGTGCGACCGGGCAGCCGCGCTCAAGGCCGCTTGAGCAGTTTCCGCACCGCCCGTTCCGGATCGCCGTTGCCGATCACGTCGCCGTTCTCGAACGCCTCGACCAGGCGTGGGTCCACGTAGGACTTCCGCGCCACGGCCGCCGTGTTCCCCAGGTGTTCGGCCACTTCCTTCATGACCGCGCTGACCGCTCGTTTCGACGGCTTGCCGCGTTCCCTCAACGCGTGCGCGAACGCCTGGGCCGCACTGACCGTCGCGTGCCAGGTGCGGAGGTCCTTCACGCTGAACTCGTCGCCGACCAGCTCGCGGAACCGTTCGTTGATGTCGTCGGCGGTGAGGTCGAAGACGCGGCAGTCCGGCGTCTGGTCCTTGAGCAGCGAACGGACAGCGCGCGCGAGCTGCGGGTCGGTGATCTCCTCGTCGACCTCGACGCCGTGCTTGGCCGGGAACCGGAACCTGACGCGATCCCCGCGCACGCTGAGGTGCTCGCACAGCAGCGTCGCGACACCGTGGGTGCCGTTGTCCTCGGCGTACTCCTCGTGACCGACGCGGAAGACGCCGAGGTCGAGCATGCGCAGGGCAATGGCCAGCAACCGCTTGCGGCCGCGCGACCTCATGTCCTCGACGATCTGCTCGCGGAACCTCTTGAGGCGCGGGGCGAGCTTGAGCACGCGGTCGAACTTCTCGGCGTCGCGGTCGGAGCGCCACTTGTCGTGGTAGAGGTACTGGCGGCGGCCCGCGTCGTCGTAGCCGAGGGCCTGGATGTGGCCGTTGGGGTGCGGGCAGATCCAGACTTCGCGCCACGCGGGCGGGATGACCAGGGCTTTCACCCGCGCGACGTCGTCGGCGCCGAGGGACTGGCCGTGCGCGTCCAGGTACCGGAAGCCCTTGCCGTGCCTCACGCGCGTCCAGCCGGGACCGGACGGGATGCTGCGGCGAAGTCTCATGTGGCCACCTCGTGGTTGATCAGCACGAGATGCGGGTACCCGCTCGCCGATGAATGACTACACGGTCGGTGTGGAACAAGAGTTCCTTCTTGTTGATCCCGAGTCGCGGCGGCCGGTAGCACTGGCGCCCCGAGTCCGGGAGATCTCTCGCGCGCCCGGTGACCTCGACGTGCAGGGCGAGCTGACGCCGTTCCAGATCGAGATCGCCACCGGGATCACGCACTCCTTCGAAGAGCTCGACGAGCAGGTGCGCAGCGCCCGCAAGGTGCTGGTGACCGCCGCGGACGAAGCCGGGTGCCGGCTCGTGGCCACGGGCATGCCGACGATCGGGAAGGCCGGTCCTCCCCCCGGAACGGATGACCCCCGCTATCACCAGATCGAGTACTCCCACCGGAGGCTCGTCATCGGGCAGGGTGCTTGCGGGCTGCACGTGCACGTGGGCGTCGAGTCGAAGGCGGAAGCCCTGGCGGCGTCCAACAAGCTGCGGGTGTGGCTCCCGACGCTGCTCGCGTTGAGCGCGAACTCTCCGATCTACGAGGGAGAGGAGACCGGCTACGCGAGCTGGCGGTCGATGGTGTGGTCGCGCTGGCCGGTCAGCGGGCCGCCGCCGTTGTGGGAAGGTCCCGAGCACTACGACCGGACCGTCGACTCGATCATCTCGACGCAGGCGTTGCTGGATCGGGCGATGGTGTACTGGGACGTGCGCCCGTCGGCGAACCACCCGACGGTCGAAGTGCGCGTTGCGGACATTCCGCAACTGGCAACGGAAGTGGTCGTGCTCGCGGAGCTGATCCGAGCCCTCGTCGTGACGGAACCCTCCGAACAGCGGGTGGACGATTCCGTGCTGCGAGCGGCATATTGGCGGGCGTCGCGCGACGGGGTCGACGGACTGGCCGCCGATCCACACACCGGAAAACTCTCCCCCGCGTTCGACCGGGCAGCACAGCTCGTAGAGCACGTTGCGGTCGCACTGCGCGATCGCGGCACGCTGTCTACTGTGGAGCGGCAGTTGGACTGGTTGCGCCACAACGGCAGCGGTGCCGCTAGGCAACGGCGTTGCCCGGACCCCGTGTCCCTTGTGGACATGCTGATCGCCCGAACGCGTGAGGAAACCTGATGCGCCTCCCCGCACCCCGCGGCCACATGAGCTCAGCTCTGGTCGCCGCACTCCGCCGGCCGCCCGCCCCGCGGCCGGCGTTGCTCGTCAGCGGCGGCACCAGGGAGAGCTTTCTCGACGACGACCTGCAGCTGTCGTTGTGGATCTGCTACGAGCTGCGGATGAGCGGCTTCGACGACGTGGACGCCGGGTGGGAGGACAACTCCGCTCTGGCCCAGTTCCACGCGGCACTGGAAAAGCGCTGGGAGTCGTCACTGCGTTCGCTGTCCGAGACGGCCCAGCAGATGACGGAGCCCGCGCCGCTGTCGTCCGAGGGTGTGGCCGAGCTGCGCAAGCACCACGCGTTCTGGCAGCCGCGCCGCGAGATGCGCTCGGTGCTGCGCGACATCCAGGGCGACGCCTACGGCAAGCGGTCCGAACGCACACACTCGGTGCTCTTCGCCGTGACGCTGCGCGACGTCGACCCGGTGGCCGTCGACGAGATGCCCGCACTGACCCTGGCCCTGGTGAACGCGCTGTCGTTGTTCGGCCTGCACCAACGGCTCGTGGGTTGTCTGGTCGGCTTCCTGACGGCCGTCGACACGATCGGCGGTGACCCGTTCGCCCAGCTCCTGCCCGTCCAGTGCCCGCCGGAGGACGTCCGCCTCGGCTTCACCGCGTGCCACGAGCTGCACGCCCGGCTCACCCAGCACGTCCACACCTGCCTGGAAGCGGGCCGCACGTCACTGCGGGGGCGGTGGCTGGTCTCGCAGGGCAGGGTTAACGTGGGCTGTTAGAAGCGCTTGTTCCGAAGGGAGAACCGTGCCCGACCCCACCGCTCTGGCCTCCGTGGTCGTCGACCGGATCGCACCCGATGTCGTGGTGCTGCACGTGTCCGGCGAGCTCGACACGACTTCCAGCAGCGAGCTGACCACGCCGCTCAACACCCAAGTGGTGTCCGGCAACCGCGCCGTCGTGGTGGACCTGGGGGGCGTGAAGTTCCTGGGCTCGGCCGGGTTGGAGGCGTTGGTGCTGGGGCAGCAGAGAGCGGCCAAGGCCGGCGTGGACTTCGTCGTGGTGGCGTCGTCACGGGCGGCGTTGCGGCCGATCGAGGCGACCGGGCTGGGTTCGGTGTTCACGATTCTGCGGTCGGTGGACGAGGCCGCGGAGCGCTACTCGTCCTGAATTCGTTGGCCCGCACCGAGATCGCGTCGCTAGTAGTGCTTTGTCGAGTCAGCAAGAACCCGGGGTGTCAGACGCTTCGATGGTCGCGTTCTCACGGCTCAAGGCCGAC
>NZ_JYJG01000362.1 GCF_000955955.1 Lentzea aerocolonigenes
GCCCAGCCGCGGTTCGCACGCAACAGGAACCCGCCACCCCAAGCCGACCACCTACGACCCCGGCGCACCCGCCGGCCCAGGCTCTCCCGCCAAAGGCGGCTCCACCACCACCCCAGGCAAGAAAACCCGAAAAACCGCCCCACCCTCAGAAGGCAAACAACTCAATTCCCCACCATGAGCCCGAACAACCCCCCGAGCAATGGCCAGCCCCAACCCGGACCCACCCGACCGCCGATCCCGAGCATCATCCAACCGAACCAACCGGTCAAAAATCCGCTCTCTCTCCGCTTCCGGCACCCCAGGCCCATTATCAGAAACAGTGAACCCAACCGAATCCACAGAAATCCGCACAACCCCCTGCGGACCACTGGCCTGCCGAGCATTATCAACCAGATTGACCATTACCTGAGCCAACCTCTGCCCATCCCCAACCACAACAGCAGAAACCCCATCAGCGGCAATATCAAAATCAGGCGCCACAAACCGAGTCCGAGCCACCTCCGCAAGAGCCAGCCCCATCAAATCAACATTCTCCCGCTGCATCTCATACCCAGCATCAAGCTGAGCGAGCGCAAGCAGGTCATCCACGAGCCGCCCCGCACGCCGAGCCTCTCGAACCAAAAGGAAGCTCATCTGATCCCGATCGGGCGAATCCACCGGAGCAGCCACCAGCGCCTCAGCCACCGCCTGAACCCCGGTGATCGGCGTGCGCAACTCATGGGCAGCATCAGCGACAAACCGCCGAGTCCGCTGCTCCGACCCCTCCAACGAATCCAGCATCCCGTCAAAAGCAGCCGCCGTACGACCCAACTCCGTATCCGTGCGAGACGGGTTCAACCGCCCCCCACGATGCCCAGCAGCAATCGCCTGAGCCAACGAGGTCATCGCATCCAACGGCGCCAACGCCCGCCGAACCACCCAGATCATCAACACCCCGGTGACCGCAATGGCCCCGAGCCCCAGAAGAATCAAGAGCTTCCGCAACCGCCCCTGAGCCTGCGAAATGGCTTCGGTGTCGGCGTAGAACGTGAACCGAGCCCCGCGAATGACCTGAACCTTGCGGGTGTACGGCCCCTCGTCGGGCGCCTCCCCGAACCGGTTCCCGTTGGGCAGCTCAGCCGTGACGTGCAGGTTCTTCTTGGTCAGCTGCCGCACCACGTCCCGAGCCTGCGCCCCCCGGTTCATCGCCGTGGTCGCCCGGTTGGCGGCATCGATCAACACCACGTCGACGTCCCGGTTGGACTGCCCCGCGAACGTCCGGTCCACCGAAATCACCAACGCCACCAGCACCAGGAACAGCACCAGCAGCACCGAAACGGCGACCCGCCGCCGAAGCGACACCGTGCGAAGGCTCATTCCTCGGCCCGCAACACGTACCCCAGGCCGCGCACGGTGTGCACCAGACGAGCCCCGTGCTCCTCCAACTTCCGCCGAACCGCGGAAATGTGCACCTCGACCAGGTTGGGGTCGTAGTCCTCATAGCCCCACACCGCGGTCAGGATCTGCGTCTTGGACACCACCCGCCCCCGCTGGGCGGCCAGGTACACCAGCAGCCGCAGCTCGGTCGCGGTCAGCTCGATGGCCTGGTCAGCCCGCATCACGACACCGGCGTCCGCGTCCACGACCAGGTCCCCGACCTGCACGGTGGACGGCGTCCGGCCAAGCCTGCGCAACACGGCCGACACCCGAGCCACCAGCTCGGCCAGCACGAACGGCTTGCCGACGTAGTCGTCGGCCCCGCCCGACAACCCGCGCAGCCGGTCAGGAACCCCGTCGCGCGCGGTCAGCATCACCACACCGGCCCCCGACGACCGCCGGATCACCTCGAGCAGTGCGAACCCGTCCCGCCCCGGCAGCATCACGTCCAGCACGACCAGATCAGGCCGGAAGCGCCCCAGGTCGGCCTCGAGCTGCCGCCCGTCCAGCCGGTGCTGCACCTCATAGCCGGACTCGCGCAACGCGGACGACACCGCGGCGCCGATCGCCTCGGCGTCCTCGATCACCAACACCCTGGCGGACACCTCACCATTCTGCTGATCATCCGGACTTCGGGCGACTCGCCTTCAGCTCGCGCTCAGCATGCGCGCGCATGCTCGACCCATGTCGAAGAAATCTGCGTGGGCCGGCGCCATCGTCGCGGCCGCCGGGCTCACCGTCGGCGGCATCGCGGTCGCGACGGCGGCCGACAACCCCGATGGCCCGCCCGCGGCGTTCGCGGAGCGCCACCCCGGCGGCCCCGGCAAGCCCGGCCGCCCCGGCAAGGCCAACCTGAAGGACAGCACGCTCGTCGTCGGACGGGTGAAGTCGGTCGAGTCCGGCAAGCTCAACATCACCAAGGACGACGGCAGCGAGGTGTCGTTGACCACTGACGGCTCCACCAAGCTGCGCGGCGGCGACCTCAACGGTCTCAAGGCCGAGCAGCGCGTGACCGTGCGCGTGAAGGACGGCAAGGCGCTGAACGTGGCGCTGGCCAAGGCTCACGAGCAGGGCACGATCAAGGACGTCAACGGCAACAACGCCACGTTGGTGCAGGTCGACGGCCTGCAGACGCCGCTGGACCTGTCCGCGGTCAACGAGAAGCCGAAGAACGGCGACCTCGTGGCGTTGACCGGAACCGTGTCCGACGGCAAGACCGTCAAGGTGGAGCAGCTGCGCCAGCTGCCGAAGTAAACCTGGCCTCCACGCGGACCGCCGCGTCTGCGAACATCGCAGTGTGGCGGTTCCGCGAAGCCCGGACAGATGGGTGTTCATCCTGCTGGTCGTCGGACTGGTCGGGATCGGGGTCGCGATCGCGCTTTTCGCGCCTGCCAAGGTGCTCGGCGCCGAGGAACCCCCCAGACCCGTGACCGCCACCGTCGTCGAGACCGGTTCGTGCGGCCAAGGCATGGACACCGTCGAATGGGACGCGGGCGGCGAGAAGAAACAGGCCAAGCTCGACGGCTGCGGTCACCGCAAGGGCGAGACCGTCGAGATCGTCCTCACCGGCAACGACATGGTCCAGTCCGCCGCCTCTGTTCCGGTCGGACTGCCGGTCGGCCGCCGCCTCACCGCGCTGCTGCTGTGCATGGCAGCGCTGGCGGGTGGGTTCTACGCGTTCCTCTTCCGCTATGCGCCTCTGCGAGCGCCCGCGGTGCTGCCCGCTCCGAAGCAGCAACCGGTTTCTTAGCGATACCGTGGCCCCGGTGTTCGCATCTTGAGCCTGGGGGCTTCTGTGAAGCGTGCAAGAACCAGATTCGCGACCGTTTTCTTCGGCATGATGCTCGCCTCGACTGCCGTCGTTCAGCCGCCGCAAGTGCCTGCTCGGTCGCGGAGACCACGTGATGTGGTGAGTCCGGTGCCCGCCTCGGCTTTCGGCGCGGTGGGCACCGGCGTTCACTCCCCGGCGGGAGTCACCTTCTTGACGTACAGCAGCCGGTCACCCGGCTCGATCGCGTCCGCCTCCGGAGCGTCGACCCGGTAGAGCGTCCCGCTCCGCACCACGCCCAGCACGATGTCGGACAGGTGCCGCGGCGACCCGCCGACCTCGCTCGACTCCACGTCGCGCTCGGCGATCGCGAGCCCGGCGTCCGGCGTGAGCAGGTCCTCCACCATCGCCACCACGGACGGCGTGGCCGTGGCCATGCCGAGCAACCGGCCGGCCGTCTCGGACGACACCACCACCGAGTCGGCACCGGACTGCTTGAGCAGGTGCTCGTTCTCCCGTTCCCGCACCGACGCCACGATCTGCGCCTTCGGGGCGAGCTCGCGGGCGGTCAACGTCACCAGCACGGCCGTGTCGTCCCGGTTCGGGGCGACGACGATCGCGCGCGCTCGAGCTGCGCCGGCGACGCGAAGCACGTCGTTGCGCGTACCGGACCCATGCACGGTCACGAGTCCGATGGCGGACGCGGCGTCGAGCGACTCCTGCACGGTGTCGACGACGACGATCGAGCCGGGCTCGACGCCGTCACCGAGCAGCGCCTGCACCGCCGAACGCCCCTTCGTGCCATAACCGACGACCACGACGTGGTCCCGCACGATCCGCCTCCACTTCTGAATGCGCAACGCCTGACGGGAGCGCTCGGTGAGAACTTCGAGTGTCGTGCCGACCAGCACGATCAGGAACAGGACGCGCAACGGCGTGATGACCAGGACGTTGACCAGCCGCGCTGACGACGACGCGGGTGTGATGTCGCCGTAGCCGGTCGTCGAGAGTGACACCGTCGCGTAGTAGAAGGAGTCGAGCAGCGAGACGCCGTCCTCGTTGACGTCGCGGTAGCCGTCGCGGTCCAGGTAGACGATCAGGACCGCGAGCAGCAACGCCGCCATCGCGCCGACAACGCGTTTGAGGATGGCTCGGCCAGGGCTCTGCGCCTGGTCCGGCATCCTGATCACACCGACGAGCGAATGCGACGCTTCGTCAGACAGGCTCATCGAGTCAACCTCTCGGGCAGCATCCGCCACAGGTGAGCAGCCGCCTCCGCGCCTTTGAGGAGCAACGGCACAACCACGCGCTCGTTCGGCGCGTGCACGCGATCATCCGGCAAGGTCGCTCCGAGGTAGACGAGGGGCACCCCGAGCCACGCCTGCAGCACCGCCGCCGGCCCCGATCCACCCGCTCGCGCGAACCGCACCGGCTGGTCGAACGCCAGCTCCATCGCCTCTTTCACGGTCGCGTTGGCCGGGTCGTCCGGGCTGATCGCGTACGGCGGCACGCCCTCACCGCGGAAGCTGACCTCCGCCCGGATCCCCGGCGGCGTGTGCTTCGCGACGAACTCGCGCAGCTGGTCCGCGACCTTCTCGGGCAACTGGTCGGGCACGAGCCGGAAGCTGATCTTCGCGGTCGCGGTCGCCGGGATGATCGTCTTCAGCCCGGGCCCGGTGTAGCCGCTGCTCAGCCCGTTGACCTCGGCGGTCGGCCGCACCCAGATCCGTTCCAGGGTCGTGTAGCCGGGTTCACCGGCCAACGCCTGCGCGCCACCACCGTTGTGCGCCAGCCACTTCTGCTCGTCGAAAGGCAGCTCGGCGTAGTCGGCTCGCTCCTGTGTGGACGGTTCGCGCACGTCTTCGTAGAAGCCCGGCAACGCGATCCGGCCGTCGTCGGAGTGCAGCGCGGCGATCAGTTTCGCCAACGCCGTCGCGGGGTTCGGAATCGCACCACCGGCCCGGCCCGAATGAACGTCATCGGCGCCGCCGAAGAACGTGATCTCGCCGCCGAGAACTCCGCGCTGTCCGGTGTTGACGGTGGGCGCATCCCGTTCGTGCAACGCGGTGTCCGTGAACACCACAAGATCACAAACGAGATCCTGCCGGTGGTCTTCGAGGAGCTTTCGCAGATGCGGTGAACCCGATTCCTCCTCACCTTCGACGAAGAGTTTCAGAGTGACGCTCGGCGCATTCTGTCCAGTTGCCGCCAGATGTGCTTTCACGGCGAGCAGGTGCATCGCGACCTGCCCCTTGTCGTCGCTCGCACCGCGGCCGCGCAGCTCGTCGCCGCTGGTCACGGGCTCGAACGGCGGGTGGTGCCAGCGATCGAGCGGATCGACGGGCTGCACGTCGTGGTGACCGTAGACAAGTACGGTCGGCGCCTGCGGATCAACGGCTGGCCAGCACGCGTAGACGGCGGGAAGCGCTGGTCCGTGATCCCAGATCTGGATCTCCGGCCAGCCGTCTTCACTCAGCTGAGCAGCCAGCCACTCGGCGGATCTCTGCACGTCAACGCGATGTGCGGGATCGACGCCGATCGACGGGATCTTGATCCACTCGCGGAGCCCGGCGACGAAGGAATCGCTCAGCGCGGCGACTGCCGCACGTTCGGGGGCGCGTTCGGGATGATGAGAATCACCTGCCACGCCCGTGGAGAATAGGCCAGCCCCGTCTCGCCTACGCGGCGTAGGCATGACAGGGTGACCGCATGGAACCGAACCGTTCCCGAGCGCGGTCGGCGATGGCACTCGCCGCACTGCTCGGTCTGGCCGGGGTCACCCACTTCACCAGGCCGAAGCACTACGACGCGATCGTCCCGCGCTCTCTGCCCGGCACCCCGCGGCAGTGGACCTACGTGTCGGGCGTCGCCGAGTTGGCCCTGGCCACAGCAGTCGCGGCCCCTCGCACGCGGAAGCTGGGCGGTGTGCTGGCCGCCGCGTTCTTCGTCGCGGTGTTCCCAGCAAACGTGAAAATGGCTCTGGATTTCCGCTCCAAGTCGCCTAAGGCGCGCGCACTGGCGTATGGTCGCCTGCCGCTGCAGATCCCACTCGTCGCTTGGGCCTGGAAAGTGGCGAAAGCAGCCCCATGACCACCCTGGGTAATCCTTAACCAAGTATCCCGCAAACGCTGTCATTTTTCGCGCGAGGAACCTTAGGATGCGCCCTGTGCAAACGCTTCTTCAGCGCGCCGCGCACGCGCTCGACTGGGATGGAGTCGTCGTACCCGACGTCGCCGTACTGGGCCAGCAGGTGTCCGCGGTGGTGCGTTTGCTGCCCGACGTGCACGAGTGGAGAACCCGGAACGGCTGGCCGCCGCGCGCCGATCCGTCGTGGTTCCGCTCCTGGTTCGAGCCCGCCGCCCACGACCAGCTGCCCGTCGCGGCAGTCGAGCTCGTCGGCGTGCTGGTCAGCGAGTCCACGACGGACCGCGCCCTGCAGTCGTGCGGCACCCTGCTGACGCTGGCGCCCTGTGCGGTGATGCTCCCGCGGTCCGACGAGTCGCAGGCCTGGTCGTACATCGAGCTCGACTACTACGGCATCGGTGTCGTGGTCGCGGACGACTCCACGGCGGACCTGATGGTGCCGCCGGAGGACCGATCGCCGGAGTTCGGGCCGTCGCTGTTCGGACGGTGGCTGCTCGAGGTGCTCTACGAACGCGTGCTGAAGGAATCGCACGCTCCTGCCGGGACTAGCTCACAGTCCTGATCAGATCCTTCAGGCCCTGCTCGTCCAGCAGATCCGTCGGCCGGAGCGTGTGGTCGTGCCGCACGTAGTGGAACGCGGCCCGGACCCGTTCCAACGGCTCCCCCACCAGCGCCGCCCAGGCCAACCGGTAGGCCGCGAGCTGCACTGACAGCGCTGGGAGCGCTTCCGCGTCCGGCACCGCACCGGTCTTCCAGTCCACGACGGTCCAGCCGTCCGGGTCCTTGTAGACGGCGTCCATCCGCCCCCGCACCGAGATCCCGTCGAACTCAGCCTCGAACGGCACCTCGACGTCGTGCGGTGTCCGGTCCGCCCAGTCGCTCTGCAGGAACGCCTCCTTCAGGCGTTCGAGATCGGCGTCCGGTGCCGCGTCGGCATCTCCCGCGCCGGGCAGCTCGTCGATGTCGAGCAGCCTCGTCGCCCCGAACCGGTTCTCCAGCCACGTGTGGAACGCCGTACCCCTGCGGGCCAGCGGGTTCGGCGGGAACGGCAACGGGCGCCGCAGCCTGCGGGCCAGCAGGTCCGGGTCCTTGGCCAGTTCGACGAGCTGGCTGACCGACAGGTGGTCGGGCAGCTCGACCTGCTCGCGCCGGTTCATCGATGCCGCACGTTCGGCGAGCAGCACGTCGACGTCCTTCGCCCAGCCCTCCGGATCGTCGTCCTCCGGCATCTCCGGGTCGTCCGGCACGATGTCGTCCGGCAGCGGTTCTGGCTCCGGCGGGAAGTCGTCGTCCGGCGGCTCGTCCGGCGGCGGGTAGTCCTCGTTCTCGACGACCTCGGGTTCCGGTTCGTCGAAGATCAGCGGCAACGGCTCTGGCGGCGTGTTCTTGAGCGCGTCGAGGGCGGCCAGCACCATCTCGGCGCCCTCGACCACGCCATCCCGGCGCTTGCCGAGCGGATCGGCGGGCCACTGCGACGTCTTCACGTCCTCGGCGAGCGGGTTCGGGGTGTCCGGCTCCGGCTCGTCGGCCCACGCGCTGATGTCGCCGGGCGGGTCGTCCCGTTGCAGGACCTCGTGCATCTCCCGCAGGAACACCGACGGTCCCTTGGGCTTCTCCCCGGCCTCGCCCCACCAGTGTCCCGACATGAACAACGTGTGCTCGGCGCGCGTCACGCCGACGTAGAAGAGCCGGCGCTCCTCGACGAGCCTGCGGTCCTCGAACTCCTCCGCGTGGATCGTGAGCGCCTCGTCGACCTCCTTGCGGTTGAAGCCCGCGCTCAGCCTCAGCTCCGGCAGGTCCTGCGCGTCACCTCGCAGATCCGCAGGCAGCTCCGTGACCGCCTTGAGCCAGCACGACGACTTCTTGCGGCCGGGGAACACGTCCTTGACCAGGTGCGGCAGCGCGACGATCCGCCACTCCAGCCCCTTCGCGGAGTGGACGGTCAGGATCTGCACGCGGTCCTCCGACACCTCGACCTCGCCGGGTTCCAGCCCGTCCTCGGCGTGCTCGGCCGCGTAGAGGTAGTCCAGCAACGACGGCAACGTGGCGCTCGGACTGGCTTGGGCGAAGTCCGCGACGACGTCGGAGAACGCGTCGAGATGCGCGCGCCCGACCATGCCCGGCCGCGACATGGCCTCGATGTCCAGCAACAACGTCCGTTCGACATCCGCCACCAGCTCGGGCAGCGGCTGGTCGAGCCTGCGCCGCAACATCGCCAGCTCGCCGCCGAGCCTGCGGATGCGCCGGTAGCCGTCCTGCGAGTACGCGTCCGGGTCGCCGGGGTCGTCCAGCGCGTCGGCCAGCCCGGCCTGTTCCGCGTGCTCGCCAGGAAGTGCATCCGCCAGCACCAGCAACGGATCGTCCACAACGGACTGTCGGCTTTGGACTCCGGCCAGTTCGCGCGCCCTGCTCCACAGTGCCGCGAGGTCTCGTGCCGCGAGCCGCCAGCGCGATCCGGTGAGCAGGCGCGCGGCCGCCGTTCCCGCCAGCGGATCCACCAGAACACGCAGCGCCGACACCAGGTCCCGCACCTCGGGCTCGTCCAGCAACCCGCCCAGCCCGACGACCTCGACCGGCAGCCCGCGTTCCCTGAGCGCGGCAGCGATGGCCGCCATGTCGGACCTCCTGCGGACGAGAACGGCCGCGGTCGGCGGCACACCTTCCTCGTCGAGGTGCGCGATCCACTGCGCGGCAACGTTGTCCGCCATCCAGTCGAGCTCCTGGCGGATGTCCTCGTGCAGCGCGAGCCTCACGTCACCCGGCCCGGCTCCGTTCCTGGCCCTGAGCTCCTCGACGTCCAGCCCGGCCTCTCGCAGCGGCAACGACACCGCGTTCGCCAGCTCCAGCACCTCGGGTGGGTTGCGGAAACTGGTCAGCAGCCCGAACTTGTTGGTGGGCGGGAAGTCGTCCGCGAACCGCGGCAGGTTCGCGGCACTGGCCCCGCGCCAGCCGTAGATCGCCTGCGCCGGGTCGCCGACCGACGTGACCGGCATCGGCTTGCCCTCACCGAACAGGCTCCTGAGCAGCACGCGTTGGGCGTGCCCGGTGTCCTGGTACTCGTCCAGCAGCACCGCGCCGTACCGTTCGCGCTCGCCCTCCGCGACCTCCTTGAACGCGGCGAGCTGCGCGGCCAGCGACATCTGGTCCGCGAAGTCGAGCGCGGCTTCCTTCCGCTTTCTCTGCTGATAGGCGTCGAGCAGCGGCAGGAGCGCGACCCGCAGCCGTTGCGCGCGGATGACTTCCTGCAGCTTCTCCGGCAGGGCATCCCGTTGCCTCGGCGCTTTCGGCGCGTTCTCGATCAGCGCGCAGAGCCTGTCCGCGTGGCTTTGCAGGGCTTCGGGCGTGACCAGGTGCTCGCCGAGCTCACCCGCGAGCGACAGCAGGTACCCGGTGATGGTCGCGGGCACCTTGTCGGTGTCGATGTCGTTCGCCCACGTCGACACGACCCGGTGCGCGAGCTGCCACGACGCCGTCTCGGTGAGGAGCCGGACACCCGGCTCGACCGGCAGCCTCAGACCGTGCTCGGTCACCAACCGCCCCGCGTACGCGTGATACGTGAGCACGACGGGTTCGCCGGTGAGGACGGCCATCTTCCGCTCGCCGCTGGGGTCGAGCTCGTCGAGGAGGGTGGAGCCGGCGAGCCTTCTGAGCCTTGCCCGCACGCGGTCCGCGAGCTGGCGTGCGGCTTTGCGGGTGAAGGTGAGGCCCAGCACCCGGTCCGGCAGCACGATGCCGTTGGCCACCAGCCAGACGACCCGCGCGGCCATCGTCTCGGTCTTGCCCGCGCCCGCGCCGGCCACGACCAGCGCCGGCTGGGTGGGGGCGGCGATGACCTCGGCCTGCTCGGGGGTCGGCTTGTTGAGCCCGAGCGCTTCGGCGATCTCGAAAGGACTGACCGTCATGGCCCGACCAGCTCAGGGACGACGGACGCCCCGAGGTCGGCGCGGCCAGCACGTCGCCCTCGAACGACGCGATACCGCCCTGGAACGACGCGGCATTGCCCTCGAACGACGCGATGCCGAATGTCGCGCTGGGCGACAGTCCGGTCGCAGGTCCTGAGCAACGTCACCAATACATCTTCCTACCTGGGCCGCGAGCTTCCGCAGCACCCAGGCACGTGTGTTCGCAAACCGTTCGGACACGGGAAACGCGCAGGTCAGCCGCTCGCGGTCAACCGTTCCCGCCAACCACCACCAGGGCTCGGCGGCCTGCACCGCAGATATTTTCTCGACGCCTACCCGCCCACCCGCCACCCGGCCTGTGAACCTGGCACCTCACACCTCGCCATTCCCACGCCACCTGCCGCTCGGTCCGCGGCCCGGCACGCCTCACACCCACCACCCACACGCTCACCGGCCAGCCAGTCCGCGACCCCGGCACGCCTCACACCCACCACTCACTCGCTCACCTGCCGGCCGGACGGGTGGACCGGGCACGTGGTGCGCGCCGGACAGCGGTCGCAGTCCGCGTTCTCCCGCGCCGTGTAGTCCGGGCCGAGCACCGACTCCGCCGCGTCCTGCACCACCTCCAGCCAGGCCCGGACGCCCTGCTCGTCCAGCGGTGCCTGGGTGCGTTCGACCGCGCCGGTCTTCTTGTCCTCCTTGGCCACGTACAACAGCCGTGCCCCGCCCGGCTCGGTCCCGAGCCCGATGTGGGTGAAGCCGCCGAGCGACGTGGCCAGTTGGTAGACCGCGAGCTGCGGGTGTTCCTGGGAAGCCTCGCGGGAGACCGGGCTCTTGCCGGTCTTGATGTCGATGACGATCGGGCGGCCGTCCTCGTCGTGTTCCAGGCGGTCGACGCGGCCGCGGACCTGCAGCCACGGGCCACCGTCGCGTTTCGGGACCTCTACGACCATCTCCTCCTCGACCGCGACCTGGGTGAGCTGGGCGCGGCTCATGGTTAGCCAGGCCAGGAAGGTGTCCAGCATGCGTTCGACGCGCAGGCGTTCGCGGCGGGAGAACCACGGGGCGCCGGCGTCCACGGCCGCCCAGGCCTCGTCGAGTTTCACGCGGAGCTGGGCCGAGTCGGCGCCCGAGGCCGCGGCTTGGGCCAGGGCGTGGACCAGGGTGCCGGTGACCGAGGCGAGTTCGGCCGGGTCCTGGCCACCGTGGCGTTCGATGACCCAGCGCAGCGGGCACTTCGTGATCACCTCGATGGTCGACGGTGTCACGCTGACCTTCTGCTCCTCCGTCCACAGTGAGTCCAATGTGGACACTGCAGCCACGCCGTACCAGGACTCCGGGTGCGCGCCGGGCACGCCCGCCTCGGCCAGGCGCGCCAGCTGAACCGCGGCACGTGAACGGCGATCCGAGGACTCCGCGTCCGAGCACACGACCCGGCGCAGTTCGCCGACCAGTTCGGCCAGCACCAGGCCGCGCTGGGGGCGGTGCAGCTTGCGTTCCTCCTCGGACGACGACTCGATCTCGTCCAGGAAGCGCGACGGCTGTTCGTCCTCACCGCGAACCGCGCTGATCAGCAGCTTCGAGCGCGCCCGGGACGCGGCGACCAGCAGCAGGCGGCGTTCCTCCGCGAGGATCGGCGCGACGGCCGACACCGACGGTTCGAGGCCCGCCAGCACGTCCACCATGCGCTCGACGCCCAGCACGGTGCCGCGCAGCCGCAGGTCGGGCCAGCTGCCCTCCTGAACCCCGGGCACGGCAACGACTTCCCACTCACGACCGGCCGCGGAGTGCGCGGTCAGCACCGACACGGCCTCACCGACAGGAGCCGAAGCAGCCAGGGTGTCGCCGACGATCCGCTGCGACTCCAGGTAGTCCGCGAAGCCCGCCACCCCCGACCCCGGCAGGCGGTCGACGTACTTCGCGGCCGCCTCGAACAACGCCACGATCGCGTCGAGATCGCGGTCCGCCTGCATGCCCGGCATGCCGCGCCGCGCCGACTGCGCCACCCAGCGGTCCTGCAGCCCGGTCGCCGTCCAGAGATCCCACAGCACGACCTCCACCGACTTGCCATCGGAGATCGCCTTGCGCGCCAACGCCAGCAGATGCGCGATCCGCCGAGCGGGCAGCGACTCCACGTCCTCCAGAGCCGCCAGCCGGTCGGCGGTCTCCACCACCTCGACCAGCAACTCACCGGACGGACGATCGCCTCCCGCGGCCATCTCCAACCGGCGCAGACCACGGCGCAACCGCCGCAACGCCAACGGATCCGCCCCACCGTACGAAGACGACAGCAGCATCGCCGCGGTGTCCTCGTCCAACGACCCGGGCACGGCCGCAGCACGCACCAGAGCCAGCAACGGACGCACAGAAGGCTGCTGCGCCAACGGCAACTCGTCCGACGCAACCGCCACCGGAACACCAGCCGCGAGCAAAGCCCGTTGCAGCACGGGCAAGGACAGCGTCGCCGAACGCACCACGACCGCCATCTGCGACCACGGCACCTCGTCGGCCAAGTGGGAACGGCGCAACTGGTCCGCCACCCACGTCGCCTCCTGCGCGGACGACGCGAGCAGCCGCACCTGCACCGAGCCCTCGCCGTCAGCCGGCAACACGGACCGTGTGGGAGACGCACCGGGCAACCGGGAAGCCAAGCGCGCCACGGCATCCCGGATCTCGGGCATCATCCGATGGGACTGCGACAGCACCACGGTCTCACCGTCCACGTCCCGCAGGATCTCCGGCGAGGCACCGCGGAACGTGAAGATCGCCTGATCCGGATCGCCCGCCAGCACGAACCGGGACGCACCCGACCCCAGCGACCTGATCAACGAGTACTGCATCGGGTCGAGGTGCTGCGCGTCGTCGACCAGCAGGTACCGCACCCGCCGCCGCTCGGAGAACAGCAGCTCCTCGTCGTTCACAAAGGCTGCGTAAGCCGAGGACACCAGCTCGGCAGCGTCGTAAGCGGGCGCGAAAGCCGTCGCCGAGTCCATGCCGGACAGCAGGTTCACCGACTCGTACTGCCGCCCGAACAACCCGGCCGCGACCCACTCGTCGCGCCCGTGCTCCTCGCCGAGCTCGACCAGGTCCTCAGGCCCCAGCCCACGTTCGGCGGCCCGCAAGAGCAGATCCCGCAACTCGTGCGCGAACCCGGGCAGCTCCAAAGCCGGACGCAACCGCTCAGGCCAGTTCGAAGCACCCAGATCGACGTCACCGGCCAGCAGCTCGCGCACCATCGCGTCCTGATCCGGCCCGGACAGCAACCGCGGCGGCGGCTCACCCAGCAACACCGCCTGATTCCGCAACACCGCAAATGCGTAAGAGTGGACAGTCCGGACAAGAGGCTCACGCACAGTGGACAACCGGCCGGTCAGCAACCGCGTGATGTGTGCGCGCAACGCCACGGACGCACGCCGGTTGGCGGTCAGCACCAGCACGTTCTCCGGCGAGGCCCCCTCCTCCAGCACGACGTGCGCGGCCAGCTCGGCGAGCAGCGTCGTCTTGCCCGTCCCCGGCCCGCCCAGCACCCGCAGGAAGCCCGGCTGACCGAAAACCCGCTGGGCAGCCGCATCCCACCGGGGACGCGGGCGCGTCTCCGGCTTCCGGCGGACCAGCTGGGGTGGAAGTGCCACGACTCGATTCCACCACGCACCACCGACAAGATCGGCAAGGCCCGTCCGGCAAACCCCCGGCGGATTTCGTCTACCTTCTTGACAGAAGGAGGTGGTCTAGTCCATTTTTGAAGACGTTGTGAGCCCCCTCACTGCCAGCTCCGCCGCCCTGGACCGAGCAGTCTTGGAGGACTGATGAAGCGGTTCCTCGTCGGCGCAGTCGCTGCCGCGTGCACGGCGATGCTTCTGCCCGTGCAGGCTCAAGCTGCCGTCAACCCCATCCTCGCCGCGCCCTACCTCTACCAGTGGGGCAACGTCCCCAGCGCGACGAGCGTGATGCAGCAGACGGGCATCAAGTCGTTCACCCTCGCCTTCATCCTCAGCGACGGCGGCTGCAACCCGAAGTGGGACGGCACCCGTTCGCTGACCGGAAGCGACAAGACCCTGATCAACAACATCCGCGCGGCCGGCGGTGAAGCGGTCCCGTCGATCGGCGGCTGGTCCGGCAACAAGCTCGGCCAGAAGTGCTCGTCGGCGAGCGCACTCGCCGGCGCCTACCAGAAGGTGATCGACGCCTACGGACTCAAGGCGATCGACATCGACATCGAGGCGCAGGAGTTCGAGAACAACACGGTCCAGGACCGCGTGCTCGGCGCGTTGAAGATCATCAAGCAGAACAACGCGGGCGTGAAGGTCGTCATCACCATGCCGACCGAGTCCACCGGCCCGAACTCGTGGGGCAAGCGCCTGGTCACCCGCGCCAAGGAGCTCGGGGCGCCGATCGACACGTTCGCGGTCATGCCGTTCGACTTCGGCTCCGGCGGTGACATGGCCGCCAAGACCAAGAGCGCGGTCGACGGCCTGAAGAACCACATCAAGTCGACGTACGGCCTGTCCGACGACGCGGCGTACCGGCGCAGCGGCCTCTCCTCGATGAACGGCAAGACCGACACGAACGAGACCGTCACCCCGGCGAACTTCCGCGACATCATCACCTGGGCGAACTCGAAGCACCTGTCCCGCGTGTCCTTCTGGGCCGTGAACCGGGACAAGGGCAACTGCGGTGCCATGAGCGACTCGTGCAGCGGCATCAACCAGGGAACCTACGAGTTCACGAAGGCCCTGGCGGGCTTCCACGGGTAGCAGACTCCTCCGGTGGCCGGACGTGACCCCGACCCCGTCCGGTCACCGGGGTTCCAAGACTTCCGCATCCCGCGGCAAATGTGGGGCAGGCACCCGAAAAGGCGCCTGCCTCACCGCTTTTCCAGCCTCTTCAGGAATTCCGTCGGCGTCCCGGCCGCCCCGAAGTGCTCGCCCGTCGCGAAGTCCGCACCCGCCGCCAGCCACCAGGACGCCTGCTCAGCGCTGCGGATCCCGTCCACCGCCACGGTCACGCCCGACCCGCTCAGCAACGGCAGCAGCGCTGTCACGTAAGGAGATCGGCGATCGACCAGGCTGCGCGCCACCCGCACCGACCGCACCGGCAGGTCCGACACCGCGGCCGGGTCCAGCGGACCGAGCCCGAAGTCGTCGAGCCCCATGTGGACGCCCATGTCCGCCAACGTGCCCAGGTTGTCGGCCGCGTCGGTCACCAGCAGCACCGACGCCGGCATGCTCACCGCCAGCTGTTCGACCGTCAGCCCGGTCTCATCCAGCACGCCCACCACGCGCGACACCAGGTCGGCGTCGGTCGCCTGGTGCGCGGTGAGCCGCACGACCAGCGACCGGTCGAACTGCCCGCGCTGCCGCCACCACGCCGACTGCCCGGCTCCGACCCGCAGCAGCCACTCGCCGAGCGGCAGGATCAGCCCGGTCGACTCGGCCAGCTCCGCGCACTCGTCGTGGTCCAGCACCTCGGCATCCGGTCTGTCCCAGTGCAACGCCGCCTCGACGCCGCTGACCTCACCGTTGGCCAGCTGCACGATCGGCCGGTACCGCACGGTGATCTCGCCGTTCTCCCACGCGGCCGGCATCGCCACGGCCACCGCGTGATCCCGGCGGTCGAGCACGTCCTGCGCGGGGTGGAAGACCTCCCACTGGCCACGCCTGCGCACCTTGGCCCTGCGCAACGCCGTGTCCGCCGCCCGCAGCACGTCCACCGGCTCGGCCTCGACGGACGGCCGGTGCACCACGCCGGCGCTCACCGACACCGCCAGCCCGTGACCGTCCACATAGGTCGGTTCGAGCAGCAGGTCGTCGTTGATGCTCTTCATGATCTCGCCGATGGTCGGCGTGGCCGCCGTGTTCTCCACCAGCACGCCGAACTCGTCACCGTCGAACTTGGCGATCATGGCCTTCTCCGCTGCCATCACCACCCGCAGCCGCTGCGCCACGTGCTGCAGCAACCGTTCGGCGACCCGGCCGCCGACGCTGTTGCTCACCATGCCGAACGCGTCCAGGTCGAGGTGGAAGACCGTCACGCCGAACTCCGGATCCGCCTTGCGCAGCACGGTTTCCAGGTGGGTGGTGAAGAACTGCCGGTTCGGCAGCCCGGTCAGCACGTCGTGCAGCGACTGCCGTTTGAGCTCGCTCTGCAGCAACTCCAGCTCGGTGCCGTCCTCGACCACCACGACGAAGTGGCTTCGTTCGTCGTCCGCGCCGCGCAGCAACGACATCGTGAGCGACAACCGCGCCGCCTCACCGTCCTTGCGCAGCATCCGTTGCGACTGCCTGATCCGTTCCGCGGCGCCGCTGACCAGGTCGGCCATCGCATCGCTCAGCATGTCGGCGAAACCGGGCGCGATGAGGTCGAGCAGCGGGACCCCGACGAGCTCCTCCTGGGTGTGCCCGAGGATGTCGCCGACCGCCGCGTTCGTCGTGAGCAGCCGTCCTTCGAGGTCGACGATCAACACACCGTTGGTGGACGACGTGACGACCTCGTTGAAGCGGGCCTCGCTCTCCTTGAGGTTCCAGTTCGCGTCGCGGACCGCCTTGAGCAGCGACTTCTGCATGCTCTCCTGCTGGGTCAGCACCGACTCGCTGGTGGCCTCCGTGAAGCCGGACCCGAGTGCGCCGATCACGAGCGCGATCCGTTGCGCGTACCTCTCGACCTGACCGAACTCCGGCAGCGCGAAGAGTCCCCTGCCGAGCACGTCCGTCGTGCGCCGCAGCCCGATCGGCCCCAGATACCCCAGCTTCGCCAGACCCGCGCCGATCTGCTCTGCGGGATCGCCGGTGAACGGCTCCGCGTGCAGCAGCGCGCAGATTTCGTCGAGCCGGGTGCTCAGCGCCTCTCCCAGACCGTCCAGGCTCATCGGGATCGCCACGGCGCTCTGCAGCAGATACGCCCATTTCCGGGCAAGCATCTTCCGCGCCCGGACGATGTCCTCGGGCGAAGGCGTTACGTCTGGTATTCGACTCGGCTCGGGCATTCGGGGGTGCCTCGCAATAGGCTCAGATGCCTCGGCATCTTACCCACGGTCCGTCGGTCTCTTTTCGACCGACCGTGTGAATGAGCATCACTCCATCGAGATTCTCTATGGCTTGCGTCCGACCCCGGCGTAGGCGAGCCTGTTGATCGCCGGATCGCTGGAGATGTCCCCCGGCCCGGATGGCCGCCACTCGGCGAATGTGACGAGACCCGGCTCGGCCAGCTCGAATTCACCGAAGAACGCGGCGATCTCGTCCCGGCTGCGTTCGACGACCTGGTCCCCGCCCGCCTTGTTCATCCGCTCGGCCGCGACCTTGACACCCTCGTAGTCGTGGTCGTCGGCGAAGTGCGTGATCGCCAGGTAGCTCCCGCTGGGCAACGCCTCGCGGTAGTGCTTGAGCAGACCCCACGGATCGTCCTCGGTCGGCACCCAGTGCAGCATGAGCAGCATCAGCAGGCCGATCGGCTGGTCGAAGTCCAGCAGGTGCGCCTGCGGGCTGTTCAGGATGCTGTCCGGATCCCGCAGATCCGCCTGCAGCACGCGAACGCTGTCGTTGCCGGCCAGGATGAGCTCGCTGTGCGCGACGGCCACCGGATCGCGGTCGACGTACACGACCCGGCAGTCGGGGGCTTCCGCCTGCGCGACCTCGTGCACGTTGGCCACGGTCGGGATGCCGGAGCCGATGTCCAGGAACTGGCGCACACCCTGCGCGACCATGAACCGCACCGCACGGCCGAGGAACGCCCGGTTGACCCTGGCGGCACTGCGCGCGTGCGGCATCGCCGCTTCCATCTTGTCGCCCATCAGGCGGTCCACCGCGAAGTTGTGCGCTCCACCGAGCATGTAGTCGTACAGCCTCGCCGCGCTCGGCACCGAGACGTCGACGCTCTGTGGAACCCAGTTCTGCTCGTCAGCCACGGCGACCACCTCTTCAGGTTGCGGACGCACAAGCTTAGGCAGGCATGAAGCGTGCACCGCTAGTCCGCCGGTGTGAACGCACGCCACCCGATCGGGCACTGTCACTCTGGGCCGAACGACTCCTAAGGTTGGCCGTCTCTTTCCACGTCGCGAGGAGCGATGATGTCTGTCCCGGTGGCGCCCGGCAGGCTGCCATTTCTCGGGCACACTCTGCCGTTGCTGCGGAAAAGATTCGAGTTCACCGCGAATTTACGAGGTCAGGGCGACCTGGTCGAAATCTACCTCGGTCCGATGCGAACGTTATTCGTGACCAGCCCGCAGCTGATGCACCAGGTATTGGTCACCGATGCGCCCAAGTTCCACAAAGGGCGAATGTTCGACAAGTTCCGCCCGTTCATGGGCAACGGGCTCGTGATGTCCAACGGCGCGTTCCACCAGCGCCAGCGCCGGATGATGCAGCCGGCGTTCCACCGCGACCGGATCGCGGGCTACGCGAACACCATGGTCCGCGCGACGCGTGAGCTGGTGGACGGCTGGCAGCCCGGCGAGGTGCGGCGGATCGAGGAGGACATGCAGGGCCTCGCCGTCACGATCGTCGGTGAAGCGCTCTTCTCGACCGAGATCGGCGAACGCGCGGTCGACGAGGCCCGCCGGTCGATCTTCGTGATCGTCAAGAACGGCATCGTGCGCGCGCTCTCACCTGGGTTCGTCGAGAAGCTGCCCATCCCGGCCAACCGCGAGTTCGACGCCGCGATCGACCGGATGCGCTCGATCGTGCAGGAGGTCATCGCGAGCTGGCGGACCGACGGCACCGATCAGGGCGACCTGCTGTCGATGCTGATGCTGGCCAGGGACGAGGCCGGTGAGCCGATGACCGACGAGCAGGTCTTCGACGAGGTCATCACGCTGCTGTCTGCCGGCATCGAGACCACCGCGCTCGCGTTGGCGTGGATCTTCCACGAGATCGCCGCCAACCCCGCGGTCGAGCAGCGGGTGCTGGCCGAGCTCGACGAGGTGCTGGCAGGCCGTCCCGTGACGTTCGAGGACGTGCCGAAGCTGACCTACGTCGGCCAGGTCGCGCAGGAGGTGCTGCGCAAGTACTCGCTCTGGCTCCTCATGCGTCGCGTCGCCGAGGAGGTCGAGCTGGACGGCGTCCGCCTGGCGCCCGGCACCGAGCTGATCATCAGCCCGCACGCGATGCACCACAACCCGGAGCACTACCCCGATCCCGAGCGCTTCGACCCGGACCGCTGGACGCCCGAACGCGCCCGGCTGCTGCCCAAGGGCGCGTTCGTCCCGTTCGGCGGCGGCATCTACCAGTGCATCGGGAACCACTTCGCGCTCACCGAGATCGTCATCGCGGTGGCGTCCGTCTGCACCCGCTACCGGTTGGTCCCCGACCGGCCCGTGCGCACCAAGTTCACCAACGCCGTCTACCCCATCGGCCTGATGATGAAGGCCGTTCCCCGCTAGTTGGAGGTTGTTCCCTCATGCGTCTCCGTCGGCTCTGTGCCGTCGCAGTGCTCGCATTGCTCGGTACCGCGCCCCTCCCGGCGAACGCGGCCGAAATCAGCTGCCAGGACGTCTACACGCCGGTGAGCTTCGGCCTCATCCAGCAGACCATGTACGGCAAGCTGTGCATCCCCCAAGGCGCGACATCGGTCCAGGTCCTCGTTCCCGGTGCCACGTACACCAGCGCGTACTGGGACATCCCGGTCCAGCCCGACGTCCGCTCCGTCCGGCTGGCGATGAACCACGCCGGCATCGCAACCATGGCGGTGGACCGGATCGGCACCGGCAGGAGCAGCAAACCGCTCAGCCTGCTGGTCACCGTCCCGAGCCAGGCCGACGCGGTGCACCAGGTGGTGCAACGGATGCGCGCACAGTTCCAGAAGGTGTTCATGGGCGGCCACTCGCTCGGCTCCGTGGTCGCGATCGTCGAGGCGGCGACCTACCACGACGTCGACGGGGTGCTGATCACCGGCATGACCAACCAGTGGGACTACGTCAAGGCGTTGCCCACGATAATCAGCTCGATCCCGGTCACGCTCGACCCGCGGCTGGGCCGGCTCGGCCTCGACCCCGGCTACCTGACGACGGTGCCGGGATCCCGCTACACCAGCTTCCACAAGCCGGGCCTGCTGAACTCCGCCGTGGTCGACTACGACGAGTCCACAAAGGACGTTTTCGCGACGGCCGAGCTGGTCACGACGCCACTGATGGTGAACCTCGTGATTCCGGCCAGCCGCAAGATCACCGCGCCGGTCATGAGCATCCAGACGACGTCGGACTACTTCTGCGGTACCCCGCCGCTCGGCTCTGACTGCTCGTCGTCCGAGGCGCTGGCCGCGTCGGAGAGGCCGTTCTACTCACACGCGCCGCGGGTGGACGCGTTCGTCCTCACCGGCTACGGCCACTGCTTCAACTTCGCGCCCGACTCGGACCGCTACCACAAGGCAGTGGTCGACTGGCAGCGCAGCCTCTAGTTCAACTTCTTCAGGAGATCGCCTGCTGCTTCAGGTGATCCGAAGTGGGCGCCGATCGCGAGGTCGGCGCCCGCTGCCGTCCACCACTCCGCCTGCTCCTCGGTCTCGATGCCGTCCACGCAGAGGTTCACGCCCAGGTCGTGCACGGCGGGGATCAACGCGGCAGAGCGAAGGTCCTGACGCCGCACCAGATCCTTCGGCACGAGCACCGACACGACCGGCAGCTCCGTGAGCCACGCCAGGTCCCGCGGCCCGAGCCCGAAGTCGTCGAGCGCGATCCGGATTCCCCTGTCCGCCAACGTGGCCAGGTTCTCCGCCGCGTCGGCCACACCGAGCACGCACACCGGCATCGAAAGCGTCAGCTTCTCGTGCGGCATCCCGGTCTCCTCGATCACCTTCACCACGCGCGACACCAGGTCCGCGTCGGTCGACTGGTGCCGGGTGAGCCGGACGCCGAACTGCGCGTCGATCTCGCCGCGCTGCCGCCACCACTGCGCCTGGCCGGCCGCGATCCTGATCAGCCACTCTCCCATCGGCAGGATGAGCCCGGTCTCGTCGGCCAGTTCGGCACAGCGATCCGAGAGATCCCAGTGCAGCACGGCCTCCACGCCCGCTAGCTCACCGGTCGCGAGCATGCGAACAGGCTGGTAGCACACGCCGATGTCGCCCTGCTCCCACGCTCCCGGCATCACCACGGCCAGTGCCGCGTCCTGCCGGAACGACGTGTCCTGGTTGTGGTGGAACAACTCCCATTGGCCGCGCTGGTCCTTCTTGGCCTTGCGCAACGCCAGATCCGCCATGCGCAGCAGCTCGACGGGGTCGACGTCAGGCGCCGGCCGGTGGACCACACCCGCGCTCACCGAGATCGCGAGCCCGTGCTCGTCGACGTAGATCGGGTCGGCCAGGTCGGCGTTGATCGCGGCCATCGTCGTCGCGACGTCCGGCGTGAAAGCCGTGTTCTCCACGATGATGCCGAACTCGTCGCCGTCGAACCGCGCGACCATCGCCTGCTCGCGCGACATCAACGCGCGCAGCCTGCGTGCGACGTGCTGCAGCAGCTTCTCGCCCACGCGGCCGCCGAGGCTGTTGCACACCAGGCCGAACGCGTCGAGGTCGAGGTGGAAGATCGTGACGCCGAGCTCGGGATCGGCCCTGCGCAGCACGGTTTCCAGGTGGGTGGTGAAGAACTGGCGGTTCGGCAGGCCGGTGAGCACGTCGTGCAACGACTGCCTGCGCAGTTCTCCTTGCAACAAAGCAAGTTCCGTGTCGTCGTCGGCGATCACGAGGACATGACTGGCCTTGCCCTCGTCGTCGCGCAGCAGTGACGCCGTCAGCGTGACCTTGGCGAACTCCCCGTCCCCGCGCACGAGCTGCATCGGTTCCCGCTCGAACTCACCGCGTTCGGCGAGCACGCGTTCCATCATCTCGCGGAACACCACGATGGACGTCGGCGCGATCAGCTCGACGAGCCTGGTACCCGGCTCCGGCCGATGGCTGAGGATGACGCCGATCGCGTCGTTGCCCCAGGCCAGCCGCCCGTCGAGGCCGACGATCAGCACGCCGTTGGTCGACGAGGACGCGAAGCCCTCGAACTTCGCCTCGCTCTGCCGCTGGTCCCGTTGCGCATCGTGAGCGGCCTTGAGCAACGACCGCTGCATGCTCTCCTGCTGGTCCAGGATCGCGCGGGCGCGCGCAGCGGTGAAACCACACGTCAGCGCGCCGATTCCGCCCACGACGCGGACCGTGTGCTGGTCCGACGCGCGGAACTCGTCCAGCGCCAGCAGGCCTTTGCCGAGCACGTCGACGGTCCGCTTGAGGCCAGGCTCGTTGACGTAGCCGAGAGCGACGAGTCGCCCACCCACCTCCTCGAACGGGGCAGGATCGAACGGCTCGTTGTGCAGCGCCGCACACAACGCGTCGAGCTGGGCGCTCAGTTCCGCGTCCAGCTCGTCTCTGCTCAGTGCGACCATGACGACGCTGCTGAGCAGGTAGCTCCACTTGCGCGCCAAGGCTTCTCGCGCACGGACGGCGGCGGTGTCCGAAGGTGGAGCGGCATCGGGTCTTCGGCTTGGTTTCGTCATTCCCGTTGCCCTGTATGGGTTGAAGAGTGTCCGGCAGTTTACCCACCGGGAGTCGACGCCCACTGCGCCGACGGAGTGAACCTCCGACACTACAGGGTGGTTTCAGTCCTTACGACCCACCCCGGCGTACAAGAACATGTTCATGGACGTCTCGTCCGCGATGTCGCCAGGCCCGTCCGGCCGCCACTCGCCGCAGCCGACCAGCCCGGGCTCGACCAGCTCGAACCCGTCGAACAACGCGTTGACCTGCGCGTGCGTCCGCATGTGCATCTGGTCCGCGCTCTTGCTGCGGTTCACCACGGCGGCGGCCTGGTCGACGCTCTCGTCGATCTGATCCTTCGCCACGTGCGTCATCACGACGAAGCTCCCGGCGGGCAGCGCGTCACGGTACGTGGCGACGAGCTTCTGCGGATCGTCCTCGTCCGGTACCCAGTGCAGCATGAGCAGCATCAACAGGCCGACCGGTTCTTCCCAGTGCAGCAGGCGTTTCACCTCGGGACTCGACAGCACCGTCTCGGGATCGCGCATGTCGGCCTGCACGATTGCGGCATTTTCGTTGTCAGCCAACAACAACTGACTGTGCGCGACGGCCACCGGATCCTTGTCGACGTAGACGATCCGCGCAGCCGGGTCGCGTTCCTGCGCGACCTCGTGCACGTTCGCGACCGTCGGGATGCCCGATCCGATGTCGAGGAACTGCCGAACCCCCTGATCCATCAGGAAGTTCACCGCGCGGCCGAGGAACCGCCGGTTGAGCCGGGCGACACTGGGCAGTCCCGGCACCAGCTTCTCGATCTGGGAGCCGACCTGCCGGTCAGCGGCGAAGTTGTGCGCACCGCCGAGGATGTAGTCGTAGACGCGGGCCATGCTGGGCACGTTCGTGTCGATGCCGAGCGGCACCCAGTTCTGGGTCTCTGCCACGGTGAACACCTCTTCGGTTCGCAATACCCGGTTCTGGGCAGCTGCTGAGGAGACGCACGAGCTTAGTCACCCGAGCGGACATTGCGCTGAACCATCAGAGTGACCCGGAACCACCCGATCAGGCACTGTCGTCTTCCCCCAAACGGCTCCTAGTGTGGTCCGTCCCCATTCGGCCCAACTCTCAGGAGTCTGGATGCCCGTCCCGGTGGCGCCACGCCGCTGGCCGTTACTCGGGCACACCCCGGCGATGCTCACCCAGCGCGCCAAGTTCACCGACGCGCTGCACGAGCACGGCGACGTCGTGCGCCTGGACCTCGGCCCATTGCACGCCTACTTCGTCACCTCCCCCGCCCTGACGCACGAAGTCCTTGTCTCCCAAGGCTCGAAATTCCGCAAGGGCGCGATGTTCGACAAGTTCCAGCCCTACCTCGGCACGGGCCTGCTGTTGTCGAACGGCGAGTTCCACCTGCGACAGCGCCGCCTGATGCAGCCGGCGTTCCATCGGGAACGGATCGAATCCTATGCCTCGACAATGGCTCGTGCTGCTTCTTCGCTGGCTGCGCGCTGGCAACCAGGCGAGACCCGCACCATCGAGAACGACATGCAGGAGCTCGCGGTCACCATCGTCGGCGAGACCCTCTTCTCGACGGAGATCGGCCACCGCGCCGTCGAGGAGGTCCGCAGGTCCATCTTCACCGTCATCCAGCAGGGCATGATCCGCGCCCTCTCCCCGTCCTTCGTCGAGAAGCTCCCCCTCCCGGGCAACCGCGAGTTCGACGCCGCCATCGCCCGCATGAAAGCCGTTGTCCTGCAAGTGATCGAGGCCTGGCGAGCCGACTCCACCGACCACGGCGACGTCCTCTCGATGCTCCTGTTGGCCGGCATGACCGACGAGCAGACCTACGACGAAGTCCTCACCCTCCTCACCGCAGGCATAGAAACCACCGCGATAGCCCTGGCCTGGGCCTTGTACGAGGTGGGCAGCAACCCGGAGATCGAACACCGCCTGCACACCGAACTCGACCAGGTCCTGGGCCCCCGCCCGGTGACCTACGCGGACGTCGACAAACTCGTCTACACAGGACAGATCGTCCAGGAAACCCTGCGCCACTACCCAATTTGGTTCGTGATGCGCCGCACCCTGACCGAAGTCCAACTAGGCGAAGCAACGCTCCCACCAGGCGCCGAGGTGATCATCAGCCCCCACGCCCTGCACCACGACGAACGCTACTTCCCGTCCCCCCAACGCTTCCAGCCCGAGCGCTGGACTCCTTCTTTTCTCGCCGGCCTGCCTCGCGGCGCTTTCGTCCCGTTCGGCGGCGGCAACCGCCAATGCCTGGGCAACACCTTCGCCCACACGGAAATCGTCATAACCCTCGCCACCATCGCAAAACAGTGGCGCCTGACCCCCACCCGCCCTGCGCGCGTGAAGTTCACGTCCGCCCCGTACCCCAACGGCCTCCTCATGAAGGCCGTCCCCCGCAACTAGCCCGGAAGGTCCCCCATGCGCCTCCGCAGCCTGTGTGCCGCGGCCCTGCTAGCCCTCTTCTGCACCCCAGCACCGGCCAACGCCGTCACACCCCCGTGCCAAGACGTCAGCTACCAGGTCCGCATAGGCCTGACCCCACTGGTGACCTCCCTGGAAACCATGGCGGGCAGACTCTGCGTCCCCACCGGCGCCACCAAGATCCAAGTCCTGATCCCAGGCGGCACCTACGACCGCACCTACTGGGACGTGGGCTTCGATCCCAACACCCACTCGTTCACCCGCTCCCAGAACGCCTCCGGCTTCGCCACCCTCGCCCTGGACCGCCTGGGCACCGGCAAGAGCTCCAAGCCCTTGAGCGCCCTGGTAACCGCCTCGACCCAAGCCAGCGCGGTCCACCAGGTCATCCAAACCCTCAAGCCCAGGTTCTCGAAGGTCATCGTCGCGGGCCACTCGATCGGCTCCGCAATGGCCATGATCGAGGCAGGCACCTGGCACGACGTGGACGGCGTCCTGGTAACCGGCTTCACGCACAAGATGAACTACATAACCGTAGTGCCGGTCCTGGCCAACATGATCCCGGCGGGTCTTGACCTCGGCTACCTCACCACCATGCCCGACACCCGCTACAACTCGTTCCACAAACCAGGCCCTCTGGTCCCCGGCGCCATCTCGTTCGACGAGTCCACGAAGGACGTCTTCGCCGCCACCGAGGCAGTCGACACCATCCTCCTCAACACCGTGATCATCCCCATCTCTCGTCAGATCTCGGTGCCGGTGATGATCGCCCTAGGCAACGACTTCCACTTCTGCAGCTCCGGCGTCCCTCTGATGGGCAGCGACTGCTCCTCCCCAGCCGCCCTGAAGGCCGACGAAGGCCAGTTCTTCCCGTCCGCCCCGTCCCTCAACACCTTCATCCTCAACGGCTACGGCCACTCCATCAACTACGCCCCGAACGCCCCCGACTACCTCTCCGCAGTAGCCACCTGGACCAAATCGATCTGACTAAACTCGGCGCATGGACGAAGAGATCCACGAACGAGTCCGCGACTTCATCAAGGCCATCCCACGCGGACGAGTCGCCACCTACGGCGACATCGCTGATCTCGCCAAGGCCCCATCGCCAAGGCTGGTCGGCCGCATCCTGAACGAGGACGGCCACGGCCTGCCGTGGCAACGCGTCCTCAAAGCCGACGGCACCTGCGCCCCACACCTGAGGGAAACCCAACTACAACTCCTCCACGAGGAGGGCGTCCCAAACCTGGACGGCAAAATCAACCTGCGCGAACACCGCTGGGAAGCGGCCCGCAAAGAAGAGGACGAAGTCCCAGGCCTCTGGTAACGCCGAAGCCGAAGGCGAGGCACCCGAAGGCGAAGCCGAGGCAAGGCGACGCCGAAGGCGAGCTGCTTTTCCCGTGCGCTCCGGGTGGGGTC
>NZ_JYJG01000363.1 GCF_000955955.1 Lentzea aerocolonigenes
CCTTGGAATCAACCGTCTAGCCGCCGGGCACGGCGTCCCACTCCGGTGCCGAGATCAGCCCGCGGGCACAGCCCAGTGCCACGGCGTGCGGCCGGTTGAGCGCACCCAGCTTCACGAACACGTGCTTCACGTGCGTCCGGATCGTCTCCGCGCCGACTCGCAACGTGCTGGCGATGCGTTCGGTGCTGTAGCCGCGTGCGATCAGCCCGAGCACCTGGATCTCGCGCGCGGACAACGGCGGCGCGGCGCCGGGCACGATGTCGCGCAACAGGATCGCGAGCTCGCTGCGCGCTGCCCGCAACGACAGCAAAGCCCGGACGCCGCCGGGCACCTCGAGTCCCGGTGGTGGCTGAGTGGTCTCGTGCAGCACCACGAGGACGAGCGACGGCGCGGTGTGCTCGAGCACCTCGCACACGTACAGTCCCGGATCACTCGCGAGCTCGACCAGCAGGACGTCGACCGCGCTGCGGGCGACCAGCTGGAACACCTCACCGGCGTTGGGGACGACACCGCACCACCAAGCCCCCGCCGCCGTCACCGCGGTGGCGACTCCCTCGGTGTAGAGGGACGCCGTGCCGAAGCACGCGATCCGGACCTGACCTGACTCCGCCATCACCCGCCGCCCTCCACTCAGGACGTTCCAGCACACCCGCGGCGCCCACCCCGCAGGGGCGCCGCGGGTGATGTCCGATCAGGACGTCATCCGGTAGCGCAGATCCTCCGCGGGGAGCACGTACCCGTTCATCCACGTGACGTCCATGGTCAAGACGAGCATCCCTGGCAGCTCGTGGTCGACGTGGCGGAGCCTGCCGAGCGCGGTGACCCACCACCCGAACCCGGCGTCGCCCCTCACGTCGTCCGCCTCGAACGCGACCACCTGTTCGGCACGCGCGGCAGCGGCCAGTTCGGCGTTCGGGCCGCTGCGCATCAGCAGGCCTCCGCCGGTGACGACGTGCCGCACGACCGCCACGGCGGGCAGCGCGTGCGAGGTGAACGAAAGCCTGCCGTGCGACACACCGGCGATGAGCCCGAGCAGGTTCGCGGGCTGCAACTGTGTCGTGTCCACGTTCCCGTCCATACCGGTCAGACCATCGTCCGGCACAGTCCTTACGCGACTACCTCCTCGACCGCCGCGCTGAAGCCGCGACCAGCACACCCAGCACGACGACCCGCAGCAGTGCGAGTACCGCGAGCAGACCGCCCAATGTCATGACGACGACCTGCATCACCGACCGGGCGTCGGAGAACGGGCCCACCACCATCGTCACGACGACGGAGACCACGAACGCGAGCAGGGCGCCGGCACCGAGGAAGAACCCGATCCGGCTGTGGGTCTTCTGCGGTGTCTCGGCTCGGCCGGCCTGCTCGTCCTGCCACACCATCGTGTCCACGGCGTGCTCCCTGGGTGCTCAGGTGGTTCGTACGCCGATGCAGACCCGTCCGATCAGACGGCCTTACGCGCGGATGCGAGAAAACCTCGAACAGGTGACACGAGGCTCATTCGTCCACGTCGTAGGTGTAGAACGCGCGGTGGTCGAGCATGTCCTGCGGTGTCACGTCGCCCCAGGGTTTCATCGCGTCGGCCGCTCCGACCACGCCGGGCTCGCGGCGTTTCGGCTCGTACGACGCACCGTGCTCGGCCTGCCACTGCGCCCAGAGCAGGTCGATGAAGCAGTGGTGCAGCCAGAACACCGGGTCGTTGGGCGAGGCACCGGTCGCCATGTGGCCACCCACCCAGACGTGCACCCGGTTGTGCAGGTTCGGTCCACGCCAGCCTTCGAGCAGGTTGCGCAGCCCCGATGACGACGAGCTGTTCCACGGCCGCACGTCGTAACGGGGTTCGGCCAGCACCTTCAGCACGTCCTCCGCGGTGGGCAGCGCCGGTTCGTGCACGGCGAGCGTGCGGCACAGGTACGAACGGCTGTCGGTGCGCGCGATGATCTTCCACTTGCCCGTGTCGCCGGCGAACGGGCCGGTCATCACCTTGCCGTCGGAAGTTCTGCCGGTGCCGCCGAGGAAGTCCGGCGCCCACAACGAGGACCGGGTGGAGCGGTCGTCGGTCCAATCCCAGTAGGGCAGCGTGACCGCCGGGTCGACTTCCTGCAGCGCTCGTTCGAAGTCGAGCAGGAAGCGCCGATGCCACGGCAGGAACGACGGCGCGCGGTGCGCGAGCCGGTCGCCGACGTCGCTGTCGCTCATCGCGAACTCCTGGTGCGTCACCACGAACTCGTCGTACCTGCCGGTGCGCTTGAGCTCGAGCATTGCCGCGACGAACCGGGCCTTCTCCTCCGAGGTCAGCGTCGCCTGGTTCTTGCGGATCACGCCGCCACCTCCAGTGCCGCGCCCCGCAACGACTCGGCGGCCGCGCGCGCCGCCGCCTTCAGCGTCGGGAAGCTCTGGTAGTGGTTCACCGATGTGACGTACCGGCCGTCAGCTCCGCGCATCACATGCAACGGCACACCGTCCACAGTGACCACCGGTTGCCCGTGGTGGCCGTGCACACCCCGGTCCCGCCGGTCGAGCTCCACCTGCGCCTGCGGCCCGCCGCCGGTGATCCACCGGCCCTGGTACCGCTCGGCGAAGAAGGGCTCCCCGCCGGTGGCCGCCCTCGCGCCGAGCTGGTTCACCCCGAGACCGACCACTCCCACCGTGCCCACCAGACCGCCGAGCACGTGTCCGATCAGCGACCGCCGAGTCATCTCGCCTTGCACACCAACCTCCAAACGCAGTGGAACGTCTCGATGACTCTGCGTCGCCGCCGGGCGCCGGGCACCGTCCGTCCGGCTGCCGCGCGGACGAGGGCGGATGGCCCGATCGGTTGTCCGATCGGGTGTGCGGACCCGCGCCTCGCGATGACGCGATCGGTCACTGCCCAGCGCCGTCCGCGTTCCGTAGAACTTCTTCCCTACGCATCAACGAAACGAAGGAAGTTCGTTGCCACACAACAAGAAGCGACTCCTCTGCCTCGTGCTGACCGCGACGCTGTGCCCGGCACCCGCCGCCGTGGCGGCCGACGTCGCCGTCGACACCGACCACAACGGAGTCGTGACGGCAGTGCGCCCGCGCACCTCCCCCGCCGCATCCGCCGACCCCGCGGCGGCCGCGGCCGCGCACCTCCCGCTGGTCGCGGACGGCTTCCACACCGAGCGAGGCACGCTGCACCAGGTCAGCGTCCGCACGCTGCAGGGCGGCAGCGTCGTGCGCTACCGCCAGGAGTTCGACGGCGTCGCGGTGCTGGGCGGCGAGGTGACCCAGACGCTGGACGAACGCGGCGCACTGGTCTCCGCACAGGGCCGCACCACGCGCCGGGGCTCGAAGGCCTTCCCGGCCGTCGACGAGGCCGCCGTCACGCGCACCGCCGTCACGACCGCGGCGAACCGGAGCGGCGTCGACCCGGCCGCGCTGGTCGCCTCACCGGCGCAGCGCCGCTGGTACGACGCCCGCCTGCTCGGCCTGCCCGGTGACGGCACGACCGCACCCGCCTACCTCGTCTCCGTGCGGGGCAAGGGGCAGCACTGGGAGATCGTCGTCGACGCCGCGAACACGAAGGCGCTGACCGCGTGGGAGTCGACCGAGAAGGTGAACAACCGGGTCGTCTGCGACGCGAGGCACAAGGAGGTGATGACCTGGTTCACCACCGAGGAGAAGCTGCAGACCGACGTCAGGTGCGGCACCGCGTTCCAGGCCACCCGCACCGAGGACGGCCTCGCCAGCGGTGAGACCGACGTGGACAACGTCTACGAGTACCTCGGCCACACCAGCGCGTTGTACGCCAAGCACCTGCGCGTCGACCTGACCACGATGCTCGGCACCGACGTCGGTGACGGCAACGGCAAGGCGCTGCGCGCCACCGTCCGGCTGTGCAGCTTCGAAGAGGGTTGCCCGTTCCTCAACGCGTTCTGGGACGGCGAGCAGATGGCGTTCGGCGAGGGCGTGACGACGAAGGACGTCACCGGCCACGAGGTCACGCACGGCGTCACGCAGCACATCTCCGGCCTGCTGTACCGCGGTGAGAGCGGCGCCATCAACGAGTCGCTGTCCGACATCTTCGGCGAGTTCGTCGACCAGGTCGGCGCGGGCAAGGCCGCGAGCACGCGGTGGCAGATCGGTGACGGCTCGTCGCTGGGCGTGATCCGCGACATGGCCGCCCCGCGCACGCACCAGCAGCCGGAGCAGGTCAACGGCGAGTTCTGGGTCACCGACGCGAACCCGCACCTCGACAGCGGTGTCGGCAACAAGGCGGCGTTCCTCATCGCCGACGGCGGCTCGCTCGGCGGCGAGGACGTCTACGGCATCGGCCTGGACAAGTCGATCGCGCTGTGGTGGGCGGTGCAGAACCAGCTGACGCCGGCGTCGACGTTCCGCGACCTCGGCACGGCGCTCACCACCGCCTGCACGCTGAACGCCCGCGCCGCGGTCGCCGGCACCACGCCGCTGTCTCTTATACA
>NZ_JYJG01000364.1 GCF_000955955.1 Lentzea aerocolonigenes
AGGTGCGCAAGGCTGTGCGCGCGACCCGGATGCACGAACAGCCGGCCGCCGGCTGACAGCTCTCCCGCATCGAGGCCGACGAGCACGTCGGGTCCGTCACGGGCCTGACGTGCTCGTCGCCTTCCACACCGAGCCGAGCGGCCATCGAAGTGCCGTCGCTCGGCAAAGCCAAGCCCAGCACCCGAACATGGCGCTGACGGTGGCGGTCAAACCAGTGGCGCGACCACGTCCTCGATGCCGAGCAGCTCACGCACCACGTTCATCTGCTCCCGCAGGTGACTGTTCTCCTGCCGCACCACGGCGCAGCACCACAGCAGGCTCTCCAGTTCTTCCATCGCCTCGCGCGCGTAGGCCTCGTCGATCGCCCGCAGCGTCTCGAACACCGGCTCCCGGTCGGTTTCCGGCGTCCACCGCGCGCCGAAGTCCTGCAGCGCCGTCCACACCTCCGCCAGGTGCTCGTTCAGCTCCGCGACGCTCGTGGCCAGGTCGAACCAGGCCGTCGACGGTCCGAGCGTGTGGCTGTGTGGTCGCAGGTCGGGCACGTTCAGCCGCACGCACGGCGTCTCGCGCAGCAACGCCACCACGGACGGCACCTGGTCTTCGGTCACCAGTGCGAACCGCATGCAGACCAGGCGCATCGCGCCGAACTGCTCGCGGTGTGCGACGGCGACGGTGTCCGGTGTCGCGGACGCGTCGAGGAACAGGTCAGCCACCTCGGCACGCCGCTCGCACCACGCCGTGATCCGGGTGGCGAGCGCGCCGAAGTACAGCACGTACCGCTCGATGTCCTCCGCCGGTGGCGGTGTCGCGCCGGTGACGGCGTCGTAGAACGCGCGCAGCGCGGTGTTGTAGTCGTCGACCTCGCGTGCCAGCGCCTCGTTCGCACCCGGCATGAACAGGTGGTCGCCGTACACCACGGGCAACCGGGCCGGGTCGAGCACCGGCATCGAGCCTGCCTCGTCGAGGAACGGCCGGGTGACGTAGGCCTGCCAGTCATCCCCCACGTACCGGTAGTAGTACGCAGAGCGGTCGGCGCTGAACGCCGCGTCCAGCAACGGTGCCGCGACACCGAGCTGCGCGAGAACGGCCCGGTCCAGCTCCGCGCGGCAGAACGGGCAGCTCGGCGCGGCGGGCAGCTGGCCCCATTCGGCCTCGTCGTCGCTCGCGGTCGCGACCGCTGTGGGCACCGTCGACTGCTCGACGAGCATTTCCAGGCAGGGCAAGCACATGCGGCCCGTGCACTGCGCGTCGACAGCGGTCACCGGCCGCTGCTCGACGCAGATCGGGCACGTCATGTCGTAGTTCGGCGTGGTCAACCCGCAAACCTCCGGCACCGTTGACTTCGGTCTCGGACGGGATTGTGGCGCCGCCGCCGCACCGCCGACTTGCCCGGAAGGGCAACCACGAGGCGCGTAATCAACGAGCGGCACGCGTGTGTGGACGTCGAGAGTCCAGACAGCGGCGAGGTGGGAACGTGTCGACAGCAGACCCGATGACCGATGCGGACGAACGGACGGATGCGGAGCTGCTCGCGGAGGTTCGCGCGGGACGAACCTCCGCGTACGGCGTGCTGTACCAGCGGTACCTGGGTGCCGCCCGGCGCACCGCGGCGGCGATCGGGTTCGGCGGTGCGGAACGCGACGACCTCGTCGCCGAGGCGTTCGCCGCGTCGTTGCGAGCGTTGCGGCGCGGTGCCGGACCGACCGAGGCCTTCCAGCCGTACCTGTTGCGCGCACTGCGCAACCTCGCGATCAACCATCGGCGCGCGAACGCCCGCGTCGTTCCGCACGGCGACGTCTCGGTGCTGGAACGACCGGTCGACGAACCGGACCCGGTGATCACCCGCTGGCACCACGACCTCGTCGCGCGCGCCTTCGGCACGCTGCCGCAGCGGTGGCGGCAGGTGTTGTGGCACACCGAGGTCGAAGGCGCGAGCCCGGCCGAGGTGGCGGCGCTGATCGGCGGCACGGGCAACAGCGTGGCGGTGCTGGCCTTCCGGGCCAGGGAAGGCCTGCGCCGCGCCTACCTCAAGGAGTACCTGCCGGACGTGGAGGACGAGCGCTGCCGTGCCGTCGTCGAGAAGCTGAGCGCCTACGTGCGGGGCAAAACCGGCACCGGCGACACCCGGCGAGTTCGGGCGCACCTCGACGAATGCCCGCGGTGCGCAGACCTCGCCGCCGGGCTGGCACAGCTCAACCGCGGGCTGCGCGGCGCACTGCTACCGGTCGTGCTCACAACGCCCGCATTGGCGTCATCGCTGTCCAATGCCGCGCACGGCACGCTCGGCGTGGTGAAGACGATCGCGGCGGCGACCTTGCTGGCAGCGGGGGTGTCGGTCTGCGCGGGCGCGGGCGCGGCACCACCCTCCGCACCGAAGCACCCCGAAGTCCCGGTCGCCGAACAGGCTTCCACCGGACAGGCCACACCGATCAGATCGATCCCGTCCGCACCGCCATTGCTGACCGCCGTACCGGACACCTCTGTCACGCGAACCGAAGCCCGCACCGCCCCAACGGTTGCGACCCGCTCTTCGGCTGTGGCGGAACTTCCCCCGCTCACCAGCGCGGCCCGGCACACCACCACCGCCGATCAACCCGACACCGCCGGGCAGCCGAGCTCCACGGCGACGAGCACGCCCGCGCCAGTTTCCAGCTCGACGACGCCGTCCTGTGACCTGGTGGTCACCCGGCCCAACGGTCTCTACGTGTGCGTCGCCGTACCCGGCCGTTGACTCCGCGCGAGCACGGTGATCGCCACGAACACCCCGGTTGCCCTTTCGCGCTGCCCCAACGGATCTGGGCACGCCGAGTTGATCACTCCACAGTGGGCCGGTGCAGATCATCGACCTGACCGGCTTTCCCGCGCTGCTGCGTCACTTCACCGGCCAGCCGGAGCCCGAGCCCACCTTCTTCGTCCTCGTCGACTGGATCAACAACCTGTGGTCGTACGGTGAGTTCGCGAGCGACGACTTCGCGAAGCTCGTCGACCGGGCGGTGAACGAGGTCACCGGCGCGCAGGCCGGCGCTCCGCAGGAGTGCGCGGTGTTGCTGGCGCGGTTGCGCGATCTCGTCACCGACGAGTGCCCGGTGTGCGTCGACCCGCTCATCGACGCGCGCATCCGGATTCCGGTCTCGGTGCTGCCCGCGTGCGCGCACGGGTTCCATCTCGTGTGCATCGCCGACTGGCTGGCGCGCACGGCCGTCGCACACGCTCAACCGTCGTGCCCGAGCTGCCGGGCCGGGATCGACCTGGCCGCGCTACCTCCCGCGCTCGTCGGTGAGGTGACCGCGCGCATCACCGGTCCCGGCGACGGGCCGCTCGCGACGTCGATGATCTCGTTGCACGGAATCGCCGAGTCCGGTGAGCTGATCCAGCTCGTGCGGCGGTACAACGCCGAGAGCGAGGGCACGGGCGTCGGCCGGCGGACGGCGCTGCTGGACGAGGTCGCGGCCGCCGTCACCGAGTTCGCCGAGTCCGCCAGGATCACCGGTACCAGGCTGTGGGCGGTCGCCGAGCTCACCGCGGACTGCCGGCAGCGCTGCGAGCACCTCGCCGCGTTCTGCGAGCAGCACCCCGAACGAACCGAGGCGCTGCTCGCCCGCGTCGGCGACTACTGGGGCGCCATGTCGCAGATGCGGGTGCTGGGCGAGATCCGCGACGCGTTGCGCGCGCTTGGACAGTCCTATGAGGACTTGCTCCCGGGACTCGACCTGACGACCGCGCACTCCGACGTGACCGACTTCCACGACCGGCTCAGGACGCGCTACGACGGCCCGGCGGACCACGACGACGCATCGGCGGAGGTCTTCTGGTTGTGCCTGGAGCGCATCCCCGCCGTCGTGCTCACCGTGCTGGACGCGGTGGACGAACGGGTGCGCCTGCTCGGTGACGGTGTGCTGGTCGCGCGCCGCGAGGCCGCGCTGGTGCTGGACCAGGTGCGGTTGATCCGTGGCCGCTGAGGGGCCCCGTCAGTCGTCCGCCAGGTGCCTGATCACGGCGTCGTGGTCGTCCTGCAACCGGACCGCGTAGTTCGCGAGCGGAGCCAGCGTCGCGGCCAGCACCGTCACCAGTTCGCGGATCTGCTCCACCTTCGCGGTGAACCGCGACCTCCCGCTCGCCGTGCCGCTGTCGGCAAGCTCGGCGACCAGCTGGTTCAACACGGTCAGCTGCGGTACCGCGAAATCGAGGCCGTCGTCCAGTCTGGCCAGCTCGCGCACGCATTCCTGGACGTCCGCCATCCGCCGCAACAGCCCGTCGGCCTCATCTTCTCCCGAACGCGATCCGTCGGCCCAGCCCTGGGTGGTCGCGGGCATGTCGGCGAGCAGCGTGAGCCAGGAGCTGAGGTCGCGGGTGACCAGCGGTCCGAGGAGCTCGTCGCGTGCCTTGACCGCGGTTCTGACCGCGTTGGCCGCCGCCGTGCGCTGTGCGCCGGTGGCCGTGCCGTACGCGTCGATCGCCTGCCGGATCGCGGTCATCGCCTGCCGCCCGCGAGCGCTGTCCGGCCACGCGACGTAGAGGGTCTGGCGTTGCTGCGGTGGGAACTGTGCCCGGACGTACGCCTCTGCGGGTTGGGCCGCCGAGGGAGTCTCGGTCTCGTCGTCGGTGTCGTACTCGTCGGAACCGTCCAGGCCTTCCCAGCCGTCGAGACCTTCGAAGTCCTCGGCCAGGTCGAGCACCGGCATGATGTGGTCCGGCATCGGCTGCGGCTCGACGTTCTCCCAACCCGGCTCGACCTCCCGGCACAACGGGCAGGTGCGCCGTTGTTCCAGCCACGGCACGACGCAGTCGTTGTGGAAGACATGACCGCACGACAGCGTCAGCGTTCCATTGCCGGACATGGTCTCCTGGCAGACGGTGCACACCGGCTCGGCGGCGTCCGCGAGCTGCGAGCTCACTTGGGCGACCACGCCGTACACCTCGCTCGCGCAGTCCCGCAGTGCCACCGCCTCGGCGTGCAGCGAGAGCAACGCGTGCTCCACCGCCGCCATCCGCGCCTGCACCACCTCTGACCAGTCGCGAACCTGGTAGGTGAAGGGCAGCAGCACTTCCCGCATCCGTTCGGCGTCCGGTGCGGCCGGCAACGCCAGCGCGACGGCGGCAACTCGCGGAGCGTTGCGCAAGTCGTCGAGCCTGCCGAGTGCGTCAGCCGCGTCACCGCGTCCGCCCGCGTCCAGCAGGGCGGCGACACCCTCGAGCGCGGTGCACGACGGCAGGTTCCACCGCAGGAAGACGTGGTCGAACGAGAGCCGCAGGTCGTCGGCGGAGACGTCCGTGTCGAGCACCGCCGCGAAGTGCTCCCAGCGACCTGCCTTGTCCCGCAGCTCGTCGAACCACTCGTCCAGGGCGCCGCCCGCGGCGGTGCAGTCCGCGACGAGATCACTCGCGCGGGTGTGCAGCTCCGCCACCGTGCTCGCGGCCGTCCGCAGCAGCTCGACCGCATGCAGTGCGGAGAAGTCCGCGTGTCGCACCAGCCCGTTGTACCGGTCGACCGCCTCGACGAGCGCCACGCGTTCCGGTTCGAACCGGCTCGCGCCCGTCAGCTGCTCCGACCACTGCGTCAGATCCACTTCGTGAACCATGGCTGTCCTCAGACCACCTGTTCCTGACCGATGTTCGCGATGAGCGCGGCGACCTGGAGCCCGAAGAGCTGAAGCAGCCCGTCGACGCGGTCCGCCCACCGCACGAGCGGTAGGACCTCGCTCGTCAGGAACTCGTCGACCAGGTTCAGCCGGGTGCGCGCCGCCGTGACCGTCGCGGTCTCGTCCTGGGTGAGCGGCCGCCCGCCGTCGGCGTCCAGCCGGGTCGCGAGATCGACGACCAGCTGCCGCTGCCGCGCGACGATGTCGCGGGACTCGGCCACGTCGGCGAGCAGCTGGGCCATGTCGCCGGGAGCGTTCCCGGCGTTGCACGGCGGCACCTCGACCACGTACTCGCGGACGAGGGCACGTGCCCGCGCGCCGTTCACCGGATGATCGAGCGTCCCACCCATCCGGTAGAGCCAGTCCACGTTGTCGGCGACCGCGAGCACGGCGGCCAGTTGACGTGCCGTGCCGACGATCTGCCCGTAGCGGGCGAACAGCTGGGCGAGGTCGGTCAGGTCGTCGCGCAGCAGAGCGCGGCACTGGGCGATCTCGGGTGCGGTGCGCGCAGCGCGGGCGTGCAGCAGGTCGTCGTTGAACCGCCGCATCGCTTCGAACGTGCCGCCGGCGAGCTCGGGGAACCGGCCCGGCTCGGCGACCTGCTGCTGGAACGCGGCGGCGTCCAGCGGTTGCGCCTGCGCCACGACACCGATGAACGGGTCGTCCGGGACACGGTGCCACTCACCGTCCCGCAGGAAGTAGTCGGCGGCGCGGTCGGCGGCGAACACCTCGTCCCACAGCGCGGCGTCGAAACCCTGCTGCACCACATGCCCGCGCTCCAGCGCGCAGGTGCAGAGCGGGCACGCCGGTGCGGCGCGCAGCCTGCCCATCCCGGCACCGATCTCGACGGGTTCCAGCGACTGCTGGAAGATCCAGCCGAGACAGGTCATGCACAACGCGATGCGGCACGCCCCGCCGGGGTGCATCACGACGGCGGTGACGCCTTCGGCCGCCAGCTCGTCCCAAGTGGACATGCACACCGGGCACGTGGTCAGCTCGCCGTAAGTCGTGGGCATCGCAACCTCCAAGACCTGTCACCACGACGGTAGGGAGCGCGGAGCACCCGCTGCCTGCCCGCTCGGGCACCACCGGGGGAACAACCGTTCGTCCGGCTCGGCCGGCGGGGCATCCACGTGGTGGCCGCCCTCACGTCCAGGGGCGAGGGGCCCGCCCGGCCATTTCGTCCGCCACGCCCTACCGGTTCGGTGACGGCCCGTAAGGCCCGGCGGTGTGCGGAGTCTTCCCGGTATCACGATCCGATGTGGAGCGTGCCGTCCCACCGCCAGGTCGAGGAGCGCCGACTCATGGACCATGTCACCACCAGGACCACCAGTGCCCTGCACATGAGTTGCGCCGACGGCACGGAACGATCGCTCGCCACCGGGATCGTGTACGACACCAGGGACCCGTACACACTGGCGTTCGTCTTCACGGTCGGTTCCCAGCAGGTGCGGTGGGCGATCGGCCGTGATCTCGTGGCCGCCGGGCTGCTCGCGCCCACCGGCGATGGTGACGTGGTCGTCCGCCCTGCTGAGGACGACGCCACCCGCGTCGAGTTCCGGCTCGCGGACCACGGTCGGGTGTCGACGCTCAGCGCGGCGCTGCTGGACGTGGCCGAGTTCGTCGACCGCACCTTCGAGGTCGTGCCGATGGGCGAGGAGTCGCGGTGGATGGACCTCGACGGCGAAATCGAGAAGCTCTTGTCCGCCATCGAGTAGCGGTGCTCAGCCGACCCCGAGCACCTGCCTGATGGTCGCGACCACGGACAGCAGATAGGTGTTCTCCTTGCGGAAAGCGGCGCATTCGTCGTGGACCTCGTCCAGCTGCGAAACGCATCTCTGGACATCGATGTCCTCCATGGTCTGCAGCACCCGGCGCGCCTCCACCCGCGCGGTCGCCGCCGTCCATCCGGGCGCCTGCAGCAGGAGATCCACCCACAGCGCCGACAGCTCGTCGTTCACCCGGTTCGTCTCCGCGGCGGTCTGGAACCAGGACGTGGTCTCGCCCAGCAGGTTCGCGATCGGTTCGAGGTCCGGCACGGTGAGCCTCAGGCACGGCGTGGCGACGAGCACGTCGGTGAGCACGCCGACCGTCTCATCGGTGGCCTCGCACAACCGCAGGCACACCGTCGTCATCGCGGCCAGCCGGGCGACGTGACCGTCGAGCACCTCGGTCGGCACGGCCAGCACCAGGTTCACCACGTCACCACGCCGCCCGCAGAGCGCCGCGACGCGGTTCGCCGCGTCCTGGAGGTAGCACCGCCATTCCTCGACCTGCGCCGCGGTCATCGGCACCCCGGCGCCGATCAGGTTCCCCAGGTGGAACAACGCCGAATTGTAGTCGTCCACCTGGTCGCCGAGCGCGTCGTTCAGCACGGGCATGAGCGTCAGGTCGCCGTAGAGCGAGCCGAGGTGCTCGACGCCCATGCCGGGCAGGGCATTCGCCTCGGCCGCGAACGGCAGCTCGCCGTAGGGCTGCCAGTCCCCGCCCGCGTAGCGGTAGTACGGCCGGCCGCGGTCCAGCCCCCAGGCGGTGTCCACCAGCACGGGGTCGAGCGGCAGCAGCTCCAGTACCGCCCGGTCGAGCACGAGGCGGCAGAACGGGCAGCTGATCGCGGGCAGCTGTCCCCATTGGACCTCGTCGTCGCCCGCCGTGGCCACGGCGATCGGCACGCACGACTGGCGAACGATGTTCTCCAAGCACACCAGGCAGAGGAGGCCGACGCAGCGCGTGTCGACCCGCACCCGCGGCCGGGTGTCACCGTAGGGTTCGGCGCATACGAGGCACTCGGCGTCCTCGTCCAGGCCTGTGGTGGGTGTGGTCAACGCGACGACCTCCGGGTGGCAACGACTCGCCCGTATCGTCACCGCGCGGACCGCGCGTCCGGTTGCCCGAAAGTGCCTGCGCGCGTTCACCGTCCACAGCGGACCGCACGCTGCCCCCACCGTTGCCCCCGCGAACGCCCGCTTCCGGTGCCGGGCTGGGATCGTCGACCTCGGACCAGGAGGTGAACCATGCCGCTCGCGGACGTGGACGAGTGCGTCGTCTGCCTGGCCGAGATCGATGATCCGCACATCGCGAAGGAGCTCGGCTGCGGCCACTGCTTCCACCTCGAGTGCATCCTGCAGTGGGGCGCCGGGTCACGGCGGTGCCCACTGTGCCGCCTCGACTTCACCGCGGACTTCCCGGAGGCGGTGGACATCGGCCAGGCAGGCTCGCTCGCGGCGGACACCGTGCTGCACGACGCGAACGCGGCCGTCCGCGCGGCGGTCGAGGGGTTCAACGCGCACGCGAACGCGGGCTCCCCCGGCCCGCGAAGCGATCTCGACGCGATCGTGAGCAGCGTGGTCCGCGCACTCGTCTGGCGGCAGGAGGCCGTCGAGGAGCTGGCGTGGGTGTGCTCGAGCGCCACCGATCTCGCGCAGCGGTGCAGGCGTGAACTGACGCGGATGGCCGAGGACGCCGGGTCGGCGCCCGCCTCCGGGTGGGCTGCCCTGCACACCGCGTTCGGTGAGCTCGTCACCGTCCTGTCGAGCACCACCAGCACCGAGAACGCGGCCGCGCTGATCCGGCAGTCGGCAGCCCGGCTTCCGGGCGGCAGCGGCAATCCCGTCGGCCACGAGGTTCTGACCGAAGTCGTCTCCGCACTCGACGACGTGCGGCTGAGGCTGATCGAGCTGACGGACTGGTGCACCGTCGCCGCCGAGGACAACAGCGGCGTGTGGGACGTGGTGCGGTCGATCGCCGCCCCGCTGGGGCTGACCGCGCACTGACGATCGCACCGGGCGGGCTACGCCCCGGTCAACGTCCGGCGCAACCACGCTGCCACCACCGCGAGATGGTCCTCCAGGCGACGGTTGTCGCGCATCGCGGCGGCGTAGCGCTCCTCGTGCACCTCGAGTTCCCGCACCACCAGGAAGAGGTACCCGTCCAGCTCGACGCACCGGTCGTGCAGCACGCTCGCGAACCGCGCCCAGTCGCGTGGTCCGGCCACTTCCTCCGTTGCTGTCCACTGTGGATCGGCCAGCTCCGGGACGACCTCGTCGCAGAACACCGCGGCGGCGAACGAGACGTCGATCAGCGTGTCGGCCTGCAACGCCGAGGCGAGCGCCCCCACCTGGCGCGAGACGTCCTGGGCGACCGGCGGCAGCCGGTCGCAGAACGCCAGCAGCGGGGCGAGCACGAACGGGTCGGCCGGACCGCCCGCCGCTGTCTGCCGGTGCAGACTCTCCGCGAGCGACCACACCTGGTCGAAGTCGTCGCGCCACCGGAAGACCGCGTCCACCGGCGTGCTCAACACGACACCGGTGGCCTCGCCGAGCAGCCGAGCACGCCGGGCGAGCGCCTCGTCCAGCGCGACCGCCGCGGCATGCACCGCCTCCGGCGCGACCGTGCTGCTCAGCAACCGGTTGAGCGCACCGGTACGCGTCACCACGTCCACGTCCGCCCTCACCACGTCGGCGGAGAAGGTCGCACCGAACCCTTCGTGCAGAGTGGGGCACCCGGCGACGTCCACCGGCCCCGGCGGGGTGAGAGACCGGCACAACGGGCACTCGGGCTGAGTCCGCAGCCACGGCCGGACGCAACCACCGTGGAACCCGTGCCCGCACGGCAGCACCTCGGCCTGCCCTGGCGGCAGCTCCTCCCGGCAGATCGCGCAGATGTCGTGCGTGGCACCGACTGGCAGGCTCATCTCGTCGAACCTCCTATGTGGATGACCGGCGCGGCCGCACTGCCTCACGCACCTTCGCGTGGGCTCTGGCCACCTCGGTGGCCCACGCGCACCACGGGGCGAGTTCGCGGTCGAGCGCCCGCAGCCAGCCGGTCACGACGGCGGTTGCGGCCCGCAGACCTTCATCGAACCGACCGTCCGCGGTGCCCGCGGCGCCCGCTACCCCGGCGATCAGCGCGGCACCGCCCTCGGCGAGCAGGGCCAACCAGGCAGACGCTCGAGCGGCGTTCGCGGCGTGCCGCAGGAGCTGCGGATACGTCGCGGCCAGCTCGGTGCACGCACCGGCGACCTGGTCGAGCCGCACGGCGAGACCCGCGCAGCCGAACCGGTCCTCGACGCCGGTGAGCGACTCCGCGAGACGCGTGTCCTCCGCCGCTCGCATCAGCTGCGCCGTGCGCACCACTACAGCTTGGCGCGCCGCCTCGATCACCTCGGACCAGCCGGTCCACGTCCCGTCAGCCAGTGCACCCAGCACCCGTTCGTGTTCACGCACGGCGGCGTGCACTTCGGCAGCGGCGGCCTCGACGTCTCCTCCGTCCGCCAGCGCCCGCGCGTGGGCACCGACCGCGCTCCTGATCCGGCGCTGGTGGCGCGACCCCTCAGCACCACCCGGCCCCACGTAAAGGGCACCGGCTCGCCTCGGTGGGAAGACCGACCGCACGTGCTCACCGTCCACCGCGAGCCGGCCAGGCAGATGCGGCTCGGTGTCCTCGCCCGCCTGTGCCCGGCACAGCGGACATCGCCCTCGCGTGCTGAGCCAGCGGGAAACGCAGTCGTCGTGGAAGTCGTGCCCGCACACCAGAGCACGCACCTCGCCGCCGTCGAACGGCTGGTGGCACACGGCGCACCGGTTTTCCGGGCTCACGACAGGCAGGCGGTCGAGCTCCTGGTCGCGTCCGGCGAGCACAGCGCGTGCCTTCCCGACATCGGACACCAGGTGCGCCGCGCACCGGTCGAGCGAGGTCAGCTGGTCCACCGACCGGTGCACACACGCCACGAGCTGCCCGTGCCAGCCGCCGATCGACTCGACGAAGCTGCGCAACGCGCCCAGCACTACGCCGAGATCCTCCGCACCGTCGATCACGGCACCGGTCTCCTTCGCGATCTTCACCGGAGTCCCGCACAGTTCGCGGAGCAGACCGAGGTCCCGTGCGAGCTCCGGCACCGTGTCCTCCGCAGCGACTCGCTCGTCCACGACCGGGACGTCCCACCGGTGCGCGTGGAACGACGCGGTGAGGTCGCTGACCGTCGCACCAGTGCTCAGCACGCGCGCCAGGTGACCGAGCCGCAGCACCATCTCGGTGACCTCGAGCAGCCAGCTCTCCAACGACTTCAGCAGTTTCTGGAACTCCCCGCGCCGCGCGTCCGCGTGTGCGGCGAGGTCGCGGAGCAGGACGTCGGCGACGCGCAGCAGCTGCCGTGCGTCCATCGGGACGAACGCCGGCGTGGCCACCAGGACGTTGTAGCGCCCCAGCACCGCGGTGACTTCCCCACGTTCGGCGGCGAGCAGCGGGGACGAGGTCAACGCGGGCCAACCGCGCAGCTCGACGCCCAATTTCATGATGCTCACCTCTCGGGACGACCCGGACTTTCCGTCGTTGCCGACGATGCCACCGCGACGCCGGCGCCGGCCCACTCGGACGGGCAGTCCCCAGGGCAGGAGCGCGATCCCCTTTCAGTCCACAAAGGACGAATCACAGCGTCTCGAACAGCACCGCGGCACAGCGCTGGTACGCGAACTGCAGATCACCGTAGGCAGCTGACAAAACCTGCGCCGCCTGCTCGCGTTCGGCTTGCCACCGGTGATCGGCGAAAGAGTCCATCTCAACCCACTCCGCGCCGTCCCCCGGCGGCCCCGGCGTGCCCGCGCGTTCCTGTTCCACCGCTTCGGCCAGCACCGCGCGCACCTGCTGCAGCAGTTCCTCAGCCGACTCCACCCGCTCTGCCACCTGAGCCATGACCGCGTCGAACGGTGTCGGCCGCGCCAATGCCGTGGCGGCAGCGAGCAACGGCCGCATCCGCTCGGCGGTGTTCAGCGCGGCGGCGAACTCGTCGTCACAGCGCACCAGCCCGGCAGAGGTGCCAAGCTCGTCGTGGGCACGTTTGACGTGCTCGCGCATCGTGGTGATGTGCTCGAGCGCCGGGCGGACTGTCGCGGCCGGCAGCGCGATGAGCTCGTCGTGCACGGCAACGGCATCCCGCAGCCGCCTCTCGGCCTTGTCGAGCAGCCTGGTGGCTTCCGCGCGCCGCCCAGACCAGTCGTTCTGAGCGGTCGCGCCCCCTCGCTCCAACACGCCGAACGCCTCCATCACCGCGTTCACGGCCACGAGCACGCCCCCCTCGATCATCCGCAGCCCCTCCTCGACGCGCTCGCTCTCCGTCGCGCTCTTGGCCTGCTGCAGAAAGGGATGCATGGCGAGCCCAAGATCCGTCGACCGCGACATGGCCGGAGAAGCGTCGAGATCGGCGGGCACCACTGCGGCTGCCACGGCCTGCCGCAGCGACACCACTTCCTGGCACAGGTCGAGCAGCAGTTTCTGCAGCTGGTTCGTCACGGATTCCCCCGTTCACGGCTCGTCGAGCCGCCGCGCCCACACCGCGCATGCGCCGTGCGGTGCCGAGACCACGTCGAACTCCACCCGTTGACCCGCGACCAGCGAGCCGGCGTGCTCCCTGTTCGTCCCCGGTTTGCCTCGGCAGAAGACACGACCAGCCGTGGGATCCGATGAGCGGGCCGCTGGCCGAACGGGCCGTGCGTCCAGTATCGCGAGGCTCCTCTGCGCGGGCACGGCCTCAAGGGCAGTCGCGCGGGCAGCCACGGCGCTTGCCGGAAGGTCGCCGCCCGTGAGCCATTTCGCCGGTCCACCCGCGCCCGAATGGACCACACCCGACAAGTGCCCCGCATGTCCGCAGGCGTTCGAACCCGAACAGCGGGTCTGGTTCAGCTGCCACCATTCGATGCGCAAGGCCTGCCTGCACTCCTGAGTCGCGACCAAGGGCGTGCACCGGGAATGGAGCTGTCCGTTGTGCCGCAAAGCACTGGCACCCGCCTGCAGGCCGCGTGGACCGCTGGCGGACGCGTTCGCCCGGCGCACCGGACCACGACCTGGCCACAACGCGGTGGTGTCACTCTTCGCCTAGTCCGGTGTCCGGCAGAGCCCTCGGCTCTGCCGGACAACCCTCGCACGACATCCCAGCCCCGACCACGGCACGGATTCGGGATGCCCATTGCGTTTTCTACGCGACCATCCGATCCGGCGACAACCGGGAGAACTCCTGGTCGGACCGGGCCCGGCGTTGCCCGCGGCGATGCCCGCTCGGCCGGTGCGGCCGGCCCGGTGCGCTGCCACCGTCGACGGCATGGTCAACCAGGTGGATTTCCGCGACTGGCCCGGCGGACCCGTGCTCGCGCACGTGGCAGGCACCGTCCAGAACGCCGTGGCAGTGTGCGAAACGGCGTTCGCCGGGCAGCGGGTGACTGCGGCGCTGCACCGCGAGGACGAGCTCGTGGGATCCGTGCGGGTCGACGACTTCGACCCGGCCGAGGTCGGCACGGCGGCCGGGACCGCCGTGGCGTGGCTGGACGAGGTGGGTGACGCGGCGGGTGCCGTCGTGGCCGAGGCGGACGCGCTGCGGCACGTGATCGCCATGTGGTTCGACAGCACCACCGAACGGCTCACTGAGATCTCCACGCGCTTCGACGCCGTTGCCGCGGAAGGAGGTTCTCACCTGCCGCCGCTGACGGACCGGCTCGCGGCCGTCGACCGGGCGGTGCCCGCGTTCGATCTCGACCGCCTCGGTGAGCTGGCGCGTTCGGTCGCCGCACCCGAGCTCACCACGCAGATCACGACGCTCGACGAGCTGCGGCGCTACGCCGCGCGCATGCCCGCGATGGTGGTGGAGGTGCTGGCAACGTCGGACGCTGATCCGGACGGCGTAGCGGCCACGCTGGCGGATTTCGCCGCCACCGTGCAGGCGTGGCAGCGCACGGCGGCCCCGGTCGCCGGCGAGGTGCTGGAACAGCTGCTGGTCGCGTCCGCGGCCGCCGAACGGCTCAGCACCGCGGCCCGGTCGTACGCGGCGGGATTGCGCGAGTCCACCAGCGAGTCGTGCCTGATCTGCCTGGAGAACGTGCTGGACGGCGAGGGCGCCGCGCCGTGCTGGCGGTTGTTGTGCGGGCACTCGTTCCACAGTCGCTGTGCGCACGACTGGCTCGCGCTGCGGGGCACGTGCCCGACTTGCCGCAGGCCCGCCGACGGCCTCACCGGGTTCATGCCGGTCTCGATGCCGGTGAACATCGATCCGGTGCTGGACTTCGGCGAGCAACCTGACGACGAAAGCGAGCTGGCGGTGCCACCGCCCCCGTCCTTCCCGGCGACGGACTTCCCCACGCTGTACGACGGGTATCTGGGGCCGGGGTCACCCACCTACAGCGGCAGACTCAATGAGCTGCTCGGCGCCCGCGAGACCGCGACCGACCACGGCAGGCGGGCCGAGCTCGACGCCGCCGTGCGCCGCGAGATCGCGGGCAGGGCCGAGCTGCTCGCAGAGCTCGACGGCAGCACGCCGCTGAGCCCGTGGCACGAAGTCCTGTCCGACACCGCCGAAATCCTGCGGGCCGGCGAGAGACGGCTCAGCGAGGCGGTGGCCGGCGCGGCCGGCCGCGACGACCTCGGCAGGCGAGTGAGCCAAGTCGGCCGCGAGATCAAGTACATGCTGACCAACTCGTTCGGTTTCGTCACCGATCTCGAGGACACCGCCTCGTGGGCGGAGGGCTTCACCGCCATCGCGACGCAGGTCCGCGCGGTCCGCGACTGGCTGTCGACGCTGGCCGGCTACACACCTTCCGCCCAGTTCGGTTCGCTGGACGAGGTTCACGACGACCTGGTCACGCGCAACAAGGCGGTGTCCGACACGGCGGCGGCGACTGCCGCCACACTGCTCGAGGTGTCCAAGTGGGTCGAGCAGGCCCGATCGGACCACGACGCGATCCTCGCCCGCCTCACCACCTGACCGGTGCGGGCCGGACTGCGGCGTGGTCCGGCCGGCCCTAGCCGACCGGGCCGAGGCTGAGTCCCATGTAGACGTTCCACGCGTTCTTGAGCCGGGTGTGCGCGCCGATGACGTCGCTCTCGATCTTCGTGCACTTGTTCAGGCGCTGTTCGGCCCACTTCCGCAACGCCCGCACGTCCTGGTGGACGCGCGTCAGCTGGACCCTGATCTCGAGCGTGGCGTGGTGAAAGCGATCCACGTCTTCCGGCTCGATCGGCCCGCGGCCGAGCCCGCGCCGTTCCCTGATCACGTTGTGCAGCGCGGTCTGGACGCCGAGCAGCGCCTCCAGCGCCTGGCCTGCCTCCGGCACGACCTTCCGCACCCCGTCGAGCGCCTGCATCACCGGTTCGACCACGATGTCGAGACCGTCGGCGGTCAGCACCTCTCCGCGCTCGGCGGCGAGCTCCTGCTTCTCCAGCTCGGCCCCCGCCGCGGTCATGGCCTTCTCGATCTCCATCGACGCCAGTGGCGCCAGCAGCGCCGAATGGGCGTCTGCCAGCGCGTGGACCGGGTCCAACCGGGCCGCCGACCGCTCGGCGAACTCGACGAGCCGGGCACGCAGCTGCTGCGCCATCCTCTCGGCTTCGTCCGCGGCCCTCAGCACCGCCGCGTAGTCCCGCTCCGCCTGGACGATCGCGGCCAGGTCCGCGTTGTACTGCTCCGCGGCGCGCCGAGCGCCCTGCGTGTCCAGCTCGCCGAACAGCGCCGTCACGTCGAGCTCTTTCGGAACCGGCAGCGAGCGCAGCCGTTCCGCCAACTCTGACCGCATCGTTCTCCTCCGTCGCGCGGTTGATGTCGTCTGTCCCAAGTCGACCAGTCGCGGCCGGGTTTCGGCTTGCCCGCACGGGAAGCACAACGGATATGGTTCAGGTCTCAGGCATCCGCCGGAGTTGTTCACCGTGAACGGTTTTCAGCCGATTTCCGGCGGCCCAGAGCCTGCACGAGCCTGGCCGGGTGCGATTCCCAGCCGTAGTCGTGTTGATTCTCATCGCGCTGGTCCCGGTGGTCCCCGCCCGTGCGGCGGCCCAGAGGGCGTCTACTACCTGCGGAGCGCCAGCACGGGCTTCAACCTGGCTCAGACCGGCGACTCGGCCGCCCTGCACCGACCCGAAGTGGACACTCGCCGCCCGCGCGGACCAGTGGGAGATCCCCGGAATCGGGCCAGGCCACCCCACCGGCTGCGACGGTTCCACACCACAGGCAGACTGTCGGCTCGCGGACCGATTCGCCGGACCGCCACCACGGAGCTGACCAACACATGAGTGCTCGTTTCCAGGAACTCGACTGGCGCCAGACACCTTTGGGTGAACTCACGCTGCGCAAGCGACACGATCCCGTTGTGGGTGGGGAAGTCCACGAGATCAAGCTCAACGACGAGTTCCTGATGTCCAGCATGTTCACCGTCGCCGAGGTCGAACTGGCCCGCCTCGCGCTCGCGGCAGTTCCGAGGGCACCCCTTGACGTGGTCGTGGGTGGTCTGGGGCTCGGCTTCACGGCGGTGACCGTGCTGGAGAACGCGGATGTCGGTTCGCTGCTGATCGTCGACGCGCTCGGCGAGGTGATCGAATGGCACCAGCAGGGGCTCATCCCCGCCGGGTCCGTGCTGACGGCCGACGCCAGGTGCCGCCTGGTGCACGGTGACTTCTTCGCGATGCTCCGCTCCGGACACGGCTTTGACCCGGCGACTCCCGGCCGGGCGTTCGACGCGATCATCGTCGACATCGACCACTCGCCGCGTCACCTGCTGCATCCCGGCAACGTCGACTTCTACGAGCCCGAGGGCCTGCGGCGGCTGGCCGGCCTGCTCCGTCCCGGCGGAGTGTTCGCGCTGTGGTCCAACGACCCGCCCGACGACGAGTTCATCGCCACGCTCTCGTCGGTCTTCACCGACGTCCACGCCGAGATCGTCAGCTTTCCCAATCCGTTGCAGGGCAAGGACTCCACGAACACCGTCTACCTCGCGAAGCTGACCTGAGCGGGGCCGGGCCGCGGTCAGGCGGTTCGGTCGTCGGGCAGTTCGAGCAGTTCCTCGATCACGCGGCAGGCGGGGCCGGTGCGCTGCCACGAGTACCGCGTCGGCACCAGGACGTTGGCCTCGTCCGCCGGCATCCGCGTCGCGATCGCGTCGTTCTCGTCGTGCAGACGGACGACGTCGATGACGTTGTCGTGAGCGCGGACGCCCACGACGGCGGTGAGTTCGCCCTTGTGGTTGCGCGGGTGGAGGAACTGGAAGCCGCGCAAGATCAGCGCGTTGAGCCGGACCGTGGCGCTGTCCATGGTGTCACGCGACGAAGTCATCGAACTCACCTTCCTTCGCACCCGCCAGGAAGGCCGCGATCTCGGCGCGAGTGAGAACAAGCGCGGGACCGTCCGGAAAGCGGGAGTTCCGCACTGCGATGCCGCCGTCGTCGAGCCGGGCGAGCTCCATGCAGTTTCCGGACGCGCCGCTGTGCCTGCTCTTCCGCCAGGTCGCGTCCGTCAGCAGGGCGGCTGACATCCCGCTGTGGATCGCTTCTCCCATGGCCACTCCGCCTCCGCGAAACGGGTGCATATGCACGTGCATTTGGCTGTGCACGCACGGTAGCAGATGCACTCGCACGGGTAAATGCACGTGCATTTGCACGCTCTATGGGTCGGCGGCGGCCGGGCTACAGCTCGGGTTACAGCTCAGCGGGGTTACAGCTCAGCGAGACGCTTGCTCAGCACCTGGCGCGTGCGGTCCGGCGTGTGGGCGTCGATGGTCAGCCGGTCGAACATCCGGCTGTACAGCTCGAGCTCCTTGCTCCGGTCGAGGTACAGGGCGCCGCCGCCGTGCTCGAGGTAGACGATGTCCGGCAGCTCCGGCTCGTCGAACCGCAGCATGGCGAACGAGCTCTCGGCCGCGTAACCGCTCAGGGAGTAGGGCAGAACCTGCAGGGCGATGTGCTTCTGCTTGGTGACGGCGAGCAGGTGTTCGAGCTGACCGCGCAACACCGCCACGCCGCCGATCGGCCGGTACAGCACCGACTCGTCGATCACCGCCCACAGACGGGGCGCGCCCGGCCTGGCCAGGATCTTCTGCCTTTGCATGCGCAGGGTGACGAGCTGTTCGACCGCCTTGTCCGCGAGGTCCGGGCGGCCGCGGCTCGCGATCGCCCTGGCGTAGTCCTCGGTCTGCAGCAGGCCGGGCACGAACTGCAGCTCGTACGTGAGGATTCTCGACGCGGCTTCTTCCAGGCCGACGTAGTCGTGGAACCAGTCCGGCATCAGGTCGCTGTAGCGATGCCACCAGCCCGGCTGGTTCGACTGGGCGACCATCTCGAGGAACATGTCCCGATCCGCCTGGTCGGTGACCCCGTACATGGTGAGCAGGTCGGCGACGTCGCGATCCTTCAGGCCGACGCGGCCGAGTTCCAGCCTGCTGATCTTCGACTCGGACCCGCGGATGGCGAAACCCGCTTCACTGCGCGAGATGTCCGCTGCTTCGCGCAGCCTGCGCAACTGCGCGCCGAGCACGATGCGCAGGGCTGTCGGGCCTCCAGGCCGGACGTTCGCCGAGTTGGAGTCAGCAGTCGCCATCAGGGCTCCTCCTTAGCGTTCCGGCCCTCACCTGCGCCAGTGCGGACAGCACAATCCACTCGAAAGGCGGTTGCTGTAGATGCAACGGCGCAAGGGGTGATCACTGTACGTGCAGCGGCGGCACATTCACGCATTCGGCTCATGTGCGTGGGCCGGGTGCGGTGTGATCTGATGCACAGAACGCCATGCCATGTCTACGTTTGTGAGGTTCGTGATGCCCGACACCGATGTGCCCGTCTACATCGACACGACGAAGGCCAGCATCGCCAGGGTCTACGACGCCTTCCTCAACGGCAAGGACAACTACGAGATCGACCGCGAGGTGCTGCGGCGGGTGCAGCAGGTCGCGCCGGAAGCGCAGACCCTCGCGTTCGACAACCGCAACTTCCTGATCCGCGCCACCCGCTTCATCGCGAGCCAGACGGGCATCACCCAGTACCTCGACTGCGGATCGGGGCTGCCCACGGCCGAGAACACCCACCAGGTGGCGCAACGGATCCAGCCCGAAGCTCGCGTGGTCTACGTCGACAACGACCCCGTGGTGCTCGCACACGGCCGGGCGTTGCTCGAGGAGAACGACCAGACGCACTTCTCGGCCGCGAACATCTTCAACCCCAAGGAAATCCTCGAGGACCCGATCGTGCGCAAGCACATCGACTTCACGCAGCCGATCGCGTTCTTCCAGCTCGGCACGCTGCACCACTACGATGGTGAGATCAGCCCGCAGGAGATCATGCGCGAGTACATCGAGGCGCTGCCGTCCGGTTCCTACGTGGCACTCAGCCACTTCCTCGATCCGCAGACCGCGGAGCACAGCGATCTCGCCCGCCGCATGGAGGACACGTTCCTGCACAGCCCGATGGGCACCGGCCGTTTCCGCACCCGCGACGAGATCGAGGGCATGCTGGCCGGCCTCGAACTGGTCGATCCCGGTCTGTCCCTGTGCGCCGACTGGTGGCCGGACGGTCCGCGCATCACGCCTCTCCCCCCGGTGTCGTACTGCATCGCCGGCGCGGTGGGCCGCAAGCCCTGACACGGCAGGACCTGGCCTGATCAGTTGGTGGCGGCGCTCTCCCCAGCCTCGTGGTTGAGTTCCACGGCGATCGGGTCTACGCCGTGAACTGGACGCAGGACCTGATGCCGGAACTGCTCAAGGGCATCGAGAACGCCATGGCGCGCGTCGGCGAGGCGGTCAAGCCGCCCGCCACGCTCATCGGCGTGGCGACGTTGGACCTCCCGGAGCACCTGGTCGAGGTCGAGGCGACCGCGATCATCTGATTTACCGGTGACTAACCGGCGCAACGGACGCTCCTCTCAAATCGAGAGGAGCACCATGCGCAAGATCCTGGCCGCCGCTGCCGTTTCGGCGGCAGTCGCCGTGACGCTCACCGGCACGGCGCAGGCCGAGTCTAACCAGTACTGCAACAGCGTTACGCAGATCGGATCGACTGCCTACGTGAAGAACTACGACGAGACCGTGGCATCGGTGAAGCAGTTCAAGGGCTGCGGCAAGAACTTCTCCTACATCTACGTGTGGGACTCGTGGATCGCTCGTGCCGGCAGGGACTTCACTCTCCGCACGCACATCCTGACCCGCGACAACAACACCCACGGGTACAAGACGGGTGCGCGGGGCCAGCGGGAGCTTTGGGGCGGTCCCGCGGACACGCTCGACGACTGCACGCGCGCGCACGGCGAGGTCGACGGCAGCAGCTACTTCCTGTTCGCCAAGACCAGCGAGCGCTGCTGAGCGTCAGCAGAACTCGGCAAGACCATCGGTCACCCTGACCGTCACGGTGGTGCGCCCGTCCGGACTGTGCCGGGCGGGTCCGTACTCCGCCAGCAGGGTCTTGTTCGCGCGAACATTCGAGTCATAGGCCCGAATGTGCTGCGCGCACTGACACTTGTGATCAAGCGGCGTCCCGCAGGCGAACTCGGCTCGCAGCCGGTCGACGTCGGCCGTGACGAGCACGCCCGACCACACCATCACGTCGTCTTCCTCGCCGTACGCCACGAAGTCGTCGTAGCTGAACGTGCGAACCTCGCCGACGTCGCAGGCCGCGCAGAACAGCACGCGGACGTAATCGTGCATGCGCTCGTGCGGCCCGCGCTCGCGGACGCCGATGACGACCTCCTGTGCGCCGTGGCAGATCAGGCAGTTGTCCGACGGCGTGTGCCACCGGCTCATCGGCGCATGCTGACGAACAACGCCAGTCCCGCGGACAGCGCGATCAAAGCCGACACGACGAGCTGGTTGAGCCAAACGGCCCAAACACCGCCATCCGCCGCGTGCAACGCGACGATCACCAGCCACAGCGCCAAAGCGATCGTGATCGGTTGCGCCAGCGGCACGTCCAGCGGCGCCATCGCCCGCACCATGCCGAGCAGCATGACGACGACGGCCAGTCCCATCGACCACCAGTAAGGCCGGAAAGCGTGCACGGACGCGCTGAAGTGCAGGACCGGTGGCGCGGCGATCAGCCACACGCCGGCCAGGAAGGCGGCGACACCGGCCCTGCTCTCGAACGTCCGAACTCGTAGGTCCCCCACGCGAGTAATTCTCACCTCTGACGGACCTGGAGGGAACACCTCATTCGTTGCGGTACGCCTTCATGTTCCGCAGCAGCAGGTAGGTGTCCTGCAGCTGCGCGGAGTCGCCGAGGGACCGGTAGATGCCCCACTTCGGATGCGCCTGGGTGCCACCGAGCCAGGTGTCGAAGTTGGACCGTGACGCGTTGACGACCGTGGTTGCGCCGTCCTTCAACGCGAAGCGCAACGAGCCGGACCCGTCGGCCACCTTGATCTCGATCTCCACGTCGATCCACTTGTTGCGCAACGGTGCGAGCGGCGTGCTGCCGAGTTTCGCCTGTCCCGCACCGAAGAGCCGCATCTCGACGGTCTCGGTGGAACCGCTGCGGAACAACGACATCGTCACGACCGGCGATGCCACACCGGTGTGCTTGACCTGGAAGATGTGCGTGAAGCTGGTCGTCCCCTTCAACGAGCTGGGGATGTACATCTGGTAGTTGTAGCGCCAGGTCTCGCCCTTCTTCATGTCGTGCCGGGTGCTGCCGGTCTGGATCGCGCGGACTTCCTGGCGCTGCCGGTCCGAACCGTCCCGATCGGACTTGTGCATCACGAACCGGTACTGGTCGCTCTCGGCGAAGATGTGCGTGGCCGACGGATGCGAGTTGGAGCGGTCGTCCTCGATGCCCACGAACGCCTTCAGCCCGACCGATCCGGGATTCGGCGCCCACTTCTGCACGAACGCCAGTGCTCCGACGTCAGCCGACGCGACTCCGGCGACAAACGGCGTCGCCGCGACGGCGAGCGCTCCTCGCAGTGCCGTGCGGCGGTTGAACAACTCCATGCGGGTTCCTCCTCGAACCAGAAGTTCGAGGCGGCGGTGCCCATCACGATCTGCGACAGACCTCCGACGTGTCAAGGCCTCACTTTTGTGGAGGATCCGTGCAGATCCGGTGAAGGTGTTGCGGCCGAACGGGAACCTCCGCCCTGGTCCGTCCTACGGTCAGGCATGGACACCGTGGACGTGCTCGTCGTGGGCGCCGGGCTGGCCGGGCTCAACACCGCTCGCCTGCTCGCCGACGCAGGCCTCGACGTGGCCGTGTGCGAACGCCGGACCAGCCTGGAAAGCGGTATCCGCACGACCGGGATCTTCGTCCGGCGCACCCTCACCGACTACGACCTGCCGCACCTCGGCCCGGCGGTCCGGCGTGTGCTGCTCTACCCGCCGTCGCTCCGGGAACCTGTCGAGCTTGTTAGCGCTCACGACGAGTTCCGAGTCGGTGACATGGCGGGCATCTACGCTCAAGCGGTCGAGGACGCCGAGCGGGCCGGTGCCCAGGTCCACCTCAACGCGAGCTATCCGATGAAGGCGACGAAGGCCCGGTTCACGATCGGCGCGGACGGCGCCCGGTCCACCGTCGCCAGGCAGCTCGGCCTCGACGTCAACCGGCAGCTGATCACCGGGATCGAGGAGGTCTACCCGATCAAGTCCGGCTCGACGCCGACGTTCCACTGCGTCGTCGACCCGCGGCTCGCACCCGGCTACATCGCGTGGGTCATCGACGACGGCGAGCACGCTCACGTGGGCCTGGCCGGACGCGCCGACCGGTTCGCCGCACCGCTGCCCCAGCTGCTGCAACGGTTCCGCGACAGCTTCCCCACGCCGACGCCCGTCGGGCCGGTCAAACGGCGCGGCGGACCGATCCCCGTCGGCGGGCTGCTGCGCAAGATCGTGTCGCCGGACGGGCTGCTGGTCGGCGACGCGGCTGGCGCGGTCTCCCCGCTCACCGCAGGCGGGCTCGACCCGTGCATGCGGATGTCCGAGCTCGCCGCCTCGGTCACGTTCGACTACCTGCGCAGCGGCAACAAGTACGTCCTGGAGCACTACGACGCTGCCGCGATGCGCCGCCGCTACCTCGTCAGGTCGACGATGCGTCGCGGGTTGTCGCTGGTCCGCGGGCCGGGCCTCGCCGAGTTGGCGTTCACAGGGCTGCGCACGCCCCTCGGCAAGGCCGCCGCCAGGCGGATTCTGTTCAATTAGGACTCCGCGATGCGCTTCAGAGCCGCGTTCTCCGCCTGCATGCCGTCACGCATCGCCTTGCCCATGAAGTGATCTGCTCCGCCGGACAGGATTCCGTCGATCAGCAGCTCGTTGGAGACGAGCACCGTGCCGTCGGGCTGCGTTGTGAGCGTGCGACAACGCTGGCCGTAGACGAACCACGCGTTCCAACCGGCGTCCTTCCAGCAGAACCGCCGGCCGGGCACGCCGTTGAGCACCGTGTGCTTCGCGGCCATCTTGGTCGAACCGAGGATGACGTCGACCTTCACCTCGTCGCCCGGTGACGTGCCTCCCTCGGCCCTGGTCACCCACGGGTTCCAGCTCGCGTAGCCGGGGAAGTCGGTCAGCAGCCCGTAGATGCGCTCCTGAGGGGCGGAGATGACCGTGTCGACGCGGTAGACCACCGAATGCTCCCCCGGTTCCCTGGGATCCAGTGGAGCGCCGCTCACCAGCATCGCGAGCACCAGACCTGCTGCCAGCACGTGATCACCTCGGAAAGAGAGCCGGGACGCAGACGTGAAGAAAATACGCGTCTGCGTCCCGGGTGGGAACGACCGATCAGGCAGTCAGCAGCCGCAACCCGTAAACACGCAGAATCTCGTTAACGGGCTGGAACCACGTGCGGCCACCGCTCGAGCAGTTGCCGTACCCGCCGGACGTCACGCCCTGCGCCTGGTCGCCGGTGATGAACGACCCGCCGGAGTCGCCCGGTTCCGCACACACGCTGGTGCCGACCATCTCGTAGACCGCGCCCTGCTGGTAGTTCACGGTCTCGTTGCGGCCCTGGACCACGCCGCAGTGCCAGTGCGAGGTCGAGCCGGAGCGGCACACCGACGTGCCGGGCGGGGCCTCCCACGAGCCGCGCACCAGGGCGTCGCTCACCTGGCCCCAGCCGAGCACGACCGCCACGTTCCACCAGCCGCCGCCGGTGCGGACCCAGCCGTAGTCGTTGGTGGGGAAGGAAGAGCCGACGAACTCCCCCTGCCACGAACGGTCCCAGCCGTAGACGTTCCACGCACCGACGTTGCAGTGGCCTGCGGTGACGTAACCGCCCTGCACGGAGAAGCCGATCGAGCAGCGGACGTTGCCCGTGTAGAAGGGGTCGCCGCCCACGGTGCCGGCCGCGAACGTCTGCGGCTTCTGCACACCTGCGGTGTTGACGACAACATCCTTCGGCAGACCGGAGAGATCGGCTCCTGGCAGAGCGTCGACCACCACGGCACCGCGCTGGACGTCGACCCGCCACCCGGCGACGTCCTTCGACACCGCACCGGCCTTCGACAGTCTGTCAATGCCGTTCTTGGTCGCTGTCAACGAGGCGAAGGACTTCGTGCGCAGAACCGGCTGTGCTCCAGCGGCTTTCACCGCGTCGAGCTTCGCGGGATCGGTCACCGCCACCTGGAGCCCGCCGTCGGCGAACCAGCTGCCGCCGTACGCGTCGGCAGCGGCCTCCTGGGCGGCGGGCGCGATCTTCAGCGCCACCTTCTCCTGGCGGATCCTGGTCAGCGCCTGCGCGGTGCTGATCCCGAAGTCGCGGCTCATCGCGTCGACGACTTCGGCGGAAGCCGCAGCGGCAGGGATTGTGATCGTGCTCAACACGATCGCGGACACGGAAACTATGCGTAGCAGCATGATTTCTCTCCTACGGTGCCCAGGGCGAGCTCACGGCCCAGCTCACGTCCTGGTTGTACGAGGCAGGGTTGTCGTACGTGTGCGCGCCGCCGTTCGAGGCGACCCAGACCTCCTCCTGGTAGTGGCGGATGTTGGTGCCGAGCTCGTTGACCGACTCCAGCCGCACACCGCCCTCGCCCGGCTGGGCGCAGAACGTGGCGTCGCGGCGGAACAGGTCGGAGTTCTCGCCTGCGTTGAGGCGAACGCGGAAGTCGGCGTGCCGCAGATAGCTGCCGGGAAAGTTGCGGGATTCCAGCGAGTAGCAGGTCGGATCGGCCAGTCCTCGCCTGATCACGAACGTCGAGTCCGCCTTCAGCAGACCGTCACTCCCGCTCGTCACGACGTCGGTGCGCGCCAGGCCGTCGCGGTGCCGCAGGTAGCGGTCCGTGAAGCCCGGTGTGGTGACGCGGAACGACCTGGCCTGGTCCAACGGCAGCTCCGCGCCGCTGCGCCACACCGCGACGCTGATCGCCCAGGTGGTGTCCGCGGCGAACGAGTTCGGGGTGTCCCAAGGGTTCGGGCCACCGCTGCGCGCCAGGTACACGTTCGCGTCGAAGTGCCTGATGAAGCTGCCGCGCACGTTGTACGACTCCAGCGCGGTGCCACCGGAACCTTCACGCGCACAGAACGTGGCGTCGGCGGCGACCGGGTTCGCCGCGATGCCGATCCGGGAGTTCGCGTGGCGCAGGAAGAGTCCAGGGAAGTTCCGCGACTCGAACGACAGACAGGACGCGTCCGCGAGACCAGGCCGGGTGAAGAACGTCGAGTCCAGGCGGTCGAGATCGGAGCCGGGCACGTCGGTGCGGGCCAGGCTGTCGCGGTGGCGCAGGTAGCGGTCGGTGTAGCCGGAGGTGGTGACGCGCAACGAAACCAGGTCGTCCGGCCCCACCGCCGTGCCGTTCGCGATCGCGAGAACCTTCTGGTTGACAGCGCGCACCCGGGACTCGGTCATCTTCAGCACGCGGCGGTCGTAGGTGTAGAAGCCGTTGACCTCGTTCTCGACGTCGTACGGTTCGGTGTAGAGGGA
>NZ_JYJG01000365.1 GCF_000955955.1 Lentzea aerocolonigenes
GGTTCTTGCTGACCCAACAAAGCACTACTAGTGGCGCGTCTCGGCACGTTGGCGAGGTAATCCACGCTCAGCAGGGCACCTCGCGGCAGTCTGACCGCGCATTCCCCCGGCAACGTTCCAAGCCACACCACTAGGTTCGGCACCGTGAAAACGATCCGCGCCACCCTGCTGGCCGTCGCTCTCATCACCGCGACCGCCGCACCGGCCCATGCCGTGACGGACTACGACCTGGCGTTCCACTGGGCGCCCGTCCACTACCAGGACACCGACTCCTCCGACTACGACGCCGACTACCTGTCCACTGTGGACTTCGACGGCGACTGGAACACCCTGAACAACTGGGAGAACCAGACCCAGCTCAGCAAGCTCACCGGTGCCTCCTACTACTCGGTGGTGGAGACGTCGACGCACTGGTTCCTCACCTACAGCTTCTTCCACCCGCGCGACTGGGACGACCAGCCCGACCCGTTCGGCACCACCACCCACGAGAACGACATGGAGGGCGTGCTGCTGACCGTCCGCAAGGACAGCGGGTTCGGCAAGCTCGAAGCCGCGGTCACGGTGGCGCACAGCGACTTCTACTCCTACGTGCCGGCCGGGTCGACGTTCCAGAACGGTGCCGAGACCATCGACGGCACGCTGCTCCTGCAGAACGGCCGCCCCACGACCCGCCAGGAAGCCAAGGGCCACGGCCTCTACCGCTGGGACGGCAACAACTTCCCCGGTGGCGACGGCGTCGTCTACCACCCCGCTGCCACCGGCGAAGTCCCGTCGGGCGGCAACGACCGGAACGTCGGCTACCGCCTGGTGGACACGTTCGCGGCGAACGGAATGTGGGCCCGCCGCAACAACTCCGAGACGTACGCGTCGTTCGGCACCTTCCGCGGCGACAACGGCAAGGACAACGCCGCGAACACGGCTTGGGGCTGGGACGACCACAACGACGGGGCGATCTACAAGGGCTTCATGGCGACCGACCCGGCGATGCTGGTCGACAAGTACTTCTCCAACAAGGGCAGCTTCAGCCTGACCTACACGCGCAACGCCTTCCGCTGAAACGCCGCGAGCGCCTCGTCGATCGCGGGGTTGTTCCAGCGCTGGAGGTTGACGGCGAGCGACACCTGTCGCTTGCCGTCCGCGCTGTGGAACGACCACGTGCCCGCGCCCCACACCGACCCGTCGTGACCCCAGAACTCGCCGTGCCGGTGCAGCCCCAGCCCGTACTGGACCGTCGAGCCGTCGAAAGCCACCACCGGGCCCGTCTTCTGCATCTCCCGCAACGACTCCCGCGACACGATCTTGCCGTCGAGCAGCTGCGCGAAGAACGTGTTGAGGTCCTCCACCGTCGAGATCAACGACGCCGACACCCCGACCCAGGACATGTCGTAGACGCTGTAGTCGCGCGGCGGGTCGAGCAGCCCGAACAGTGCCTCGTACATCGGCACGTGCGGCCCCTCGATCCGCGACCCGGTCGGGAACATCGTGTTGCGCAACCCGGCCGCTTCGATGACGTTGCGCGTGATCCACCGCTCGGCCGTCGTGGACGTGACCCGCTCGATCAGCCGTCCCAGCAGCAGATACCCCGTGTTGGAGTACACGCCAGGCTCCACCCTCGGCGCATCGACCCCGAGCTTGATCAGTTCACGCGGGTAGAAGTGCCGGAACTGGTTGTCGTCAAGGCTTTGCGCCGACCCCTCCAGCAGCGACGGGAACGCGAGGAACCGGTAGTCCGCGAGCCCGCTGGTCATGTTCAGCAGCATCCGGACCGTGGCGTCACCGTGCACCGGCGTGTCCAGCCCGATCTTCCCCCGCTCCACCAGCAACATCACCGCCGCGGCCGTGAAAGTCTTGGTGACACTGCCGATCCGGTGCCGCACACCCGGCGACGCGTCCCCCGCGGCACCCTGCCACACCCCGCGCTCATCGCGTACTTCCGCCCACACACCAGGAACTCCGGCCTGGTGGATCGCCTCCAGCTCGGCTCTCATGTCAGGGCCCTCCTCAGCACGTCACCGATCTCCATGAACTGGCGCTGCGACACATCGGCCGAGAGGAGCGCCTGCGACCCGTGGAACGTGCCGGGCCACTGGTGCAACTCGACCTGGACGTCCGACTGCATGAGCCGGACCGCGTAAGCGATGTCCTCGTCGCGGTTCGGGCAGAACTCGGCCGTCGCGATGTAGGCGGGCGGCAGATCCGACAGGTCCTCGGCACGCGCGGGTGCCGCGTAGGCCGTCGCGGGCTGCCCACCCAGGTAGTGCGCCCACGCCTGCCCGGCCTTGGCGCGGTTGTACCAGGGCGTCTCGGTGAAGTGCCGCGCCGACCACGTGGTCAGCCGGTCGTCGAGGCCCGGCTGGTGCAGCAGCTGGAACCGGATCGGCGGCCCCTGCTCGTCACGTGACTTCAACGCCAGCGCCGCCGCCAGCCCACCTCCCGCGCTGTGCCCGGCGACCGCGAGCAGGTCCGGGTCATCGCAGTTCTCGTGCGCCCACCGCAACACCGTCCAGGAGTCGTCCAGCGCGGCCGGGAACGGGTTCTCCGGCGACAACCGGTATCCCACCGAGATCACCGTCGCCTGGGAACGAGCAGCCACCCTGGAGGCCCACGGGTGCTCGGTCACGACGTCGCCGATGCACCAACCGCCACCATGCATCCAGACCACCGTGCCGTGCGCCTCGTGCGGCCGGTAGATCCTGATCGGCACGTCGGGGTCGCCAGGCACGACGAGGTCCTCGAACTCCACGTCCTCGGCCGGGATGCCCGCGGCCAGTTCGGCGAGGAACTGGCGCTCCTTCTCGACGTCGGTCAGGTCGGCTTTCGGGAAGAACGGGACGAACGCTTCCAACTCGGGATCCATGCCGTTGATCCTCGCGAGATCTCGACCGGTCTTCAGCCGACGCGCGTCGCGCAATCCGGTCCGGTCGCGCGCCGATCGTCGCTATCGTCGTCGGCATGGAGGCGTTGGCGACCCGGCTGTCGAACCTCGACTCGCACGTCGAGGGCGCGATCCGCGTCGTGATGTTCTACGACACCCTGATGCGCCGCCGGGTCGATCTCCCGGCGCTGGCACGGGCTTCGGCCGGCCTCGCGGAGTGCGTCGTGGGCATCCGCCTGCACAGCACCGGCAAGGTGATCCGGATGTCGCCCGCCGGCACCCCCGCGCCCGAGCCCGCGACCACGCCCTCGTCGACCGCCGCGATCACGCTGGACGAAGAGGAGATCGGCCTCGTCTGGCTGGAACGCCCCGGCCCGCCGCAGCCACCCGGCGCGCCGCCACACCGCCCAGCCCCGCCGCACCACCTCGACGAGGTCCTGCTCGACCGCCTCGCCATCGCCACCGCTGCCGTCGTCGAGCGTTACGGGCCCGCCCGCACCACCATGGCCGACCCCGCCCTGGTCGAGCTCGTCATCAGCTCCGACAGCGACGAAGCGGGCCGCGCCAGAGCCTTGCGCCTGCTGGGTTTTGCACCTGACCAGCCCGTCCAGGTCGCCGCGGTCCGCTCCCCCCTCGCCCTGGACCGCCTGGCCGCCCTCGTCTGCCCCTCCCGCCCGGTCAAGGCGGCCGAGATCGCCGGCGTCGGCGCCATCCTGGCCACCAGGCTCGGCGACTTCCCCGACGACGTCCGCGCCGGTACCGGCACACCCGGCTGCCCCGCCCGGTCGTGGGTCGAAGCCCAGACCGCGCTCCGCTTCACCACCGCGCGCAGGCTGGTCGTCCACTACCCGGATCTGGGTGCGCTGGCACTGCTCGCCCACCTGCCCGAAGCCGTCCTGCGCGCGAACGCCGACGTCGCGGCCCTCTCCGAACTGCCGGCAGAAGACCTCGAAACGTTGGACGCCTACTGCACCACCGGGTCACTCCGCCGTGCCGCCGACCTCCTCCACCTGCACCACAGCAGCGTGTCCCGCCGCCTGGAGCAGATCGGCAAGATCCTCGACGTGTCAGACGTCGGACGGATCCGCCTGGCGCTGGCCGCGCACCGACTGTTGTGAGCTGGACCGCAAACGTTTACAGTCTTTTCTGAAACGCCGCCGCTCAACGTTGCCTTCACTGTGGAAGAGGACGTCGAATGGACGGCAGGATCAACCGCCGACTGCTGATGAAAGCCTCCGTCGTGGCCGCCATCGCCACGCCGGTGCTGGCCAGGACCGCGCTCGCGGTCCCGCTCTCGGCAGCGGTCCCCGAACTGCCCTGGCCCGCGGCCAACGAGATCGTGCGGAACACGAAGCTCCCGTCGTTCCCCGACAAGAACTTCGACGCGACCGCGTACGGCGCCAAGGGCGACAACAAGACCGACAACACCGAAGCCTTCAAGAAGGCCATCGCCGCCTGCAACGCGGCCGGCGGCGGCCACGTGATCGTCCCCAAGGGCACCTACGTCACGGGCGCGATCCACCTGCTGAGCAACGTCGACTTCCATTTGGAAGACGGGGTGCTCATCAAGTTCTCCGGTGACGCCTCGAAGTTCCCGACGGTGCTGACGCGCTACGAGGGCATCGAGTGCATGAACCGCTCCCCCATGGTCTACGCCTACAAGCAGACCAACATCGCTCTGACGGGTCGCGGCACCCTCGACTCCGGTGCCACCGGTTCCTGGAACAAGGGCAGCGACCGCGCGTACCTGGAGTCGTTGGTGGCCAAGGGAACTCCGCCCGAGAAGCGCGTGGTTCCCGGCTCTGGCAAGAACATGCGCTCGACGTTCATCGAGCCGTACTCGTGCGACACCGTGCTGATCCAGGGCGTCACGCTGAAGAACCCCAAGTTCTGGCAGATCCACCCCACGCTCTGCAAGAACGTCACGGTCGACGACGTGCACACCGACCCGTCGACGGCCTCCAGCAACACCGACGCGTGCGACCCGGAGTCGTGCGACCACATCGTGATCGCCAACAGCGACCTCGGCGCCCACGACGACAACGTGGCCATCAAGTCGGGCCGCGACGAGGACGGCCGCCGCGTCAACGTGCCGTGCCAGAACCTCGTCGTCGTCAACTGCCGCATGAACGGCAACTGGGGCGCCATCACGTGCGGCTCCGAGCAGACCGGCGGCATCCGCAACGTCTACGGCTACAAGCTGAACTGCGTCGGTGCCACCAAGTTCGCGCTGTACGTCAAGTCGAACACCAAGCGCGGCGGCTTCTCCCAGAACATCAACCTGGACAGCGTGTCCGGCGTGTTCGAGCGCTCGTTCGTCTACGTGACCACGACCTACAACTCGCAGACGGGCGGCAACGTGCCGAAGTTCGGCCCGTTCTACGTCTCGAACTGCAGCAGCACCAAGGCTTCCAAGGTGCTCGACGTGTCCGGCCTCTCTCAGGAACACGTGAAGGGGTTGGAGCTGAAGGACTCCAAGTTCACCGTCAGCTCCACCACCAACACCGTCAAGAACGTCGACGGCCTGAAGTTCACCAACGTCACGGCGAACGGCAAGCCGATGACGAAGTGAGTCAGGCGGCCCGCGGGTAGAGACGGGCCATCCCGGGCGGCGCGGCGAAGGGTGCCCACGTGCCCTCCGCCTGCGCCAGCCGGTCTGCCACCACCCACAGGACGGTGGAGTTGAACCCGTATCCCAGGTGCGAGGACGACACCTGGACGTTCTCCTTGCGCGGCCCCGGTTCCTCGACGCACGACTCCCACGAGACGATCCCGTCCGTCTTGGAGTAGATCGACGTGGCGGGCACCGGGATCGGCGGCCTGGTCGACTCCAGCGGCGGGAACTCGTCCTTCGGGATGTGCAGCCGCGAGAACAACGCGAACGCCGGCATCGCGCGTGACTGCACGGGATCCGACATGTTGTACGGCGAACCCATCGTGATCACCTGGCGCACGCGGTGCGGGTGGTCGCGCGCCATCTCGCGGGCGAAGATCCCGCCGAGCGACCAGCCCACGATGGAAACCGGGCCGCCGTGTGCGTCGGAAACCTTCTTCACCAACGCGTGCATGCCGTCGACGGCCTTGCGCGTCGGACCGATGTTGCGCCCCAGGCCCCACGGGTTGACCTGGTAGCCCAAACCGGACAGAAAGCGGCGCAGCATCACCGTGGACGAGTCAGCGGCTCCGAGGCCGGGAAACACCAGAACGGGGTGACCGTCACCCGCCGGCGCACCGCGCAGCATCGACCGGGTGGCGACGAACTCGCCGACGTCCAGGGCGCAGCGGGTGGGCTCGGTGAGGTACCAGAACAGTCCCGGCGCGCTTCCTCTGACGAGGTGAAGGGGAGAACCAGGAGCAGCAAAGTCGAAGACTTCGTCTGAAGGTACGGCAGACATAGGAGCCTCCCCACACGTCGACAACCCCGAGCCGGCGCCCTGGGCGGCGTTGCCCAGTGAGTCCATGATGTTTCGTGAACGATCTTTTCGCCAGTACTTTCGAGTCTCGATTCGCCACGTCCAGGTAACACGTTGGCAACCTCACACGTGTGCAGTGCCTCTCACCTGCATGGACGTCGATTCAGAAGGAAAGCTGCTCTACCATTTTTCAAGTGGATCGGATGAGCTCACTGGACGCAGGCTTCTACTTCATCGAGGACGAGAACGTGCCCATGCACGTCGGTTCCGTCCTGGTTTTCGACGGCCCGGCGCCGTCATACGGCGACGTGATCCGCCTCTTCGTGTCGCGGCTCGACCAGGTGCCGCGCTATCGGCAGAAGGTGAAGGCCCTGCCGTTCCACGTCGGCCGTCCGGTCTGGGTCGACGACGACCACTTCAACATCCTCTACCACGTGCGGCACACCGCGGTGCCGTCGCCGGGCGGCGAGGACCAGCTGCGCAACCTCGCGGGCCGGCTCTTCGCGCAGAAGCTCGACGACAAGAAGCCGCTGTGGGAGGCCTGGCTCGTCGAGGGACTCGAAGGCGGCCGCTGGGCCATCATCTCCAAGGTCCACCACTGCATGATCGACGGAGTGTCCGGAACGGACATGCTGCAGCTGCTGCTGGACTTCAAGCAGGAGACCGCGCTGCCCGAGCCGAAGGAGTGGAAGCCCACCCCGACGCCGTCCACGCTCGACCTCGTGGTCGACGGGGTGCGCGACGCCGTCGTGACGCCCGTGCAGCACCTCTCCGCGTTGCCCGCCATCGCGCGGAACATGCGGTCGCTCAACGAGATCCTCGACTTCGGCAAGACCGTTCTCGGTTCTCTTCCCGGTACCGCGCGGCGCCTGGTCACGCGTGCGGCCACCTCTTTGAACGGTCCTATCGGGCCACACCGCCGCTGGGTCTGGGCGCGGGCGAACCTCGCCGAGATCAAGAAGGTGCGGTCTGCCGCCGGTGGCACGGTCAACGACGTCATCCTCACCGCGATCACGCGTGGTTTCCGGGATCTGCTGGAGAAGCGCGGCGAGCTGACCGAGGGCATGGTCGTGCGGACCATGGTGCCGGTGTCGATGCGCAAGTCCGACCAGCACAACGAGCTGAACAACCGCGTCAGCGCTGTTCTGGTGAACCTGCCCGTGGGTGAGGCGGACCCGGTGAAGCGGCTCGCGTCGATCCGCTCGCAGATGGACGACCTCAAGAGCTCGCGTCAGGCCGCCGGTGCGGACGTGATCACGAACCTGTCGAACTTCGCCGCGCCGACGTTGATGGCGCTGGGTTCCCGCACGGCGATGCGGTTCCCGCAGCAGATCCTGCAGACGGTCACCACGAACGTGCCCGGCCCGCGGATCCCGCTCTACATGCTCGGCCGCCCGCTGGTGGAGATGTTCCCGTACGTGCCGGTCGCGTCGACGATCCGGATCACCGTCGGCATCTTCTCCTACCTGGACAAGTTCACGTTCGGCATCAACGCGGACTTCGACGGGGTGCCGGACGTGCAGCTGCTCGCCGACGGCATCCGCGCCGGGTTCGACGAGATGGTCGCTTTGGCCGCCGAGGCCGAGGAGAAGGCCGAGGCCAAGGCCGCTGCTGCGAAGGCCGCGGTGCAGGCTGCGTCGAAGCCCGCTCCCAAGCCACGTACGGTGAAGGCTCCTGCCAAGGCGACGACCAATGGTGTGAAGCCGGAGACCAAGGCCTGAGACACGATGTGACGGTTCAGGCGGGTGCGCACGACCTGCACCTGACCGTAGTAGAACTCGACGCACGGCTGGGCGCCCTCGGACTGGCGCTCGGCCAGGTCGACGACGTCCGCATCGAGCTGGAGAACGTGCGGTGGTCGCGCTGGCGTGCTCGCCGCGCGACCGTCGTGTGCCGCGACGTCCACGTGAACCCGCCGGCGACGCTGGTGTCGTCGCCGGTCGAGTTCCGCGTCGAAGTGAATATTTCGGACATTCCGGAGTTACAACCGGTCAGTTGGTTCCCGTTGACCGTCCGGTTGGTCGGTTCCGACCTGCACGTCAAGCTGCACAAGTGGCTGCCGGCGCGCGTGTTCGCCGTGCCGGACCTGCCACGCGGCATCCAGCTGACCGGCGTGGAGCAGCATTCTGATCATTTCGTGCTGACCGGAGCCGCCCCTGTGCTGCGGGAGCGGCTCACGCTCGGTCAGCTCGCTTCGGTGATCAAGCGGTTGGCGTCCATCCAGGCCAGGACCCGCTCGGACACGACCTCGGGAATCTCCATCTGGGGCACGTGACCGACGCCCGCGTACTCGTCGTAGCGCCAGTGCGGATGCTTCCTGGCCACGTAACGAGCGGCGGCCACGTTGACCAGCCGGTCCCGGTCGCCGCTCATCAGGAACACCGGCACCCGCAACTTCTTCATCGCCGCGTAGTAGGCGCCGCGCTTCGACGTCGTGAACACGGTGCTGCGCGCGGCCGCGAGGAACGCCGTGTCCAGCCCCTCGACCTTGGCCCGTTCGCCGATGAGGTGCTCGCTCGCCTGCTTGAGCTCCTCGGGGATGCCCGACGGGTCAGCGCAGACCAGCTCCAGCAGCCGTTCGACCTGCCGGCGCGCCGGGACGGTCTTGGCCTTGGCCAGGAACCGCTCGCCGAGGCCCGGCACCGAGTACATGAAGAACGTGCTCAGCATCGTCGGGTCCGGCCGCGTCCCGAACACCATCGGCAGCGCGGGGTCCACCAGCACCAGGCCCCTGACCAGCTCGGGGTGGTAAGCCGTGTGGAACAGGGAGATCATCCCGCCCATCGAGTTGCCGACCAGGACGACCGGCTCCTGGACGATCTCCTCGATGAACCGGCCGAGCAGCCCCGCGTTGGCCTGGACCGTGGTCTTGCGGCCCTCGGGGTTCGTCAGCCCGTGCCCGGCCAGGTCGACGGCCACGACCCGCGCCTTCTGGGCGAGCAACGGCGCCAGCAACGCCCAGTTCAGGTGCGAGCCGCCGAGCCCGTGCACGAGCACCATCTTCGGCCCGTCGTCCGGTCCGCCGAAGTCGACCCAGTGCACGGGCCCGTCGAGGTCCGCGTAGTGGCTGGTGCCGCCGAAGTTCGCCACAGTCGTCATACCAACCAGTATGTCGCTTAGACCAACCGGTTGGTAGCGGCCGTTAGCGGCCTCACTTCCACGGCGTCGCGGGCTGGCACTGGTCCGTCGGCTGCTGCCGGACGCTGCCGACGAGCTCGCCGGTCTGCGGGTTCTGGTAGCACGTTTGCCACGACGTGTCGCTGCTGCCGAGCAGGTTCCCCGCCGCGTCGTAGACCCGGACGACGGGTGACGGGCCGTTCTCCGGGAAACGCCACGTCGACGGGTAGTAGATCCGCGCGGCATAGGTGCCGTTGACGACCTTGGCGTCAACAACCAAGTTGTCGGCGCTGAGCGTCACCCGCGCGACCCTCTCGCTGACGCGCCCGCCGACCTGGTGGAAGCCGCGCTTCCCCGCCTCGCCGCGCTGGACACCCGGAGCGTCGCCGCCCGCGGCGGAGCTCATCTCGTCGACCGAGAAGTGCCCCGCCAGCCACCTCGTGTCGCCCCTCATCGCGAAAACGCTGTATCCATCGCGTCCCTCACCGATGTGGCAGCTCAATGCGTCGCCGTCGGTGTAGAGCAACGCCCACCGGGGCTCGTCGAGCACCAGCTGGCGCAGCGTCGCCGTGGCGACCCCACCCGCCTTCGCGCACCCTTCCGTGATCGCCGCGACGGTCTCCGGCGGCACCCCGAAGTCGACCGGGGCGGAGGTCGGAGCCGGCGATGTGATCTGGACGAGAGGCGTCGGGTCGGAAGGTGCCGGCCGCAGCAACACCACGCCCGCCGCCACGCTGAACACCGCGGCCGCGGCGGCGAGGATCGGCACGGTGAGCCGGGAGCGCCCGCGCCCGCCGGCCGCACGTTCGAGCTCCGCGCGGATCTGCGTGTGGCGGCCCGGCGGCAGGTCGCGAGTGGGCGGAAGCATGCTGGTCATCGGTCCTCCCCGGTGTGCACGAGCTCCCGGTGCTGCTGGAGCTTGGACTTGGCCTTGCTGACCCGCGCCCGCACGCTGCCCTCGGTGATGCCGAGCACCGCGGCGGCGTCCGCGTACGACACCTCGGCCCACACGCACAGCGCGAGCGCCTCACGTTCGTTGCGCGGCAGCCCTTCCACAGCTGCGTGCAGTTCCTTCATCCGCCGCTGGTCGTCGAGCCGCTCCGCCACGAGGTCCGCGTGGTCGGGCATCGGCCGCTCCTCCCCCACCCGCCGCAGGTTCTTGATCCGCCTGCTCAAGGAACGCTGCTCGTTGCGCACCACGTTCGTCGCCACCGTGAGCAGCCACGGCAACGCCGACTCGCGCTCCAGCCGCACGTCACCCCGCCTGCGCCAGGCCGTGAGAAAGGTGGCCTGCAGGTGGTCCTCGGCCTCGGCCCAGGACGCGGTCAGCCGGAAGCAGTGGTTGTAGACCGCCTTCGCGTGCCGGTCGAACAGCACTCCGAAGGCGTGGGCACTACCCCCAGCGGCCTGCGACCACAGCGCGCGGTCGTCTTCGGTCGTCATACCTGTTCGTGTCCGCCCGCCTCGCCGATGTTGGCACCAGTTTCACGCACCCCGCGCACGCCCCCAGCAACCCGGCACAACCCACGAAGCCACCTGACACAGGCTGCCACCAGGTTTCACGCACCCCAGCACACAACCCCGCAGGCCACCCGGTCCCGGCCAGCACCAGGTGTCACACACCCACGCACCATCCAGTCCGCCGGCTGACACCAGATCTTCGTGCGCCACTCAGCAGGCCGGCTAGCCCGCGGCTGGCACCAGTTTCACGCACCTCCCCCTAACGTCTCGAAACGTGGCACATCTGGGGGTCGCCGACCTGAAGGACATCGCGCAGGCGGCATACGGGCGGGAGCTGCGCGACGTGACCCGCCTGCACGGCGGGAGCAAGAAGGGCGTCTACCGGCTGACGCTCGACGACGGCACGACGGGCATCGCCTATGTGTGGCGTGCGTCCGAGGACTATTGGCCGACGCACGAGCACGACCCGTTGTTCGGCAACGCAAGCGGACGCGACCTGTTCCTCACAGCGCACACCGCGCTGTCCGAGGCCGGCGCGTGCGTGCCGCGCCTCGTCTTGGTCGACCGCGACACGATCGTCGTCGAGGACCTGGGCGGCGAGTTCCTGGAGAAGCTTCTCGACCACGACACTGAGGCGCTTGAACGGTTGTGGGATGACCTTCAAGCCGTGCATCAGCGCACGAGCCCGCGCTACGGCCGCCCGAGTGCGCTCCAGCCGGAGGACGCGCCGCCCGTGCCGGATGTCGTGCTGGAGCGAGCGCTCAAACACCTGGCGGAGTGTTGCGAGCGGGTGCCGCGCATCGCCGCCGAGCGCGAACGGCTCGAAACCCAGCTGCGGCAACGGCATGCGACGATCGAGCCACGGCCGGAATACGGGCTGATCCACGGCGAGCTCGGCCCCGACCACGTTCTCGTGGCCGACGGCAGACCTGTGCTGATCGACATCGAGGGCGTGATGTTCTTCGACGTCGAGTGGGAGCACGTGTTCCTGGAGCTGCGGTTCGGCCGGCACTACCGACCGGTGAAAGGCCTGGACCCACAGCGCATGAGCCTCTATCGACTGGCCCAGTACCTGTCCCTTGTGGAGGGTCCGCTGAGGCTCCTGGACGGCGATTTCCCGCACCGCGCCGCGATGCGGGAAATCGCCGAGCAGAACATCGAACGCGCCCTGACCGCCTAGATCTCCAGGTAGTCGAGGTTGGGTCCGCCGTTCGCCGTGGTGGCAACAGCCCGGACCGTGTTCTCCCCCGCCGCCAGATCGAGAGTCACCGTCACCGACTGCCAGGTCGTCCACGCGCCGGTGCCCGCGAACGCCTGCTCGTCCACCGCCAGCTGGCCGTTGACCGAGATGTCGAGCGGCCGGTTCGCCGTGGTGCCGTTGGCGAACCGCAGCGTCACAGTGCGCGGACCCGCCGCATCGGCCATGACCTTGAACTCCACCGCGGAACCGGAAACGTTGTCGTAGTTGACGAAGCCGGTGCCGGAGAAGCCCTCGTGGTTCGACTCCACGACGCCCTGGGTGACGACGCCGTTCTCGGCCTCGTACCGCGTCTCGGGCGTGGGCTCGCCTCCGCCACCACCGGCATACGAAGACCCGAGCCAGGCCTCGTCGATCCGCAGCTGCGCCTTGCCCTGCGTCGAGGTCTTCTCGACCCGGATGTGCCGCGCGGTGGTCCCAGCAGGCAGGTCGATGAACTGCACACCGCGGTGGTTCGGCAACGAGCCGGACTTCACGTTGGTCCAATTGGAACCGTCGTTGGACGTGTAGACGTTGTAGTTCTTGATGCGCGCGGATCCCGAGGCCGGGTAGGTCGTCGAGTCCTCGCGCTGGTTCAGGGCGACGTACGAGACCTTGCGAGCCGAGCCGAGGTCGAAGCGCAGCGACACCGTGCCCGCACTCGTTGCGTCCCAGTAGGTCTGGTAGTTGCCGTCCGCCGCGGCCGAAGCCGGGTGGCCGGAACCGGAAGCCGACGCGCTCATCGTGTAGGACGACGGAGGAATGATCCCCTCACGCCCGGCCGTCTCGACCTTGAACACCGTGTCGTACTGGTCCCAGGACGACACACCGGAAAGCGTCAGCGTGCCACCGGACTGCGAGAACGACACCACCGCGCCGGTCCGCAGGTTCGTGACGCGCGAGACCTTGTAACCGTTGTCCCGCACCTTCAGCGTGGACCCGGACGGCTTGGTGATCACGTGGATGTAGTTGAGGTTCGGGTTGGCCTTGGACACGGTCGTCACACCGTGCGCGCCGTCGTTCCAGAACCCGGGCTTCAGGCCGCCGTTCAGGTACCCGCCACCGGCGGTGCCGCCGATCGACTCCCAGATCTCGCGCAGGTACGAATCGGTGAAGTTGTTGAACGTGGCCTGGTTCGAGGGGAACTTGCCGTTGACCATCGCGGTCTCGGCCATCAACGCCTTGACGTCAGACCCCGCGTTCGTGATCAACCGGCCCAGAGTCAGCTTGTAGTCGACAGTGGAGTTCGACCCCGAATACCACCACGCACCACCGGAAGGCAGCTTGAAGCACGCCTCGATCAGCCGCGGCGCCGCCGTGTAGACCGCCTGCGGGTAGTCGTAGGAAGGCGTCATGCCGGTCTTCTGCTCGTTGCTGATCGTGTCCATGATCGGCGTGTCCTC
>NZ_JYJG01000366.1 GCF_000955955.1 Lentzea aerocolonigenes
AGGAAGGCGTCATGCCGGTCTTCTGCTCGTTGCTGATCGTGTCCATGATCGGCGTGTCCTCGTTGTTGTTGCTGAGGACCATGTCCGGCCGGTCGTGACGAATCCGCTCGTACAGACCGTTCTGCTCCCAGTAGGCGTTGTCGTTGTCGATCCAGAACCCGGCGAGCTTCGGGTACCGCTGCATGACCTCGACGAAGTTGTCGTAGCTGAACTGCCCGAACCCGGGCCGCTCCTGCAGGTTGACCGTCTTGCCCTTGTACTTCGAGTACGCGGCCGAGTCGAGCCACTCGTGCCCGCCCTCGTCGTGCCACTGCGGGTCGTCGGTCATGTAGTTGATGACCTTCAGGCCCTCCTTGTCTGCGGCGTCGATCAGCTCACCGAGGAAGTCGCGCTTCGTCGCGCAGGAGCCAGGAATCGACGACGGCCAGGCACGCGCGTAGCCCAGGCGCGAGTGGAACGACGCCAGCACCAGGTACTGGGCATGCAGCTTCTTCGCCTCGTCCACCCAGTACTTGGCCGACCAGCCACCGCCGGTGACAGCGGACTCCCAAGCGCTACAACTGGTGTAGCCCGGATTCGTCCGCATCCCCCAGTGCAGGAACAGACCGGACGTCGACGCCCGCAGCCAGTCCTGCCGCGGATGCAGCACCTCGGCCTGTGCCGGAGTGCTCACGCCGACAACGAGTAGAGCGGCGGTCATCAACACGCCGAGACGACGCAGTGTTTTGCGCACGAGCCAGCCTCCTGGTGGACGCCTCCTGCGGCGGTAGGAAGACGTGCTCGGTGTTACCGCGCAAAGGTCTACGCCACTCAGCCGCTGAAATTCAATAGGTCCTCGGAGGTATGACTGAGTTACACGACCAACTGAATCGAAAAAGCATCCAAATGAGCCGATGTCTTCAGCGGTCACGCTTGAAGAGGTGGCCGACACCGGTCACGAGGCAGATCGCCAGCACCCACCCGATCAAGGTGAAGAAGAGCGACCACAACTTCGCGACGCCGAGCGGCACCCAGAGATCGCTGTGCTTGAGGCTGACCACGGGCAACAGCAGATCGATCGTGTAGAGCCACGGGTCGAACCGCGTGTTGGGGACCTCGGTCCTCGTCGAGAGGAAGCTGCCGGGCCCCAGCAGGTGGAAGACGACGCCACCCGCGACGACCAGGCCAGCCAGCCACCCGAGCACCCACAACGGCCGGTAGCCGTAGCCAACGGTGGGTTTCAGGATCCACCACAGCGTCCGGTGCACCCTTCCCGGCAAGCTCTTGCGCTCACAGCGACGCTGGTCCTCCCCGGCGATCAAGACCTTGGCGGCCTCGTGGTGCTGACCGGCGGCCGAGTAGACCGACGCCAGCTGCTGGTAGACCTGCGGCACGTACTCGGGCTGCCGCTGCAACCAGGCGATCCGCTTCGTCACGTCCGTGGACCGTTCACGCAGTGCGCTGTAGACGAAGTTGTTCAGCTTCGCCTCGTCCGGCCAGTCGCTCTGCCGGTCGTCCAGGGTCGCCACCCGCAACCGGCAGAAGTTCAGCATTCCCGTGGGCCGCTCCGCGAACTTGAGCCGCAACGTGCTGCCGATCACCGAACCCTTCAGCTCGAGCGCCGTCTTCGAGCCCATCAAGGCCGCGCCCGCGAACGAGACGTCGGCACCGATCCGCGCGTTGCACATGTGCACAGAGCCCTCGGCGCGAACCTTGACGAAGGACACCGACTGACCGACCGCCACCCGGTCGCACCGCAGCGCCTCTCCTCGCTCCCCCAGCCGCGCTGCCGTGAGATCCAGGGACCCGCCGACCGTCGCGTCCGCGAGGTCGACCCTTCCCTCGGCGACGAACCCGTTTCGCAGCAAGGCATCCCTGGTGACGGCGATGCCGCGGGCGATCATCGCTTCTCGCTGCGGGTTGACGAACCTGCCGCCGGCGCAGTCCAGGTTGCCTCCCACCCGGACGTCGCTCAGCACCACCCGTCCTCGTGCGAGGAACCCGTCCGTGTCCGCGACCGAGCCCAGCGTCTTCTCCGACAGCAGGACGTCGCGGTGGACGTGCATGCCGGTGGCGTCGATCGCCGTGTCCGTCTCGTTCTCGAACCGTCCGCCCTGCGCCCACAGGCTTCCCCCGATGTCGGCGCCCGCCAGCAGCACCTTGCCCTTGACCACGGCACCGGACTGGAAGATGAGGTTCTGCGCGATCGACGCCCGCGCCAGGTCGACCGCCTTGCGGCCTTCGTTGACGAACTCGCCTCCGGTGAAGTCCACCCAGCCGCCGACCCGGCATCCGGTCAGGTTGATCTCACCGTCCACCCTGCATCCGGCCGAGAACTTGACCACCTGGTGGACGTGCATGCCGACCGCTTCCAGCGCCAGGTCGCCCGGGTTGGCGAAGTGGGCGCGATGGCAGTCGAGCGAACCTTCGATCTGGGCGCCTCGCAGGTTGACCCGGCCGTGCACGGTGAAACCCTCGCGCCAGAAGACGTGTTCCTTGACCACCAGCCCGTTGAGCTCCAGCGTCGGCTTGTCACCGTGGTTGCGGAAGGCCGCACCCTCGCAGATGAACTGACCGCCGATCACCGCGCCGATCATCCGCGTCTGGCCGTCGGCGCTGAACCCGTCCGAGCAGATGAGGTCCTGGTCGACGTGCAGGCCGTCCGCCTTGATCGCCTCCCCGCCGCGTCCGTCGACGTGACAGCCGCGCAACACCAGTTGCCCTGTCACGTGGGCACCCATCAGATCGATCCGGCCCGACACCGTGCAGTGGCGCAGCGACAGGCTGGTGCTCACCTGGACCTGTGCGGCGCGCAGACCTGGCAAGGTGCACTCGACCAGGTACAGCCCGGCGATGTTCGCCTGCTCGAGGACCGGCGGCTGGTTGAACGTGCACCGGTCCAACCGCACTGGGAAGCCGACGTCGCCGGCCTCCAGGTCGATCTCTCCGGTCAGCCGCACATCGGACATGCACAGTTTGCGCACCCGGATCTCCTTGGTGCGCAGCAGCTCACGGGTGAGGACCCTGCCGCGGATCTCTCGCCCCGCGCCGGCGAAGACGACGCGCCCACCGTTCTCGATCTCCTCGACCAGCTCTTGTTCGGCAGTCGTCAACACGACGTCGTCAGAGTTCATGGCGCACTCCCAGGCCATGACCGCGTCCGCCGAGCACGATCGAACTTCGTTCAAGGTGTGTCGGGTAAGTCCGGCCAGGACAGTTGTCCGTTAGCAGGAACCTCACCGTTCACCCGTTCAGCCCTAACCGTGGGACGGGTGTCCGTACAACCCGGCGCCCGCGATCTCCACCGACGTCAGGAACGCCGTCGACGCGATGTAGGAGGCCTCCACCAGTTCCGCGGTGTGCGAGAAGTCCAGCGGCGTCACCGCCTGCACGGGCGGCCCCGGCAGGTACAGCACGGGTGCGTGCTGCGACGCCAGCTCCACCTCCAGCACGGCCTGGTTCCGCATGCCCAGGGTCGCCCAGAACAACAACGTCTCGGCCAGCGTCTCCGGCACCGTCGGCAGATGCCCGGGGAACGCGCAATCCAGCACCACCAACGACTGCGCGCCCATCGCCAGCGCCTGCCGGATCGGCACGTTCGCCAGCACGCCGCCGTCGTAGAGCACCCGGTCACCGATGCGCACCGGCGGATACACCCCGGGAATCGCCGCGCTGGCCAGGATCGCCGGCACCAGCGACCCGGACGTGATGTTGACGGCCTCACCCGTCACGCAGTCCACCGAGACCGCACCGAACGGCAACGTCAGGGCATCGAACGAAGAACACCCGGAAAGCCCTTCGGCCAGCACGTCGGCCAGACCTGTGTTCGGGAACAGGTAGGTCTTGTTGGTCCGCAACGACCGCAGCTGCGCGATGGGTCCGCCGGGGAACACCCGCTGCCGGGTCATCCCCTCCCACATCACGGCCAGCCGCTCAGCCGCCTTCTCGGGGTCCAGCGCGAGCAACGACCCGTTCACCGACCCCACGGAGGTGCCGACCACGAGGTCGGGCCGCACACCGTGTTCCCGCAACGCGCGCAGCATGCCGACCTGCGACGCGCCGAGACTCCCTCCACCGCCGAGAACGAAGGCGACCGGTCCGGGCAATGAGATCGTCACGAGCAGAACGTACAAGAAGGCTCGAGTGTCAGCACGCCGGCCGGGGCGTGCGCGGCCGAACCCGTGCAGCGCTGGAAGATCGCCCCCGCCCGCTCGTGTTCGCCCGAAAAGGACCACGCCTCGGCCTGTGCCAGCGCGTGGCCGGTCGACAGGGCGATCTCCAGCGCCTCCTCCAGCAACGACTCCCGCTCGAGCACGGACAGCGTCGTCAGCGCGCGGGCGCGGATCACCTGGAAGCCGCGTGCCACAGCGAGTTCCAGAGCCAGGTGCGCGTGCCGGGCGGCCTCCGCGGTGTCCCCGGCGGCGAGGAGAGCGCGCGCGAGCGACACGCGCAGCCACGCCTCCTGGTAGGCGACCCCGCGGTCCACCGCCACGGAGATCCCGCGGGTCAGTGAGGCGATCGCCAGGTCGTACCGGCCCACGTGACGGTGCACGTTGCCGATGACGTCCAGCGCGCGCAGCAGGTAGTGCGAGTTCGCGGACGCGCGCAGGGCCTGGTCGCGCAGCCGGGTCGCCACGGACATCGCCTGAGCCGACGCGCCCGTGTCCATGTGCAGCAGGGCTTCGTCGTGCAGCACGCACAGCTCCCAGTGCGGCACGCCCGCGGCGCCGGCAGCGGCGCGGGCGATCAGGTCGCGGGCGTACGACACGTCGCCCAGTGCCAGCGCCACGTCGGCCGTCCAGCCCAGGGCCGGGACGTCGTCGGGTGCCAGCTCGAGCGCCTTGTCGTAGTGCGCCAGCGCCTCGTGCAGGTCGCCGATCGCGACGAGCGCCGGGCCGACGATGATCAGCATCAGCGCGGCTTCCGGAGCGCCCGCATCGTGCGTGGACGCCTCGCGGTAGACCTCCAGAGCCTTCATCGGATGGCCCTGCACGACGTAGCACGCGCCGAGGTTGTGCAACGCCCGGTGCGCGCCGACCACCTCGCCGGCCGCCCGGTACAACTCCACCGCGCGCGAGTAGTGCCCGACCGCGCTTCCCGCGTCCCTGCCCGTGATGGCGGTGCCGATCGCGGACTCCATGGTCGCCTGGCCGAGCAGGTCACCGTCCAGCTCGGCCTGCCTCAGGGCGGCGGCCGACACCGCCTGGGCCGTCTGGTGGTCGCTGCGCAACCAGAGGTAGCGGCGCAGCGCGTCGGCCATGTGCCAGCAGCCGCTGAACGCCAGCGCCACCATGCTGTCCCGCTCACTGTCCAACCAGGACAGTGCGGAGTCGCGGTCGCCGAACGGCGGCACCTCGACCGTGCGCGACGGGCGTTCGGCGTGCAGCATCCCCGGCATCAGCAGGTCCAGTGCGGCGTCGGCGGTGAGCACGTAGAAGTCGAACAACCGTTGTCGCGCCTCGGAATCCGCTCCGAGGCCGCGGGCGTAGAGGTGCAGCAGGTCGTGCAGGCGGTAGCGGCCGGCGGTGTGCGGCTCGATCAAGTTCGCGATCTCCAGCGCGGCAACGCACGCCTGTGCCGACGCTGGCGACTCACCCAGCAGAGCAGCAGCAGCGTGCACGGTGAAGTCGGTGCGCGGCAACAACCCCAGCAGCCGGAACAACCGCGCGGGCCCCGCCGCCAGCTCACGGTAGGAGAGATCGAAAGCCGCCGACACGACACCCCGCTGGTCACCGCGGATCGCCAGCTTCGACAGCCGGTCGTCGCCTTCCAGCGCCGCCACGGCATCGGCCACGCGGTCCCGTGACGCCGCCAGGTTCGCCGCCGCCACCCGCAACGCGAGCGGCAGATGTCCACACAGCCGCGCCAGCGACGCCACCGCGTCCGGTTCGGCCGACGCCCGCGCCGGGCCCAGCATCCGCCCGATCAACGCGGCGGACTCGGACGGCGTCAGCACGTCCAGTTCCAGCCGATGCGCGTCGTCGACGGCCATCAGCCCGCGCAGGTCGTTCCGGCTGGTCACCACGACGACGCAGCCGGGACTGCCGGGCAGCAACGGCCGCACCTGGTCCTCGGAGACGGCGTTGTCGAGCAGCAGGAGCATCCGCCGTTGCGCCAGCACCGACCGGTACAGCGCGGCCTGCTCCAGCTCGGCGCCGGGCACCTGGGTGATGCCCAGCGAGCGCAGAAACCCGGTCAGCGCCTCGGAAGGCGTGATCGGCGGCGCGTCGTCGAACCCGCGCAGGTTCACGTAGAGCTGACCGTCCGGAAAGGACTCGCTGACCCGATGCGCCCAGTGCACGGCCAAAGCGGTCTTGCCCACGCCCGCCACACCCGCGATCGACGTGATCACCACGGTCGAACTGGACTCCAGCAACGCGTCCAGCGACACCAGATGCTCGTCCCTGCCGGTGAACCGCACCAGATCAGCAGGCAGCTGTCTGGGCACCACGGACGAGACCACGCCGGAGTCCTGTGCCAGCACCGCGTCGTGCGCCTCGCGCAGCACCGCACCGGGCTCGACGCCCAGCTCGTCGACGAGCCGCCGGTGCGTGACCCGGTACAGCTCCAGAGCATCGGCCTGCCGATCCGACCGGTACAACGCGGTCATCAGCAACGCGACCAGACCTTCGCGGAACGGGTGCTCGGCCACCAGCGCCGTCATCTCCGGCACCAGCTCGCGATGCCGCCCCAGCCCGAGCTCCAAGGCACAACACCGCTCGGTGACCGAGATCCGCCGCTCGTTGCACCGGTCGGCGTCGACCCGCAGCTCCGAGCTGGTCAACCCGGCCAGCGCCGGACCACGCCACATCTCCAACGCCTCGCGCAACACCGCGGCCGCCTGCGAGGGTTCGAAGGCCGCGGCCGACCGCACGCGATCTTCGAACGCCGCGACGTCGACGAAGGCCACGACGCGGTAGGCCGTGCCGTCCGTGATGATCACCGAGGAACCGAGCACCGCTCGCATCGACGCGATCGACTTCTGCACCTGATGCCGTGCGGTGGAAGGAGGATCGGCGTCCCACGCGACGGCCACCAGGTGGTCGAGCGCGACCAGCCGCCCGCCGGCGAGCGCCAGCGCCGCCAGCACCTTCTGGTCCCGCGTGCTGCCGATCCGCACCCGCTCGCCGCTGCCCGCGAACACCTCCAGAGGTCCGAGCAGCCGGATTTCCGTCACCGTCAGAAGATAACGACGGAATGCTCGCGACTGACCATTTGAGACCTCAGGAGGCATGAACCAGCAGCGGAATTGCCAATTCCTGTCTGGTTCGAGACCCGTGGAACCCGTTCATCTTGCTGAACAACGGTTCCGCCTGGCCACGAATGATCACCGCCGAGTTTTTCATTGCCACGACAACATTCCCGATGCGGTCGAGCGCCAACGGGCTGACCGGGCCGAACCAGCCCGCGTCGACAGCTTCCTCACGCCGCACCACGTCCGCGCGATCCCCCAGGAAATCGCGCCAAACTGCGAGCACCTCATCACTTTCGGTGTGCAGATAGCGCACCCGCGGTTCGCCGGTGATCACCCGGACTCCTTCCCACAGCAGGGGTTCGGTGTCGAAGTCGATCCGGTCGTCCGCGGTGATCATGCCGTGGTCCGCCGTGACCACGAGCAAGGAGTCAGCCGGCATTCGGGCAGCGATCCGGGAAGCCAGCGCGTCCACGAACTCCAGCTGCAGCAGCCACTCGTCGGAACCGGGCCCGTAGAGGTGCCCGATCATGTCGAGATCCGCGTGGTAGGCGTAGCAGAACGAGCGGTCCTGCTGGACCGCCGCGACAGCGCCCAGCGCGAGGTCGCCGAACCCGGCCACGCCGCGGAACCACGATCCGCGCAGCACCGCACGGGTCAGCCCGCTCGTCCGCTGGTTCAACGGGGCGACCGTGCTGACCGCCACCCCGGCCGCCGCGGCCCGCTCGAACACCGTCGGGTGCGGCTGGACGACCTCGGGCACGAGCACCTTGCGCAGGTCGTGGTGGTGGTCACCGGCACGCGACCAGGTCAGCGCGTTGAGCACCTCGTCACCGACCGAGAACGACATCCCGACGACGCCGTGCTCACCGGCCAGCAACCCGGTGCCGATCGACGCGAGACTGGTGGCGGTGGTCGACGGGAACCCGGCGTTGATCTCCCGGCTGGAGAGACTCGCGAGGAACGGCGCGCGCTCGGCGTGCGAACGCAGCAGCTCGTGGCCCAGCCCGTCGACGAGCAGCAGCACGACACGCCGGGAGGACGGCAGGTTCAGGGTGTTGTCCGCACCCGGAACAGCCAGGCCCGACAGCAGCGAAGGGACGACCTCGGCGATGGTCATGAGGCCACGGTGCCACGTCGAATCGGACAACGGGCAGAATGGCGCGCTGTGACAACGCTCATCCACCAGAAGATCGCTGACGAGCTCGGCGTGGCCAGCGGCCAGGTCAGCTCTGCTGTCGAACTGCTCGACGGTGGCGCGACCGTCCCGTTCGTCGCCCGCTACCGCAAGGAGGCGACCGGCGGTCTCGACGACGCCCAGCTGCGCACGCTCGAGGAGCGGCTCGGCTACCTGCGCGAACTGGAGGAGCGCCGCGCGGCCGTCCTCAACTCGATCCGCGAGCAGGGCAAGCTGAACGACGCCCTGGAAGCGCAGATCCTCGCCGCCGACTCCAAGGCGCGGCTCGAGGACCTCTACCTGCCGTACAAGCAGAAGCGCCGCACGAAGGCCCAGATCGCGAAGGAGGCCGGTCTTGAACCACTGGCCGACGCGCTGCTGGGCGACCCGGGCCTGAACCCGCAGGAAGAAGCCGCCAAGTTCGTCGACCCGGCCAAGGAGGTCGCCGACGCGGCGGCCGCCCTGCAGGGCGCGCGGGCCATCCTGGTCGAGCGGTTCGGCGAGGACGGCGACCTGATCGGCGAGCTGCGCGAGCAGATGTGGACGCGCGGCCGCGTCGTCTCCAAGGTCCGCGAGGGCAAGGAGACCGAGGGCGCCAAGTTCGCGGACTACTTCGAGTTCGACGAGCCGTTCGCGAAGCTCCCGTCGCACCGCATCCTGGCGCTGTTCCGCGGCGAGAAGGAGGAGGTCCTCGACCTCGTCCTGGAGCCGGAGGAGCCGCGCGAAGAAGGCCCGTCGTCCTTCGAGGTCCGGATCGCTGCTCGCTTCGGCATCGACGACCGGGGCCGCCCCGGCGACAAGTGGCTCACCGATACCGTGCGGTGGGCGTGGCGGACCCGGATCCTCGTGCACCTGGGCATCGATCTGCGCGGACGCCTGCGCCAGTTCGCCGAGGACGAGGCCGTGAAGGTGTTCGCGTCGAACCTGCGCGACCTGCTGCTGGCCGCCCCGGCCGGCACGCGCGCCACGATGGGTCTCGACCCCGGCTACCGCACCGGCGTGAAGGTCGCGGTCGTCGACGCCACCGGCAAGGTCGTCGCGCACGGCGTCATCCAGCCGCACGTGCCCGCGAACCGCTGGGACGAGTCGATCGCCAAGCTCGCCGTGCTCGCCAAGCAGCACAACGTCGACCTGATCGCCATCGGCAACGGCACGGCCTCGCGCGAGACCGACAAGCTGGCCGCCGACCTGATCAAGCGCCACCCCGAGCTGAAGCTCACCAAGATCGTGGTGTCGGAAGCCGGCGCCTCGGTCTACTCGGCCTCCGCCTACGCGTCGTCCGAGCTTCCGGACCTCGACGTGTCGATCCGCGGCGCGGTCTCGATCGCCCGGCGGCTGCAGGACCCGCTGGCCGAGCTGGTGAAGATCGACCCGAAGTCCATCGGTGTCGGCCAGTACCAGCACGACCTGTCGGAGTCGAAGCTGTCGCGCTCGCTGGACGCGGTGGTCGAGGACTGCGTGAACGCGGTCGGCGTCGACCTCAACACGGCGTCGGTGCCGCTGCTGACCCGCGTCTCCGGCATCACCGCCGGTCTCGCGGAGAACATCGTGCTGCACCGCGACCAGAACGGGCCGTTCAAGACCCGTACCGCGTTGAAGAACGTGGCGCGGCTCGGCCCGAAGGCGTTCGAGCAGTGCGCGGGCTTCCTCAAGATCCGCGGCGGTGACGAGCCGCTCGATGCTTCCTCCGTGCACCCCGAGGCCTACCCGGTCGTGCGGAAGATGCAGACCGAGGCGGGCGCAGAGCTGATCGGCAACTCCGCGGTCCTGACGAAGCTCCGTCCGGAGAAGTTCGTCGACGAGCAGTTCGGTCTGCCGACGGTCACGGACATCCTCCGCGAGCTCGAGAAGCCCGGCCGCGACCCGCGCCCGGCGTTCAAGACCGCGACGTTCGCCGACGGCGTCGAGAAGATCGCCGACCTCAAGCCCGGCATGGTGCTGGAGGGCGTCGTGACGAACGTGGCCGCGTTCGGCGCGTTCGTCGACATCGGCGTGCACCAGGACGGCCTCGTGCACATCTCGGCCCTGTCCAACACCTACGTGAAGGACCCGCGCGACGTCGTGAAGTCCGGCGACGTGGTGCGGGTGAAGGTGCTGGAGGTCGACGAGGCCCGCAAGCGCATCGGCCTGACGCTGCGCCTGACCGACGAGCCTGGCAAGCCCGCGCCGAAGCAGCAGGGCGGCGGTGGCGGCGGTCGTGACCGCGGCGGGCGTCCGCAACAGCGCGGTGGGCAGCAGCGCGGCAACCAGCAGCGCAACTCGCCGCCGCCCGCGAGCGGCTCCATGGCCGACGCCCTCCGCAAGGCGGGCTTCGGCAAGTAGCACCACGGATGAAGGGAAC
>NZ_JYJG01000367.1 GCF_000955955.1 Lentzea aerocolonigenes
CCGCAAGGCGGGCTTCGGCAAGTAGCACCACGGATGAAGGGAACCTTCATCCACCTGGCGTGGATGAAGGTTCCCTTCATCGTTCCTCAGGCTCGTGGCCGTGCTGCTTCTGGATTCCTTATGCGTACGGGTGGTCGGGGGCGGGTCGACGCAACGGCGTAGGCGGCTCGAAGTTCCGCGATCACGACCTCAGGTTCAATGCGCAGGCGCGATGGCAGAGTCTGCACAACAGCGATGCCACTGGCCGCATATCGTGAGTTGCGTGCAAGCGTCTTGGCGTAGGCGTGTTTGCTGTAGTGGAACTCGTTGCTGTCGATCTCCCAAGCGAGTCCGACCTCGTCACACCACGTGTCCGGCATGCCAACGTAGCTGCCCTGCGAGTCGACGATGACGACATTGCGATGCGGTGTCGGCAATCCTGCCTGGTGCCAGATTTCCGCTGCGTCTGCCTCGGCCACCGACCGCACACCCAGATCGATCTCGTCCAGGACTCGTCTCGGCACTGCAGTCCCTCGTTTGGTGCCGGTGTCCAACTCGCGACGAAGTTCGGTTGCGCCAGCAAGCCCGCTTTGGACGGATTCGATCAACAGAGCGCGCACGGGATCGAGGTCCCGCAGACGACGCACACCGTCCAGAACGGCACGTGTGGGAGGAGCCAGTGGGATCCCATCGCGAAAGTACGCTGACGGGAAGAACTTCGTCCGTTCCACCACAGCGAACCCGGAGCTGCGCACACAGTACTTGTGAGGTATGAGAACGTGCACGAATTGCGGCTCCGGGCCAGCCCGCAGGTTGTAGAGGCGCGCCGCCTGGAGACCTGTGACGAGAGCGTCGTGTCTTGCGAACATCAACGCAGCCTCGACTCGCTGCCTGGTTGTCGGCTGCGAGCGTTCAAGCAACACGATTCCAGGCAGCAGATGACGCCATCGGCCGCCGGGCTGGCATTGCCGGTACGTCGTCGTCTGGCCGATTCCGAGCGTCTCAAGTTCCGATGCTCTGATCACGCCGAAGCGGCTGTGCTGCCAGAGCTGACCCTCAACGCCATCCCACTTACCTCGCTCCATGACCCCATGGTGCTCAGCGCCCCTGACAATTCCTGCCCCGCAACTGATGAAGGGAACCTTCATCCACCTCAAGTGGATGAAGGTTCCCTTCA
>NZ_JYJG01000368.1 GCF_000955955.1 Lentzea aerocolonigenes
TGAAGGGAACCTTCATCCACCTCAAGTGGATGAAGGTTCCCTTCATCGACCTTGCTTACTTGGCTCGGGTGCCCTTCGCCTTCACCAGTTCGGACTCGAAGAGCTCCTCGACGGTGGTGAGACCGCCGGGCGCCGACTTGTCGACCTTGGTGATGTACGACTGGGTGGACGAGGGACGGCCGACCAGCGAGTAGTGCAGCGTGCCGGTGAGGCCCTGCGTGTCGAGGCCGTTGGTGTCGTGGAACGCCTTCAGCACGCCGTCGCGCGTGAGGTCGCCGTTCTTGCAGGCCTTCTCCACGACCGAGAGGAACACCTTCGCGACCGTGTAGCCGTGGTCGACGTACAGCGCGGGCTTGTCGTTGGGGTAGTTCTTGCTGAACGCCGCCGCCACCGCTCGTGGGCCGGCCTGGGTGCCGGTGAACGGCGCCACGGACGTCACCACGGACACCTGCTTCTCGACGGCGGCCGCGACCGGCGACTCCAGCAGCGCGGGGTCGTAGCCGACGACGTTGACCATGAACGGCACGTCCCACTTCATCGCCGCGGCGACACCCACGGCGGCAGCGGTCTGCGCGGGCGCGGTGCTCAGCACGATGGCCTTGGCGCCCTGGGCCTTCAACGAGGCGATCTGCTGCGTCAAGTCAGCCCTGGTCTCGTCGATCGGCTGCTCGGCGATCTTCATGTTCCACTGCTGGCCGACGAACCGGCTGCCCTCGACGGCGTTGTCGCCGTAGCTGCCCGTGACGTACACGTGGCCGATCGTGTCGCCCTCCTTGATCACACCGCGGCGCTTGTAGTGATCAAGTCCGTTGATGACGTCGAGGTCGTAGGTCGTGCCCACGATCATCATGTGCGGGTTGCCGAGCAGCGACGCGGCCCACGAGGCGGGCGCGGTCAGCGTGCGGGTCTGCATGATGTCGGGCTCGATCGCCGCGGTCATCGGTGTGCCCGCTAGCTCCAGCAGACCCAGGACCTGCGGTTCCAGGTCGAAGTAGGCGTCGAGCGCCTTCTGCACGTCGTACGCGTGGTCTTTCAGCTTGAGCTCGACCTTGCGACCGCAGATTCCCCCGCGGTCGTTGACCTGCTTCAGGTACAGCTCGTATCCCTTCATGCGCGTCATCGCGGACGCTTTGAACGGACCCGTCATGTCGGTGAGGATGCCGAGCGAGATCGTGTCCGCAGTTACGCCCGGACCGGTCTTCACCTGGGGTTTCTCAGGTTCCCCAGCGCCACAGCCGGCCACGAGGACGACGAGCGCTAAGGCGGTGGGCAGTGCACGGCGGCGGAAGGGCATGCAGCAGTCCTTGTCGAAAGATCAGGATCGAACATACTAAGCGGTAGCTCAGTATTCGTTGATCGGTCACATATTGCCTCTCTATGTGGTACGTGACACAGGATTGTTAGGTTCATGTGACTACCGCTCGACTACGGAGTGTGCTAGTTCTTCGGCGCCGAACGAAATGAGATACGGCGTTGTCGATCACATTTCGGGTACCCGAGCGGCATGGCTGATGACGTGATCACGCTGCTGCACCGGCAACACGAGACCATCCGCACCCTGTTCGCCGAGGTCGAGACCGCCGTTGGCGACGAACGCAAGGACGCATGGCATCGGCTCGTGCGACTGCTTTCGGTCCACGAGACCGCGGAGGAGGAAATCGTCCACCCCGCCATCGCGCGCGTGAGCGGCGGCGAGCCGATCGTGGAAGCACGGGTCGCGGAGGAGCGACGCGCCAAGGAGCTCCTCAGCACGATGCACGACATGGGGCCCGAGGCCGAGGGCTTCGACACTCTGCTCGTGCAACTCCGTGATGACGTGCTCGCCCACGCGGACCACGAGGAGCAGGCCGAGTTCCCGCTGCTGCGCAAGGTGCACGACCAAGAGCGACTCGAACGGATGGCGCGCGCGGTGGAGGCCGCCGAAGCCATCGCGCCGACCCGCCCGCACCCCGGCGTCGAGAGCCCGATCGCGAACCTGGCGCTGGGGCCGTTGGTGGCCGTGGTGGACAAGGCGCGCGACGCGATCCGCAAGGTGCTCGGGTGAGGATCGTCGTCACCGGCGGCAGCGGCAACGTCGGCACCGCGCTCCGGCGTCACCTCGACTTCGAGGACGTCGGTGTGGACGTGCGCGCTCTCTCATCGCTGAGGGACGCCATCCGCGGTGCCGACGTCGTCGTGCACCTGGCGTGGGCGATCAAACCGACCGACCACCAGACGAACGTCGACGGCAGCGAGCACGTGCTCGCTGCCTGCATCAAAGAAGAGGTAGGACACCTGATCTGCGCGTCGTCGGTGGCGGCTTACGCCCCGGCGGCGCGCTACGAGCGTGTGGACGAGTCGTGGCCGACGACCGGCATCCCCGGCAGCACGTACAGCGCGCACAAGGTGCGGCTGGAGGAGATGATCAGCCGCTATCCCTTGCCGTGCACGGTCATCAGGCCGTGCGGGATCGCCCAGGCGTCAGCGGCGCAGCAGCTGCGACGGTGGCTCCTCAGCCGTTGGCTCTCCCCTCGCCTGCTGCCGTTGCTGCCCGTGCCGTTGTGGACCGGCCTGCGCCTGCAGCTCGTGCACTCCGACGACGTGGCGCGCGCGATCGTGGAGATAGTGCGCCGCCGGGCGTTGGGCGCGTTCAACCTCGCCTCCGAACCGGTGCTGACCGCACCGATGATCGCTGACCGCGTTGGCGCGGCGAGGCTCCCGGTGCCGTACCCGGTGATCGAGAAGCTGGCGGGTGCGACGGCGAAGCTCCGGCTGCAACCGCTCACCCCGGAGTGGGTCCGGATGGCCGATCAGGCGCCTCTGGTGCGGACCACCCGCGCGCACCAAGATCTGGAATGGTGGCCCGAGCACGACGCACGTGATGTGCTGAGCGAGGTCGTCACAGCAATGGGGAGGCGTGCGTGAACGAGGTTGATGCGGTCGTCATCGGCTCAGGCCCGAACGGCCTGGTCGCGGCGGCCCTGCTGGCGGACGCGGGCTGGGACGTGCTGGTGCTGGAGCAGCGCGACACCCCCGGCGGCGCCGTCACGTCGGCCGAGATCACCGCGCCCGGCTTCACGAACGACGTCTACAGCGCGTTCTACCCCCTCGGCCTCGGCTCGCCCGTCATCGGAGCGTTGAACCTCGACGTGCAGTGGCAACACGCACCGGCCGTGCTCGCCCACGTGCTGCCCGACGACCGCGTGGCCCTCCTCTCTCGCGAGGTCGAAACCACCGCGAAGTCCGTCGGCGCGTTCGCTCACGCCGACGCCGACCGCTGGCAGGCCGAGTTCACGCGCTGGCAGTCCGTCCGCGACGCCGTGCTGGAGTCACTGCTGCGTCCGTTCCCACCGGTTCGTGGCGGCCTTTCTCTTTTGAAGGCCGCCGGCATCGGTGACGCCTTGCGTTTGGCGCGCACACTCACGCTGCCGGTCCGCCGTCTGGGCGAGGAGCTGTTCGAGGGCGAAGGCGCCCGTGTGTTGTTGGCGGGCAACACGATGCACACAGACCTCGGCCCGGACCAGGCCGGCGGCGCGGGTTTCGGCTGGCTGCTGGCGATGCTCGCGCAGGACGTCGGCAACCCGGTCCCGCGCGGCGGCGCGGGCGAGCTGAGCGCCTCGCTCGTGCGCCGATTCGGTGGCCGCATCGAAACGAACGCGCGGGTGGCTTCCGTTCTGCACGCGCGCGGTGTCGCCGTGGGCGTGCGTCTGGCAGATGGCTCCACCGTGCGCGCACGCCGAGCCGTCATCGCCGACATCCCCGCCCCGAACCTCTATCTCGACCTCATCGGCGGCGACGCACTGCCCGGCAAGCTCGCCGACGACCTCAAGAAGTTCCAGTGGGACGGCGACACGATCAAGGTCGACTGGGCGCTGTCCGGCCCGATCCCGTGGACCAACCCGGAAGCCGCGCAGGCAGGCACCGTCCACCTCGGCGGCGACGTCAACGGCCTCGCCACCGTCGCCCACGAACTCGCGTGCGGCAAAGTCCCGCGCAACCCGTTCATGGTCATGGGCCAGATGACGACGACCGACCCGTCACGCTCCCCAGCCGGCACCGAGGCCGCCTGGGCCTACACCCACGTACCGCTCGGCGGCGGCTGGACCCCGGACCGCCTGAAGCGCCGCGCCGACCGCATCGAGCTGATGATCGAGGAACGCGCCCCGGGCTTCCGCTCCCGCATCCTGCAGCGAAGCGTCCTCGGCCCGCAGGAGATCGGCTCGGTCAACGGCGGCACCGCGGCCATCCACCAGCAGCTGATCTTCCGCCCGGTGCCGGGTCTGGGCCGCGCCGACACCCCGTTCGACCGCCTCTACCTCGCCGGCTCCTCAGCGTGGCCGGGTGGCGGCGTGCACGGCGCGGCGGGAGCGAACGCGGCACGGGCGGCGCTCACCCGGTGGGGCATCGCGGGCGAGCTCTACAAAACCCTGATCCAGGGCGCCCACAAAGCCCTCTACACCTGAACGCTCTGCCGGTACTCGGCCGCCTCGGGTTCGAGCACGTACTCCAGCACCTGGCCACCGTGCTTCTTGAGCAACTCACGCACCTCCTCGGGAGTGGCGTAGAAGAACTCGCGGCGCATGTTGACCTGGTTGACCCTGCGGCTGGACAACTCACGGTGCAGGGCCGTCTCCAGCGACACCGCGTCGTGCGAGTAGTAAAGGATGTGCGTGTCGTACCGGAACGGCACGGAGGCGTCACCGAGCTCGAGCACGCGCTCTTCGGGATGCAGGCGCCGCGTCATCCCGATCTTCACCATCTTCGGTCCGAACGCACCGAGGTTGCTGATCACGTAGACGTACCCGGCGCGGATGTTGGCCTCGCGCTGCTGCACACCCTCGATGCCCGCGACGACCTTGTCCAACTCGGACTGGAGCTCCTCCGCGGCAGCGACGTCCCCCTTGGCGAGCAACGCCTTGCGGACGTTCTCGAGGTGCTTGCGCTCCTTGTCGAGCTTCTCCAGCTCTCGCCGGAACTCGACCTGCGCCTTGGCCTCCTCGCGCAACCTCTCACGTTCGGCGCGCTCGTTCTCCTTCTCCTCCTGCTTCTTCTGCAGGTAGTCCGCCATGAGCTCCAGCTCGAGCATGCGCAGCTTCTCGTAGCGGTCATCGATCTCGATGCTCAGCATCTTGCCGAGCTTCTCGATCGCCTCGGCCGCGCGGACCAACCGCTTCTTGGCCGCGTCGACGGACCCCGCCTTCATCACCCGCAGGCTGTTCTCCGCCTCGGCGTTGTACGAGCGAAGCATCAGCTTGCACCAGTCGGCGACCATCTTGGCGCCTTCCCGGCTCGACCCGTTGAAGGTGAAGTTGCTACTGCCGACGACCGCGGTCTTGTCCCTGATCATCTGCTTCATCGTGTCCTGCACGCGGTCCAGCTGGCGTTTGTACTGTTCGGAGTTCTCCAGCGGGTGGTGGTAGCGGAACACGCCGGCGTCCTGGAACAGCAGCTCGTCCGTGAACGGCACCAGCGTCTGCTGAGCAGCCGCCAGCTCCGCTCGAAGCTGGGCCAGTCCCTGCTCGAAGCCCTTCTTCTGCAACGCCAGAGCCTCGTCGTGTTCCCGGCGCTCGATGGTCAAGGCCTTCTGGTGCACCTGACGCTCGGTGGCGTGCGCCTGCTGCAGCCCGGCCAGTTCGGCTCGCATGTGGTCGACCTGCTGACGCACCTGCACGTACTCAAGCCCGCCGATCTGTTGCAGGTAACCGTTGAGCTGATTTACCTGCGCCTGGAGCCCACCCGCGGTCTGTTCGAGCGACACGATCTTCTTCTGCTTGCTGCCGAACATCTGGCGGCTCCCCTGGCGCGACGACTGGTACCGGCGTCATCGCACAGCGGCATCCGGCCGTTAGACCATCAGGACAAACCCACCCGAACGGCGGAACTACTGACGGACCGACCGCCGCGTCCTGGACGCTCGCAGATACCCCATCACCAGCCCCTCCAGGTCGGGATGCGTGCTCTCCCAACCGGAAGGCACCGATCCACCGCGCACCAACGCAGTCGTCTGCCGCGCCGTGTGCGACGAGTCGACCACGACACCATCGGTCTCCAACGACACGTCAGCGGGCCCGACGACGACCTGGTGCGCGGCCAGGATGTCGTCGATGTCCCCGGAAACCTGCACGCGCCCCTCGTCGAGCAGAAGCAGGTGGTCGCACACATCCCCGAGGTCGGTCAGAAGATGCGATGACAGCAACACCGTCGTACCCCGCTCAGCGACATCGGTCATGACGATCCGCAACGTCTCGTCGCGCGCCAACGGGTCGAGGTCGGACAACGGTTCGTCCAACAACAACACCTTCGGCAACCGTCCCAACGCAAACGCAATAGCGACCTGCGTCCGCGCACCGGCGGACAGCGTGCGCACCTGAGCGTCCTTGTCCACGCCCGCAAGGAGATCGAGCACCTCGAAAGCCCGTGAAGAGGACCAACGATCATTCATGGCCGCACCGGCACGCATCATCTCGCGCACGGTGAACTGCTCGTACAGCGGCCGTTTCTGCGTCAGCAAAGACACGTCAGGGTGCATGCGGCCGCGCACCGGAGTCCCGTGCACGCTCACCGAACCACGAGACGGCCGGGCGAGCCCCGCGATCAGCGAGAGCAACGTCGACTTGCCCGCCCCGTTCGGCCCCACGAGCCCCGTGACGCTGCCGGGAGGCAACGAGAACGAGCAGTCGTCGAGCGCGCGCAAGCGGCCGAAGTGCTTGGCCACGCCGTTAGCGTGCACCGGACTGTCGTTCATCCACACTCCACAAGAGACATTCTTGGGGCCATTCGCTGGGAAATCAGTAGTGCGCCGACCGCACGTCCGTGTAGATCGCGTCGACCTCGTCCGAAGACAGACCCTCGTCCACCGCGCGGCCCATCCACTGGTCCAGGTCCTGCTGCAACGGTCCGCGTGCGGCATCCGTGGCCAGAGACGCCGTGATGAACGTGCCCATCCCCCGCCGGCCCTCGACGAGGCCCTCGTGCTCGAGCTCGCGGTACGCCTTCAGCACGGTGTTGGGGTTGACCCTGGTGGCCTCCACCACCTCCCGTGCCGTCGGCAGCTTGTCGCCGGGTCCGAGCAGCCCCATCCGCATGGCCTGCTTGACCTGCGCGGCGATCTGGAGATAGGTGGACACCCCGGAGTGCCGATCGATGCGAAACTCGATCACGCCGCCCAGCATAGGTGCCCACCCGGTCATACCTGCCTGCGCACGGCCCAGACCGCGCCCAGCACGAACAGCACCGCGAGCCCGGTGAAGATCGACGCCTCCAGCAGGTGCAACGTCGAAGCCTGGTCCGCCGGGATGATGTCCGCGTAGGACTGGGCGAGGCCGTTCTTCTTGTAGCAAGCCGCCAGGTCCGTCACGACCGGCTCGTCGCCGCGCGAGGCGCAGTTCATCAGCGGCGCCGAGTCGGCGACCACGGCACCGTTGGCGTCCAGGAAACCGGATTTCACCACCAGCGGACCGTTGCCGAGCACCAACGGCTTGCTCGGGTCGTCCGACACCAGGCGGGTCGGCGTGATCAGGAACTCGCGGACCCCGCTCAGCACGACCCGCACCGCCACGAACACGCCGAGTGTCAACGACATCGCCACGAGCGTCCGCCGGAACAGCGCGCCGGTGAAGATGCCGAGCGTGTAGGCGAACAGCGTGTACGCGATCGGCGACACGCCCTGGGCCTCGAAGGTCGTGAAGTAGAACGGGCCGGACGCCAGCGGGCCGAGCTCACCGGCCGCGTCGAGCCAGCTGCGCACGACGAGCTGGAACGCGATCACGAACACCAGCGCGGGCACGGCGGCGACGACGAACTTGGTCGCCATCCAGCGGGTCCGGCTCACGGACTGGGTGAACGCGAGTGCGTGCGTGCCCTGCTCGTACTCCCGCGCGAACAGCGGCGCGCCGACGAAGACACCCATCAACGCGGGCGCCGCGAGCACCAAACCCTGCCCGACGTGCATCTTGTCGAACCAGGCGCTCTGGAACTCGTTGGCCGCCCGGCCACGACACGCGTCCAGCCCCTTGTCCACGCAGTCCAGCAGGTTGCGGGCGGCGAGGTCGTTGACCATCCCGGCCCGCCACAGCAGCACCGCGGCCACGGCGAGCACCAGCCCGATGGCGAGCGTGATGAACACCGGGCGCTGCTGACGCCACACGATCCAGGTCATGCCGCCACCTCCTCGCGCATGTGCGCCAGAGCGAGCCGGCTGAGGCTCGTCTGCGGGTGCTCCCGCAGCAGCTGGTCGACGTCCCCGGCCAGGCGGACCCGTCCGGACGTCAGCAGCACCAGGTGGTCGCACACGTCCTCCAGCTCCGCCAGCACGTGCGACGACAGCAGCACGGTGATGCCCTGCGTCCTGGCTTCGTCCACCAATGTCTGCAGCACGGTCTCGCGGGCCAGCGGGTCGAGATCCGCCAACGGCTCGTCCAGCATCAGCAACCGCGGCCGCTTCCCCAACGCGAGCGCCAGAGCCACCCGCGTGCGCTGACCGCCTGAAAGCGTCCCCACTCGCGCGCCGAACGGCACGTTGGCCTTCTCGACGAGCGACTCGGCGTACGCCTGGTCCCACCCCGGATTGGCGTTGCGGCCGTACCGCAGCGTCTCGGTCACGGTGAACTGCGGGTACAGCGGCTTGGCCTGCGTCAGGAACGCCACCGAGGCGTGCATCCCGCGCCCGTTCGGCACGTCGCCGAACACCGCGATCCGGCCCGCGGTGGGGCGGAGCAGTCCGGTGATCATGCCCATGAGCGTGCTCTTGCCGGCGCCGTTCGGCCCGACGAGCGCCACGATTCGCCCGGCCGGGATCTGCAGCGTGCAGTCCCGCAACGCCCAGCCCCGCGAGTACTTCTTCCCCAGGTCGTCCGCCACGACCGGCGGGTGCTCCCTCTGTGCCATGGGAGCAACCGTATCACCCTTTCACTACTTAACTAGTGAAAGGGTGTTCCAGTGCGCCCGTGGGCCAGCGCGTTCAGCCGCGCGAGCGATTCCTTGTTACGTGGAATCAGCAGCATGTCCTGCGCGAACTTCGGCAGGAACGCCGACGGGCCGCGCACGACCTGCTCGGCCATGCGCACTTCCGTGAGCGACTCCGACCGCGCCACCAGGGTGAGGGTGATCCGCGCGGCGCCGGCCGGCCACAGCCGGGCGTCGAGTTCGAGCAGGCGGGACGGCTCGCAGCGCACCACCTCGGTGGTGTCCTGGATGACCAGCGGCCACGGCCCCACGCTGTGGTGGATGCGCGTGCCGGGCTTGGGCCATCCGGTGTCGACGTCGCGGATGTGCGACGCGCCCACCACCCAGCCCGCGTACGACCAGCCGTCGGCGAGTACGGCCCAGACCGCCTCGATGGGTGCTTCTACGTCCAGAGAAACCTCAGCCACGCACGGGAAGTACCCGCGCCAGGGGAAGACAACCGAGTCAGGGACAACCGAGTCAGGAGGCAATCCGGCGCGTGCGCCGGGATTCGGCCTTGCGCTGCAGGTGGTCGGCGGTGAGCTCCAGCTCGTAGGACCGGAGAGCCTGGTAGCGCGGCGAGATCCGGAGGGCGAACGTGCCGCTGAGCCGCTCGATCGCCGACGCCGCGCGATCGAGCCGCCTGCGGGCGGCGTCCAGGCCTCCGGCTCGCAACATGCGCAGGCAGTTCTCGGCCTCGCAGTTGTACGAGCGGAGCATCAGCGCCGACCAGTCCTCGACGAGCCGGCGCCCGGTGGCGTCCGACCCGTTGTAGGTGACCTGCGCGCCGCCGTCGATCGCGGCACCGGTCTTGATCAGCGACTTCATCTCGTCGTGGATCAGGTCGAGCTGCTTCTGGTGGTCGACGACGGCGTCCGCGCGGAACACGCCGGCCCGCTGGAAGGTCAGCTCTTCCTTCAACGGCTGCAGCTCGGCGCGCGCGTTCTTGATCCGATGGCGCAGCGCCACCAGCTCGGCACCCGCGCGGTCGACCTCCTCCAGCGCGCAGGTTTGCGCTGTTCGGGCGTCACCGATTCGAGCGAGCAGCTCCTGCAGGCCTTCGACGACCCGCTCCAGCTCAGCGACCCGGCGGTTCTTGCGCCCGAACATGCTTACCTCCCCGAACAGCGACGAAAGGCCCACGACCGTTCCATCGCAAGGAGGTATCCGCCGTTATCTACCGCGCTATGCACTCACTCCATCGAGTGAACCCACGAATCGCACGAATCCTTCGGGGTCCTCACTCGTGGCCGACTGCTGCAAGATCACGCTGGTAGCGCCCGCTTCGGCGACCTGCGTGACCAGGTCCGTGACGAACGCGCGGTCCCGCGAGTCGGTCTCCACGTAGACGATCACGGGGTGCTCGCGGGAGCCGCTGATCGTGCGAACCCGGTCGAGATCGGCCGACGCGTCGAGGATCGTGCCGTCACCGGCGTCGCCCGCGAGGTCCAGGGTCTTCATGCCGAGGCCGCCCACGTAGATCGGCATCGGCTGGTGCGGCGGCCAGTCCAGCGCTACGTCCGTCAGCTTGATGTAGCGGCCTGATGTCGTGACGCGCTCGCCGGCCAGCAGTGCCTTCAACGCGATCGTGTACTCGCGCAGGAGAGTCAGCGGCGACGAGACCCGTGCGCCGACCTGGCCCATCCAGTCCTGGACGCCGTGGCCGACGCCGATCGTGACGCGTCCGGGGAAGAGCCGGTCCAGCGTCGCGGCCTCCATCGCGGTCAGCGCGACGTTGCGCAACGGCACCGGCAGCAGCCCGACGCCGACCTTCAGGCGCTCGGTCCAGGCGAGAGCGGCGGAAGCGGCCGCGATGCCGCTCTCCAGGAAGCAGTCCTCCCACAGCCACAACGAGTCCACACCGGACTCCTCCGCGGCGAGGACGACGGAACGCAGGTTCTCAGGCGGGAGCTGGGGCCGGTAGACAGCGCCGAGTGTGGTCACCCGTCCACTACTACCGGCCCCGGCCGCGGTTCAGCAACAGAGTTGGATCAGCCGGCGCTGTGGTACGTGATGTCCCAGTGGTTCGACTCGAAGTAGTAGATGTTGCCGGCGTTCGACTTCCACTTGTTGCCGCCGATGGACGTGAACCTGCTCTTGATGTAGTTGGTGACGCAGCTGTTCAGCGAGATGTCCACCTTGTAGCCGTTCCAGTGCGAGTAGGTGCCCGACGCGTGGCCGGTCTCGGTGCCGCCGGTGATGTTCACCGCGCAGCCGGAAGCACTCTTGAACGTCTTGATTCCCGCGATGGTGGTCTGGTTGATCTGGTCGAACGACGTGCAGTTCGACTGGTTGCGGTTGCTGCAGCCACCGCTCGACGACCAGGTGATGCCGGCCGCGCGCAGCTGCGCGGTCGCCTGCGCGTGGGTGTACTTGGCCGGCGCCGCCGAGGCGACGGACGCGCCGATGATCAGAGCCGCGAACATCGCGATCACAGCGGCGATCGTGCGAACGAACATGCTCTCTCCTTATGCCCAAAGCAAGGTGCGGCAGAAGCTAGGAAGAGGCGGTAAAGGCACGCCTAAATCAGCCTTAGGCCGATCTTTGGCGCGGTCGTGGACAGTTCCGGTCGTCAACAATCAGGGGATCGGAGCAACAACCATGCGCATTCGCCACGCCGTCGCGGCGACCGCCCTCTCGCTCGGACTGCTGTCCGGCATCTCCGGGATCGCCCACGCGGCGCCCGAGAAGCCCGAAGGCACCATCGGACAGGAAGAGGTCGCCGCCGCGGGCTATGGCGGCTCCATCAGCCGCACCGAGGTCATCAGCCGGGCGAAGAACTGGTGGGACCGCAAGGTTCCGTACAGCCAGACGGCCTACGCGTGGGACGTCAACCACGGCAAGCAGTACCGCACCGACTGCTCGGGCTTCGTGTCCATGACGTGGAAGCTGACCTCCAGCCGCACCACGTCCACTTTGGACGGCGTCGCCACGAAGATCGCGTGGGCGAACCTCAAGCCGGGCGACATGATCCTGCGCAACGGCCACGTGAAGCTGTTCGAGAAGTGGGCCAACACGGCGCACACCTCCGTCTGGATCTACGAGGAGGGCAGCACCGCGACCGACATGGACCACGAGACCACGACGATCGCGACGCTGAAGAGCGGCGGCTACGCGCCGTGGAAGTACAACAAGATCACCGGCTGATCCAGCTGGTCGCGAGGCCGCCGAGATTCCACCGCGCCCGCCACTGACGCACCTCCCCCAGTTCACGGGTGCCCAGTCGGGTGAACAGGCCGGCGGCCTCGTCCCAGCAGCGGTCCGCGCCTGACACGTCCCCCAGACAGGCGTGGGCCGCGCCGAGGTCCCTGAGCGTCCGGGCCCGCCACAACGGCAGCCCCAAGTCGGTCCACGACGCCAGGGCCTCGGCCAGCACCACCCGCGCACCGGCGTGATCACCGGCCGCGAGCCGCCACTCCCCCAGCGTGCGGCGGACGAGCGCCTCGCCGAACCGGTCACCGACGTCGCGGCAGCCGTCCATCGCAGTGGCGATCAGCTCCTCGGCCGGGTCGAACGAACCCTTGCGGATCAACACCTTCGCCCACGCCTGGGCGGTGTAGCAGCCGAGCAGCTCGTCCCCGGTGCCCGCGACCATCTCGTGGGCGCGCACGATGTGCTCCTCGGCGAGGTCCAGCTCTCCGCGGGCACGATGGATCAGCCCGATGCCCCGTGCCGCCAGGGCTTCACCTCTGCGGCTCCTGGCCGCGCGGTAGGTGGTTTCGGCGAGCGCGAGGGTGGTCTGTGCTCCCTCGTCGTCGCCGAGTTCTCGTTTGATGGAGCCGATTCCGTAGAGGGCGTGTGCGACGCCCTCCGGGTCGTGCGACTCCAGCAGCTCACGGGCTCTGCCGAGGGCTTCCAGCGCGCACGGGTACTCGCCGAGATCCCGGCACACCATGCCGATGCCGTTCATCGCGACGGCCTCGCCGCGCTTGTCGCCCATGTTCACGAACAACGTCTGCGCGGTGTCGAACCACTCGCGCGCTTCGGCCAGGTTGTCCCGCTTGTAGTGCATCTGGCCGAGGCTGCAGCGCAGCACCGCTTCCAGCCTCACGTCCCCGGTCTTCCACACGGCTTCCAGCGCCGCTGTGTGTGTTCGTTCCCAAGCCTCGTAACGGTTTCTCAGCCCGAACCAGGCGAACACCAGCACCTCGGCGAGCTGCGAGGCGATCTCCGCGAGGCCGAGCTCCGCCGCCCGTTCGACGAGCCTGGTCAGCAGGTTCTCCTCGCGCGCGAACCAGGCGTCCTTGTCGGCGGGGCGCGCTGCCGTGGTGACCACGCCCAGCGAATCCTGCATGCGCGGCACGGCCAGGAAGAGCTGCTCGGTCAAACCGTCCACTGTGGACAACGCGGCGACCACTGCCCTGCGCACGACGTCTTCGCGTTCCTGTTGCGGGTCTTCGGCTTCCGCGAGCTCGCGGGCGTGCAGCCGGACCAGCTCGTGCATCCGGTAGCGGGCGCTGCCGATGACGTCGAGCAGCCGCGCGTCGACGAGCTGGTCGAGCACGTCCTCGTCGAGCAGGTGCCCCCACAGGAAGCTCGGCACCTCGGGCAGGCCGAGGAACCCGAAGATCCGGTACGCCTGCCGGACGTTGTCGTCGAGCGCGCGGTAGGTCAGCTCCAGACTGGACCGCACCGCGAGGTCGTCCGCGACCAGTTCGTCGAGCCTGCTGCGTTCGTCGGACAGTCTTCTGACCAGCTTCGACACCGGCCAGTGCGCCCGTCCGGCCAGCCGCGCGCCGGTGATCCGCACGGCGAGCGGCAGATATCCGCACAGCCGCGCGACTTCCTGCGCCTGTTCGGGTTCGTCGGAGACGCGGTCGTCGCCGAGGATGCGTTTGAGCAGGGTGACGGCTTCGTCGCTGCTGAGGACGTCGAGCGGGATCCTCCTGACGCCTTCCAGCCCGCACAACCGGCTGCGGCTCGTGATCAGCGTGAGACAACCCGGACTGCCGGGGAGCAGCGGCCGGACCTGCGACACGCTCGTCACGCCGTCCAGCACGATCACCACCCGCCGGCCGCCGACCGTGGCCCGCCACAGCGCCGCACGTTCCTCCGCGGACTCCGGAATCCGTTCGCCGGGCACGTCCATGGCGCGCAGCAACGAGTCCAGCGCCCCGGACGGGGAGTGCAGATCGACGAACAGCTGCCCGTCCGGATACCGGTCCGCGAGCCGGTGCGCCGCGTGCACCGCCAATGCCGACTTCCCGACCCCGGCCGGCCCCTCGATCCACCAGACGCCGCCGTCGCTGTCGAGCAGCCTGCTCAGCTCCTCGTCGCGCCCGGTGAAGTCGCCGGCGTCGCGCGGCAGGTAGTTGCGCCTGCTCTCGCGCGCGCCTTCGAGCACGTCGCGGTAGAGCTGCTGCAGCTGCTCACCCGGCTCGACGCCCAGCTCGTCGACGAGAACCTTGCGCGTCTCCCGGAACACCCGCATCGCGTCGGCCCGGCGCCCGGCCCTCGCGAGCGCGGTCATGAGCTGGCCGCGCAGTTTCTCGGCCAGCGGGTACTCCGCGACGAAGACGCCGAGCGGGTCGATCAGCTCGGAATGCCTGCCGAGCGCCAGCTCGACGTCGACCCACTGCTCCGCGGCCGCGAGCCTCTGCACGTCGAGCGTCTGCGCGAACACGACCGGCGTGCCGCGCCAGAGCTTGAGCGCTTCGTGCAGCTTGGAGGCCTTGACCTTGAGGTCGGGCTCGTCGCTCGCCCGGCTCACGAGCTTGCGGAACAGGTGCAGGTCGACGTTCTCGGGCTCGGTGCTCAACACGTACCCGGCGGCCCGGTGCTCGACCGGCAGCCCGGCCCTTCTGAGGCTGCTGATGTGCACCTGCAGCGACTTGCGGGCCTGCGGCGGCGGCTCCTCACCCCAGATGAGGTCGATGAGCCGTTCGACGGGAACAATCCTCCCGCATTCGACCGCCAAGACCGCTAAGATCTGCGCGGGCTTGGGCGGCACCGACGGCTCGACCGGCCCCAGAATCCTGACCTCCACTGCGCCCCCACCAGTGTTGAAGATTCACCAAGTTCTGCGCTGCATTGCCAAATTCTGACGCAGGCGGTCAATCCCCGGTTCCACTTCTGGGTGACGCCACTCGAATGGCCGCATATGTCGATGCAACCAGACCAGGGTTTGTCCCGTCTCGCCCACTTGCAGTGGGCATGAATGTGAACCTTTGTTCACAGGCTCGCTTTGAGCCTGGCGAACTCCTCCGCCAGCGCGGGCAACTGCCAGTGCGCGTTCAGTCCGCTGGGATTGGGCAGCACCCACACCCGCACCCCGCCCACCAGGTCCGTCTGCGGCCCGACTTGTGCCTTCTTGCGGTTGAAGGCCGCCCGGTACACCGTCACGCCGAGCACCGCGAGAACCTTCGGTGAATACCGCTCGACCTTTTCGGTGAGCTCAATGCCACCGGCCTTCAGTTCGTCAATTGTTAATTCTTCGGCTTTGGCCGAGGGACGCGCGACGACGTTCGTGATGCCGAGGTTGAGGTCCAGGAGCTGCTCCTGCTCGGCGGGCGCGAACTGCCTCGGCGTGAAACCGGACAAATGCAGGGCGGGCCAGAACCGGTTTCCCGGCCGCGCGAAGTGGTGCCCGGTCGCCTCCGACACGAGGCCGGGGTTGATGCCGCAGAAGAGCACGTCGAGCCCGGGCTTGATCACGTCGGAAATCACGCGATCAAGCCTACGGTGTCGCGGTGACCGGTCTCCCGCTGCTGTTCCTCGACGTCGACGGCCCGCTGCTCCCGTTCGGCGACGGCGTGCCCGGTGCTCCCGGCCTCGCCCGGCTCGACCCGGCACACGGACCATGGCTCAAAGCCCTGCCGTGCGAGCTCGTCTGGGCCACCACGTGGATGGACGAGGCGAACGAGCACATCGCACCCCTGCTCGGCCTGCCACGTACCTCGCGCTCGACGCCTGGCTACGCGCCGCCGCGGCATCACGTTGATGAAGGTTCCCCTCATCAACCCCAGGTTGAGCAAGGTTCCCTTCATCAACCAGCGACTAGGAAGCGGTCGCTGGCACTCGGGGGCGCGGCGTCCACATCGTGTAGCCGGCCCGGCGCGCGTCCTCCGGTGAGTGGAAGAACGCGTCCCCCTTCATCCGCTTGTAGTACGGCGACTCCGGGGTGTGGAACATCATCGTCCGCGAGTTCGCCTTGATCGCGGGAGGCACCGGCACCGGCTCCTCCATGATCGACAGACGGCCGACGACCGGCACCTCGTGCACCACGCGGGAGCGCATGGTCAGCCAGGTCAGGAGCACGCCCGCCAGGAACGCGCCCGCGCACAGCAGGAACATCTGGATGAAGAAGCCGAACAACGCGAAGCTCCTAGTCCGAAGTGAAGTCCTCGTCGACCCGCAGGTCCGGGGCCGCGGCACGCAGGGCGTCGCTCAGCGCGCCCGCGCGCTCGGGGTCCGCCACGCGGGCAGAGGCGGTCAGGTGTCCTTTGTGGACGACGCCGGTGAACTCGGTGACGCCCTGGTCGAGCACGACCCCGAGCAGGCCGGAGACAACGCCGGAGGAGACCGGCATGCGCTCACCGGCATTCGGGGTGATCATGTCGGTGATGCGGTAGGAGGCGGTCAGCACGCGCACGGCGTCCACCACCTCCTGACGCTCGGCAGCGGTGCCCGCGGTGCCGGCCAGCACGATCTCGGACGAGCGCACGGCGAACACCAGGTGGCCGGGCTCGATCTCGGTGGCGGGGCGGAACACGGTGCCCACCGAGGCGAGCAGCATCGGCACGACTAGAGCGCCGAGGAAGACGCGCTGCGGTAACTGCACGCGCCTGACCTATCTCATTCGGCCGACTCCATGCCACCGCCTGGAGCAGAACCCGCAGGACAACACGCCCGAATTCACTCGTTCGTGGAGACGATCACGGGCGAACCAGCAGCAACGAGCCGCCAATCGGACCGCACGAAAGCCGCCGGATCGAGCACGCCCGCGGCCTTCACCCAGTCGATCAGCAACTGCCGGATCTCCTGCTGCTGGTTGTGCAGCACGGGCGCCGACGCGATGTGCGGGAAGTCGCCCCCACCGCCCTGCCGGTAGTTGTTCACCGCCACCGCGAACTCGACGGAGTCGTCCACCGGCACCCCGTCGTAAGCCAGTCCCACGATCCGCGACCCGACCGGCGCGGCGATGTCGATGTCGTAGGTCAAAGGTGCCGACAACCCGTACGCGATGTCGAAGTTGTAGTCCGGCACGTCAGCCGACACCTCAGCCGCCGAGAACGGCCCACCAGAAGAAACCTGCTGGAAGTAGCGAGCCGACTCCTCCAGGAAGTCCCTCAGCTGCCCACCGGTCAACCGCACGCCCACCAGCGTGTTGTCGAACGGGTACAGCCCTGCGACGTCCCTTATGGACACTTCCCCGGCCGGAATCGCCGCCCCGCGGTTGAACGGCGCGCACAACGACAACACCGGCAACGACGTCGACTTGGCCACCTCCAACGCCTGCACGTGGTTGATGAACCCCAGCGCCGGCGTGTCCTCGAACCGGGACCGATCCGCCGACATCGCCCCGAGGCAGGTGCCGATCCGCGCGTTGACGTAGTTGATGACCTTCGCGTGGTCGTGGCGCAGCAGCCGCGCGATCCGCGGATCCTCGGCCACCGACGAGGACAACAGCACCGACGACTGGGACGACACCACGGACCACCGGCCGTCGAACTCCAGGTCGAACTCCATCACGGACAACCGCTTGCCCCAGTACAACGGCTCGGTCAGCAGCACCGGCCGCCCGGTCACCTTGTTCAGCACGAACCGCTGCGGAATCTCCACGTGCGCATGCCCGACCAGCACCGCGTCGATTCCCGGCACCGTCTCCGCGAGCAGCTCCGCGCAGTTCTCCGGGAACGGCACCTGATCACCCAGCGACGACGAGAGATCCGCTCCGGAATGCGCCACGACGATCACCAGATCGGACTTGGACCGCACCTCCGGCACCCAGTGCAGCGCCTGCTCGACCAGCCCGGGGAACGTCAGCAGCCCTTCCACCACCGCCCGGTCCCACACCGCGATCCCGGGATTGGTCAGCCCCAGAATCCCGACCCGCAACGGCGGCCCGCCCGTCCGCCACACGGTCTTGATCACGTAGGGCTGGAACGCGGGCAGTCCAGTGGCGACGTCCACCGCGTTGGCCGCCAGCAGCGGGAAGTCCAGCTGCCGCTCGAACGTCCGCAGCACCTCGAGCCCGTAGTTGAACTCGTGGTTCCCCAGAGCGGCAGCCGTGTACCCGATCGCGTTCATCGCGGCGGCCATCGGATGCACCAACGTCCGCGTGATCGGCTCGACGCGCGCGTAGTAGTAGGCCAGCGGCGTGCCCTGGATGGTGTCACCGGCGTCGAGCAGCAACGTCCGATGCCGCCCCACGGCGTCTCGCACCCCGTGCACCAGCGTCGAGATCTTCGCGAGGCCGACGTCGTCGTGCGCGTAGTCGTCGAACTCGCGGTCGCGGTAGTAGTCCCAGTTGAACAGGTTGCCGTGCAGGTCGGTGGACCCCATGACGGTCAGCGTGAACGTGCGCAGGCCGCTCACCTCCGTCAGTCGTCGGGCCTCAAACCGAACATAGCTGCTCACAATTGACGTAACCGCCAATCGCCCGAACGGTGGACGGCTCTCACAGGTGGTACACAGGCTCACCAGCCACCATGGGAGCCATGCGCACGATAAAAGCCGAACTCCGCAGGCCGGACGGACAGCCCGTCCGGGTGCTGGTGGTGGACGACGAGTCCACTCTGGCCGAGCTGATGACGATGGCGCTGCGCATGGAGAAGTGGGACGTCCGCACCGCCCTCGACGGCTCTACGGCGGTCAGGACCGCGCGCGAGTTCAAACCGGACGCCGTCGTGCTCGACGTGATGCTGCCGGACTTCGACGGTTTCGAGGTGCTGCGCCGGATGCGCGCGGAGCAGCCGAACCTGCCGGTGCTGTTCCTGACCGCGAAGGACGCCGTCGAGGACCGCATCGCCGGCCTCACCGCGGGCGGCGACGACTACGTGACGAAGCCGTTCTCACTCGAAGAGGTCGTGCTGCGGCTGCGTGCACTCATGCGGCGCACAGGCGTCACGGAGGAGGACGCGGGCGCACGGCTCGTCGTCGGCGATCTCCAGCTGAACGAGGACACGCGCGAGGTGACCCGCGGGGGCGAGCAGATCTCGTTGACCGCCACGGAGTTCGAGCTGCTGCGCTACCTGATGAGCAACCCGCGCCGCGTGCTGAGCAAAGCCCAGATCCTCGACCGCGTCTGGAGCTACGACTTCGGCGGCCAGGCGAACATCGTCGAGCTGTACATCTCCTACCTGCGCAAGAAGATCGACGCCGGGCGCGCACCGATGATCCACACGATGCGGGGCGCGGGCTATGTCCTCAAGCCTTCGGCCTAAAACGCTGCGCGCCAAGCTGATCGTCGGCCAGATCGCGGTGATCATCGCGTTGTCCGTGGTCACCGGCGTGGTCGCGGTGCTGGCGCTGCACGGTTTCCTGACCCACGACCTCGACCGCCAGATCACCGAGATCAAGCAGCCACCGGTCGGCAGCCGCGCGCCGGGACTCAACGCCAAGATCAACCCCGACGGCACCGTCGAGGGCACGATCGAGCTGCCGTACTGGGACCAGCCGCGCCCGCTGAACGCCTCCGAACTCAAGCAGCTCAAGGACCTCGACCCCGGCAACCACAGCGTCGACTTCGGCCAGGACGTCGGCTACTTCCGCATCCACGTCGACCCGACGCGGATCAAGGGCATGCCGTCGGGCCCTGTCGACGAACTCGTCTGGCAGATGATCTGGCTGCTCGTCGCCCTCACCGCGGCCGGTGTCGCCGCGGCCGCGCTGGTGGGCCAGCGGATCATCCGGAGAAGCCTGGTCCCGCTCGACCGCGTCGCCGAGACCGCCACCCGCGTCTCCGAGCTGCAGCTGCACGAGGGCGACGTCGCACTCGCCGATCGGGTGCCGGACACCGACCCGGACACCGAGGTCGGCAAGGTCGGCCTGGCGCTCAACCGCATGCTCGGCCACGTCGGCGAAGCGCTGGAGGCCAGGCACGCCAGCGAAACCCGGGTCCGCCGGTTCGTCGCGGACGCCTCGCACGAGCTGCGCACACCGCTCGCCGCGATCCGCGGTTACGCCGAGCTGACCAGACGGTCCGAGGAGGAGGTCCCTGACCAGATCGCGCACGCCATGGGCCGCGTCGAGTCCGAGGCCGTGCGGATGACGTCGCTGGTCGAGGACATGCTGCTGCTCGCCCGTCTCGACGACGGCCGTCCGCTGGAACGCGAGGAGGTGGATCTCTCGCGGCTCGTGCTGGACGTGGTCGGCGACGCGAGGATCTCCGCGCCGCAGCACAACTGGAGAATCGCGCTGCCGGAAGAACCGGTGATCGTCGAGGGCGATGTCCAGCGCCTGCACCAGGTCCTGGGCAACCTGCTCTCCAACGCCCGCACCCACACCCCGCCCGGCACCACGGTCACCACCGGCCTGAACGTCCACAACGGACGCGTCGACCTCACCGTCACCGACGACGGACCGGGCATCCCGGCGGGCCTGGAGGTGTTCGAACGGTTCGCGCGCGGCGACAGCAGCAGGTCACGCGCCGCCGGCAGCACGGGGCTGGGGCTGTCCATCGTGGCCGCCGTCGTCGGCGCGCATGATGGCCAGGTGTCCGTGCAGAGCGTCCCAGGCAAGACCGAATTCACCGTCTCGCTGCGGCTCTGAGGTTTCGCTCCACAGCAACGGCAGCAGGTCCGCGCCCCGCCGGAACAGCCACGGGATCCCCTTGAGCAGCAGCCACGCGACGTGGTGCCACACCGTGAGCTCGCGCCCGCCGGAGCACTCCAGGCTGACCTCGCCGACCGCGTGCCCGACCGCGCGCAGCTCCGACGCGAACGCCTTCGCGAGCATCCGGTGCCCCAGCTCGGACGGGTGCAGCCGGTCGACCGCCCACGTCTCCAGTTCGTACGCACCGGGCAACGTGTGCAGGTCGACGCACCGCACGCCGTGCCGTGCGGTCACGACGTCGACCACGCGGTTGTACTCGTCGATGCGTTCCTTGAGCACTCGCCGCAACCGTCCGGGCAACTTGAAGACGCGGCCCTGGTCGTGGAACCGCACGGTGACGACGGAGACGCCGGCCGCGGTCAGCTCACGGCAGATCGCGTCGAGGTCGGCGTGCATCCGCCGGACCGAGAAGTCGGACCGGAGCGTGTCGTTGACGCCCGCGATGACGACGGCCGCGCTGGGCTCGTCGCGCAGGGCCTGCGGCAACTGGGTGCGTCGGACGTCCGCCAGCCGCGCGCCGGAGACGGCGTAGTTGCGATAGCGGTTGTCCGGGTAGGCGGACGAGAGGATCGGGCCGAAGCCGCGCCACCCGCCGGGAACGAGGTCTCCGATCCCGACCGCTGTCGAGTCACCGAGCAACACCAGCACACGCCCCAGGATCAGCGTGCCCGGTGATCTCGGAATGACCGTGTGGGAACGGTTCAGCGAAATGCTGGGTAAAGAGGGAGTTCGAGCACCTCAGCGCCGTAGCGGTCGGCCAGTGCGCCGATCACCGCGTCGGCGTGCGAGGCAACGGTCTTCTCGCCGAGGATCAGCGCGTCGGACCGCAGCCGCACCCACCGGCCGGCCAGCACGACGCTGCGCGGTGGTGCGTTGTCGACGGTCGGCATCGGCTTGGACAGCGCCCGCCACGTCGCGAGCCACACCCACAGCAGCTGGGCTTCCAGCAGGCGCGGTAAGAGGATCGCGTCGTCGTCCATCTCCGGCCACACCGACCCGACCTCGGCCCGCCACGCGGCGACCATGGCCTCGGACATGCCCGGCGGCAGCCCCCACCCGCACCAGCAGGACGGGAACGGCACCCGCAGCGCCGCGGCGTCGAACACGATGTCGCGGACGCAGCCGCCCTCGAAGTCGACGAACCGGACCCCGCGCGAGGTGACCAGGTGGTTGTCCGGACACGACGTCGACGGGCTGAACGCACGGCGGCGTGAGGTGCTGAACGCCCGCGCGGCGTCGGCGGCGAACTCGGTGGCCTGCGGGGACGTCTCGACGCCCAGCGTGGTGCCGAGCAGCGCCGGTAACCCCGCGATGGCGGCGTGCACGTCGACCGCGATCGGGTCCTGGCAGCACTGCGCACCGGCGCGGCGCATCAACGCGTCGAAGTCCGCGTCCCGGCCCGCCGTCGTGGCGTGCAGGCGGCCCATCGCGTGCGCCCACGACAGCAGGCCACGTTCAGCGGCACGCGCGTCCTTGGCGTGCAGCTTCTCGGACAACCTCGGCGCGCGGCCCAGATCCTCCAGCACGACCAGGCGCGACGTCGCGTCGTGGGCGAAAAGTTCCGGCGTGGCGCGCTCTTCGGCGGGCAACGCGGTGAGGAGCTGATGGCTGACGGCTTCGTGCGCCCACGGGTCGCGGTCACCGGTACCTGCCGGATACCGCTTCACGACCAGCGTGCGCGGCATCGAGAACGGCGAGGACGCCACTCTGACCCGGATCACGACGGAACGACCGGTACCCCCGAGAGCCTCGGGGTCAGCTAGACGCACCTGTGCGCCCAAACGCCTGGTCAGTACCCGCTCGGCAGCATCGACAGCTTCAGCGATCTCAGGTGAAGTCGTGTCGGGAGGGCCCGCGGTGATCTCCACGCTCATCCCCTCCGACCCTACTCCCCATGTCCGTGAGCCGGACCGACGCTAATCCGGCCAGGCTGCGACTACCACCACTCGTTGATAACGGCTCGCGCTGTTTCCGGATCACCCCTTGGACAGTGGACGTGTGGAAACACCATCCGTTGCCCGCCGCCTGCGGATCAACAGAACGAACGCCGCGGCGGCGACAATACCGATCAAGTTGATCCCCAGTTGGGCTACTGCCGGCCCCACTCTGTCCCACACTCCGAGAACTGCCGCCAAAGCCGCGTACCCGGCCGCCGGAACCGTGGTGACCGAGATGAACACGCCGACGAGTGCCGCGGACTTCGCGGACGTCATCGACAGCATGCCCGCCGCACCCGCGAGCAACGCGACGATCAGCGAGAACGGCCCGAACTGGTAGACGAAGTCGACCTGGTGACCGTTGATCAAGGCGTTCTTGTCGAACAGCCCGCCGAGCTCACCGCACCACGTCAGCACGGACGTGATCACCATGGCCAGCGGGAAGCCGACAGCGAGCGCGATCGATGCCCGTTTGACCAGGTCCCACCGCTTCGCCACGAGCCCGACCGCGATGGCGGCGAGCGGCCCGAACTCCGGCCCCACCACCATCGCGCCGACGATCGTCACCGGCGAGTTCGTCGCGACGCCGACCGCCGCCAGCAGGCACGCGATCGTGAGGAAGGCCTGGAACGTCAAGCTCGGCCGGGACTCCTCGCCCGACTTCGCGATCAGCTCCTCCCACACGATCACGTCCGAGCCCTCGCCCGGCGCGTTCTCCTCCGCGAGGTCGGCGCTGTCGGACAACGACGTGTCGATGGATTCGATCGTGACGCCACCGGTGTGGTCGATGTGCAGGTCGCACAACGCGCTGACGATCTCGTCGACCGCCTCCCGCGCCACGTCCGCCGTGATCAGGTCACCGGTGGGCTCGATCGCCGCGCCACGCAGGACCACGAGATGAGTGGCCCCTGCGTGGTCGCGGAGGATCTTCAGCGCGGCTTCGGACTGGTCTGCCGGGCAGACCACCCTCAGCCTCAGCATTACTGCTTCTGGTCGGGCTTGGCGTCGACGCCGGCTTCCTTGCGCTGCTGCGGCGTGATCGGAGCCGGAGCCGCGGTCAGCGGGTCGTAGCCGCCACCGGACTTCGGGAACGCGATCACCTCGCGGATCGAGTCGACACCCGCGAGCAACATGACGAGGCGGTCCCAGCCGAGCGCGATGCCACCGTGCGGCGGCGCGCCGAACTTGAACGCGTCGAGCAGGAAGCCGAACTTCTCCTGCGCCTCCTCCGCCCCGATGCCCATGACGTTGAACGCGCGCTGCTGCACGTCCGCGCGGTGGATACGAATCGAGCCACCGCCGAGCTCGTTGCCGTTGAGGATCACGTCGTAGGCGTAGGCCAGCGCGTTGCCGGGCTCGGTCTCGAAGTTGTCGATCCACTCCGGCGTCGGGCTCGTGAACGCGTGGTGCAGCGCCGTCCACTTGCCGCCACCGACCGCGACGTCACCGGCCTCGAGCTTGTCGACGGCCTCGAACATCGGGAAGTCGACGACCCAGGCGAACGCCCACGCGTTCTCGTCGACCAGGCCGACGCGGTGCGCGATCTCGACGCGGGCCGCACCGAGCAGTGCGCGCGCGTCCCGTGCCTCACCGGCGGCGAAGAAGATGCAGTCGCCCGCGTTCGCACCGACGGCCTTGGCGAGCCCGTCGCGCTCGGCGTCCGTGAGGTTCTTGGCGACCGGCCCGCCCAGCGTGCCGTCTTCCGCGATGAGGACGTACGCGAGGCCCTTGTGGCCGCGCTGCTTGGCGAACTCCTGCCACGCGTCGAGCGTGCGCCGCGGCTGGCTCGCACCACCCGGCATGACCACGGCACCGACGTACGGCGCCTGGAACACGCGGAACGTCGTGTCCTTGAAGTACTCCGTCAGCTCCGTGAGCTCGACGTCGAAGCGCAGATCCGGCTTGTCCGAGCCGTACTTCGCCATCGCCTCGGCGTAGGAGATGCGACGGAACGGCAGCGGCAGCTCGACGTCCTTCGTCTCCTTCCAGATGGCGGCGAGCAGCTTCTCGGTGAGCGCGATGACGTCGTCCTGCTCGACGAAGCTCATCTCGATGTCGAGCTGGGTGAACTCCGGCTGCCTGTCCGCGCGGAAGTCCTCGTCGCGGTAGCAGCGCGCGATCTGGTAGTAGCGCTCCAGGCCACCGACCATGAGCAGCTGCTTGAACAGCTGCGGCGACTGCGGCAACGCGTACCAGCTGCCGGGCCGCAGCCGCGCGGGCACCAGGAAGTCGCGCGCGCCCTCGGGCGTGGACCGGGTCAGCGTCGGCGTCTCGATCTCGACGAACTTCTCGCCGTGGAGAACCTCTCGCGCGATCCGGCTGACCTCGCTGCGCAGCCGGATGGCCTTGGCCGGGCCCTCCCGGCGCAGGTCGAGGTAGCGGTGCTTGAGGCGGGCCTCCTCGCCCGGCTCCGTGTCGCTCTCGACCTGGAACGGCAGCGGCGCGGCCTCGTTGAGCACCTCGAGGTCGCTCACGTAGATCTCGACGGCGCCGGTGGGGAGCTCGGGGTTCTCGCTGCCCTCTGGCCGCTTGCTCACGTCGCCGGTGACCTTGATGACGTACTCGCTGCGCAGCCGGTGCGCGCGCTCGGCCATCTCGCCCTCGCGGAAGACGACCTGGGCGACGCCGGACGCGTCGCGGAGGTCGATGAAGATGACACCGCCGTGATCACGCCGGCGAGCGACCCACCCGGTGAGGGTGACGGACTGCCCGGCGTGCTCGGCCCGGAGTGATCCGGCCTCGTGCGTGCGCAACACGGTGGTGGCTCCTTGTAGACGAAGTCAGCTTTACCGTCAAGGCTAGCTGGGACCGCCTTCGGATTTTCACGCAGGTCTTTCCCAGGCGCCGGTGATCTCTGTTGGCTAGCTTGTCCGGCATGCGGATCCCGGTGGCCGTCTTCGGCATGCTCGTGATGTTCGTCGTGGCAGTCGGCGTGCTGTTCCTCGGCGTTCTCGGCTTCACGCCGGTGTCCGCGTGCACCGGGATGTGCTTCGCGCCGTTCATGATGTCGACGGTCGGCACCATCGTGATCGGGCTGTCCGCGACGTTCGCGACCTGGTTCCGCGCGCTGCGTGAGCCTCGGGCCTACTGGCCGTGGATCGGTGCCGCGCTGATGGCCGGTCTCTATCTCGTGGCGCTCTCAGTCGCGGAACAGGTCCTCTAGTAGTACTTCGTCAGGTCGCGCTG
>NZ_JYJG01000369.1 GCF_000955955.1 Lentzea aerocolonigenes
ATCAGGCACGTTCCAGATGGTTGATCCCAGGGGCGCCTCACGCCCGTCTGGTGGCCACGGCGTCTGCAAGTACCACCAACCCAAGATCATCTAGCACTTTTCCACTACCAACCAGCCCAGCCGACGCGCGACGGCCAGTGCCGAGGGCCGGTTGGGTGTGGTTGGCGGCGATTTGATCAAGAGTTGGTGGTACTTGCAGACGCCAG
>NZ_JYJG01000370.1 GCF_000955955.1 Lentzea aerocolonigenes
TTCATCGCAGTTGGTGGTACTTGCAGACGCCAGAAGAGCCACCACCTTGGAATCGACCATCTAGATCAGGAACCGGTACGCGGTGGTGCCCGGCGCCACGTGCTGGATCTTGAGCGGGGACTCCTTCATCCGGCCCCACAGCAGGTCGTAGTCCTCGCGCCGCCCCAGCTCGATGCACACCAGCGCAGCCCCGGTCTCCCGGTTGTCGCGCTTGATGTACTCGAACAGCACGATGTCGTCGTCCTTGCCGAGCACCTCGTCGAGGAACCTGCGCAGCGCGCCCGGCTCCTGCGGGAACTCCACCAGGAAGTAGTGCTTCAGCCCGCGGTGGACCATCGACCGCTCGACGACCTCGGCGTAGCGCGAGACGTCGTTGTTGCCGCCGGAGAGCAGGCACACGACCGTGGAGTCCGGCGCGACCGAGATCTCCTCGAGCAGCGCCGCCGACGCCAGTGCGCCCGCGGGTTCCGCGATGATGCCGTCGATCTGGTACAGCTCCAGCATCTCCGTGCACACCGCGCCCTCGGACACGGTCAGCAGCTCCGCGCCGCTGTCGCGCACCATCGGGAACGTCACCTCGCCCGCCCGGCGCACCGCGGCGCCGTCGACGAACGAGTCGACCTCGGGCAGCGTGACCGGGCTACCCGCCTGCATCGCGGCGATCATGCTCGCCGCGCCCGCGGGCTCGACGCCGATGATGCGGGTGCGCGGGAAGCGCTCCTTGAACCACGTGCCGACGCCGGAGAGCAGGCCACCGCCGCCGACCGGCACCACGACCACGTCGGGCGCGCCGCCGAGCTGCTGCACGATCTCCAGGCCGACGGTGCCCTGACCGGCGACCGTGCGTCTGTCGTCGAACGCCGGCACCAGGGTCGCGCCGGTGTGCTGCGCGTACTCCTTGGCCAGCGCCGCCGCGTCGTCGTACGTGTCGCCGTCGACGACCAGCTGCACCATGCCCTGACCGAGCGCGGAGATGCGGTCGCGCTTCTGCCGCGGGGTGGTGCGGGGGACGTGCACGCGGCCCTCGATGCCGAGGCGGCGGCACGCGTAGGCCACGCCCTGGCCGTGGTTGCCCGCCGACGCGCAGACCGCGCCGCCGAACGCGAACTCGGTCTGGCAGAGCAGGTTGAACGCGCCGCGCAGCTTGTACGAACGGCCTACCTGGAGGTCCTCGCGCTTGAACCAGACGCGCGCGCCGGTCCGCTCGGACAACCGCTGGTTCACCTCGAGCGGCGTGGTGCGGGCGACTCCACCGAGCCGGGCTGCGGCCGCGGACACCTCATCAGCGAAGGACATGACACTACATCTTCCGTGAACGACTCGGGCCTGGCACGCGTACCCCTAGAAAGACAGGGGAGGTGCTCGTGTTTCGCCTTGTGGGCGTACTGACGCTGCTCATGATGCTCTCCGCGGTTCCCGCGCACGCCCATGGCGCGCCCACCGACCCCGCGAGCAGGGCTTATCTGTGCTCACCAGGTCAGTCCTCAGCATCATCCTCGCCGTGCCGGAAAGCCATTCAGGCGGGTCTGCCGTCCAAGGAGTGGGACAACATCCGGCTGCCGAACGTGGCGGGGCGCGACGCGGCGAGGGTTCCCGACGGGAAGCTGTGCAGCGCGGGGATCGCGAAGTACGCAGGGCTCGACCTGCCGTCGGCCGAGTGGCCGGCGACGACTTTGAAAAGCACCGCCTTCACCTACCGGGCGACGATTCCGCACCAGGGCTCGTTCCGGTTCTACGTCACGAAGGACGGCTACACGCCGACGCGCGCGCTGCGGTGGACGGATCTCGAGCAGTTCCTCACGGTGCCCACTCCCCCGTTGGTCAACGGTGCGTACGAGTTCAAGGTGCAGCTGCCGCAACGGACCGGGCGTCACCTGATCTACACCGTCTGGCAGAACACCGACACACCTGACACCTACTACTCGTGCACGGACATCGAGATCGCGGCCGCCCCGGCAACCACTGCTCCGGCGACCACTGCTCTGGCAACGAGCGCGAGCACCCCGCGCCCCGTTCCCGTTGCGTCGAGCGCCGAACAACCTCCTTCCAACGCAACGAGGTTCGGCATGTCCGCCGTGGTAGCGGCACTGGGCGGCCTGGCGGTGCTGGGCGGGATCATGTTGTGGCGCAAAAGAATTCTGTGAACGTCCCGGTCCCCAACAGGTCTGGACCACCTCTACGATGATCTTCGGGCGCGCAACCCTGCGATCGTGAGGTGTGTGCCTCTATGGTTAGAAAACTGTTGACTGTGCTGGCTTTGATCAGCGCGGCTCTCTTCCCGGTCGGCATCTCGGCCCCCGGTGCGGCACAGGCGGTGCCGTTCAAGGTCCTCGGCTTCTACAGCGGTACCTTCGACGCCGCGCACATCGCGTTCGTCAAGGAGGCGAACCCGTGGTTCGCCAGGGCCGCCCAGGAGAACGGCTTCACCTACGAGGCCACGAACAACTGGGACAGGCTGAGCTCCCTCACCCCGGCGCAGGCTCAGGTCGTGCTGTTCCTCGACGACCAGCCGCAGAACGCCGCGCAGCGCAACGGTTTCCAGCGCTACATGGAGTCCGGCGGCGGCTTCTTCGGCTTCCACGTGAGTGCCTTCACGCAGAACGCGAACGAGTGGTCCTGGTACCACAACACGTTCCTGGGCAAGGGGAACTTCGTCAGCAACACCTGGGGCCCGACCACCGCGGTGCTGAAGGTCGAGACCCGCTCCCACCCGTCGACCCTGCGCCTGCCGGACAAGTTCACCTCCTCGGTGAGCGAGTGGTACAGCTGGTCGCGTGACCTGCGCACGAACCCGGACATCCAGATCCTGGCGAGCGTCGACCCGTCGAGCTTCCCGCTCGGCACCGACCCGAACCAGCAGTGGCGCAGCGGCTACTACCCGATCATGTGGACGAACAAGAACTTCAAGATGATCTACGCGAACTTCGGCCACAACGCGATGGACTACCCGAACAACCGGCCGTTGTCGTCGACGTTCGCCTCGGCCACGCAGAACAACTTCATCATCGACAGCCTGCTGTGGCTCGGCGGTGGCGGCACTCCCCCGCCGCAGGGCGACTTCAAGACCGTGGTCAACCGCGGCAACGGCAAGTGCGTCGACGCCAGGTCCGCAGGTGTCGACAACGGCACGGTCATCCAGCAGTACGCCTGCAACGGCACCACCGCACAGAACTTCCGCGCGGTGGCGACGAGCGACGGCTACTCGCGCGTCGAGTACCGCAACGACTCGTCGAAGGTGCTGGACGTGAGCAACGTGTCCACTGCGGACGGTGCCGGCATCCACCTGTGGACCTACGGCGGCGGCAACAACCAGCAGTGGCGCGTCACGACCGGCGCCGACGGCTACTCGACGCTGACCGCGCGCCACTCCGGCAAGTGCCTGTCGGCGCCAGCTGGCACAGGTGACGGCGTGCAGCTGATCCAGGCGACCTGCAACGGTTCGGCGGCCCAGAGCTTCAAGCTGGGCTAGTCCCGGTTCTGGGCTAGTCGCGGTTCTGGGCTAGTCGTGCTCGCCGGGGTGAGGCCCGGTCACGGTCACCCGTTCCCCCGGTCTCCTGCTCCCGGAGACCGGGTGGGACGTGGCCAGGAACCCGTACATGTCGTTGAGCTGGTGCAACGCCGAAACGGCGTCCCGCCACACCGGGCAGGGCCACGCGCGATGGAGTCCGTACCACGTGTGGCACGACTTGCAGCGATGGCGCTCGTTCGGCTCGTGCATCCGCAGCAGCCCGCGCCACCACGGCAGCGCAGCCCTCAGCTGCTCGCGCAGCTCGAACACCTCGTTCGGCGAGTCCGTCTGCGCGAGCTGGTCCATGGTCTTGTAGACGACGTCGATCACGGTCCGGTGAAATGATCCCTGTCGTTCAGCAAGCGCCATGTCCGGTGTCCTCCGGTATCCCCACCGCAGTTGAGACGGGCACGATGGGAGTCTATGTTGGCCAGAGGCGGGGTTTCAACTGGTGAAAATCCCGTCACCCAGATAGCCCTTTCCGTGGGTGGAAACGCTCACTGCGCGCAACGGGGGGAGCCCGGCAATGGCGGGGGAACGGTCCCTGGCTGACAAGCTCAACCACCTCTTCGCCCGGCACACCTCCCGCTCCGGCCAGGAGTACAGCAACGAGCAGGTCGCGGCGGCCATCGCGGACACCGGCGTCACCATCTCCCAGAGCTACATCTGGCAGCTGCGCAAGGCCAAGAAGGACAACCCGACTTTCAAGCACTTGCAGGCACTGGCAGGCTTCTTCGGTGTGCCCGTGAGCTACTTCTTCGACGACGAGGTCACCGACCGCGTCGACGAGCAGCTGAAGTCGTTGCAGGACGAGCAGAGCAGGCTCAACGAGATCGCCGCGGGCAGCGACGCGCAACTCATGGCGATGCGCGCGGGCGAGCTGTCGCCTGACCGCCGCCGCCTGGTCATGGAGCTGCTGGACGTCGTCTACCGACAGGAACAGGCCGAGCGCGGCGAAGGATGACTCGTGGCCGAACGAGAGTTGCGCAAGCGGTGCCGCCGCCTGCTGAACGAACTGGACATCCAGCCGCCGCTGGACGTCGAGGAGCTCTGCCGCAGAGTCGGTGACCAGCGCGGCAAACCCATCCGGCTGATCGCGCACCCCATTCCGGTGCCCGGCCCGTACGGGGTGTGGATCGCGACCGCCAAGGCCGACTACATCCTGTACCAGCAGGAGACGTCGAAGGCGCACCAGAACCACATCATCCTGCACGAGCTCGGGCATGTTCTCGCCGGTCACACGAGTGACGAGCAGGACGACGACCTGCTCGCGGGCCTCTACCCCGATCTCGAACCGGACGCCGTGCGCCGGGCGTTGCGGCGCACCTCCTACGACACCGCGCACGAGCGCGAGGCCGAGACGGTCGCGACGATCATCCTCGAGTGGGCGTCGGTGCTGGACAAGGTCGCGCCGCGCAACTCAGAGGGCCCCGCGCGCAGGATGGCGAAGTCGCTCGCCGACCGGATCGGGTGGCTGTAGTGGAGTACTTGAAGGAAACGCAGGGCATCGTCGCGTTCACCGCGTTCGCCGTGATGCTGTACCTGCTGGTCCGGCGTCCGCACGACCCGCGGCTGCGGTCGGTTACGGGTCTCGTGGCCGGGTGGGCGATCGGTTATCCGTTCGGCAGGGCCGCGGCGAACGGGCGGTGGTTCCTCGGGCTCGACCCGATGGTCTGCCAGCTGATCCAGCACGCGCTCCTGCAGGTCGGCGTGTACGGCCTGATCTGCTTCTTCATCTTCTCCGCGCTCGACGACACCAGGGCTCGCCGGCACGCACTGATTCAGCTGGCGCCCTTGGTCCTGTGCATCTTGGTGATGACGTGGGCGGTCCTGGCGATCCCGGACGACCTGCGCGTGGCGGCGGCGCGGGTGCCGAACTCGCTCGGCGGCGGACCGACCGGAATCCTCGCGATCACCGTGTTCTACGCGCTGGGCAACGGTTATCTGCTCTACGGGTTCGCGGCGATGTTCGTCTGGGCCCGCCGCTACGCCCGCGGTGCCGACCCGAGGCTGCGCAGGGGCCTGCTGATCACCTCGACCGGACTCGGGCTGCTGGTGCCGGCCGACGCGATCTTCGTGGCGTCCAACATCTCCCGCTACTTCGGCGAACCGCTCCCCCGCTGGCTGCTGACCACCGCCGTGTGGTTCCTGCTGCCGGGCGTGCTGTTGTGCGTCATCGGCGTGATCTACCCGATCGCCGCGATGCGGTTCGCCGCGACGAGGCTGTGGCTGCGGCACCTGCGCGCCTACCACCGCCTCTCTCCACTGTGGACGCTGCTGCACCAGTCGTTCCCCGAGGACGCCCTGCACCGCGTGCCGTCCGGGCGCTCCTTCTCGTTGCGGGGCGTGCACCGGCGCTACTACCGGCGGGTGATCGAGTGCCGTGACGGGCTGGTGCGGATCAGCCCGTACGTCGCCGAGACGCCGGACGAGATGCCGCTGGCCGAGCGTGTGCGCGCCGGCCTGGAGACGCGGCGTTCCGGCGCGGTGACGTTGCGGAGGCCGATCGCTCTCGCCATCCCCGAGGACGACGGCATGGACGCCGACGTGCGGGAGCTGGAAAAGCTCGCGGTGGCGTTGCGCTGAGCTTATGGTCCCGGTGTGGACCTGCCCGTGATGCCGCCGGTGAAGCCGATGCTCGCGAAGTCCGTCCCCGAACTGCCGCGCGGGGACGGTCTCGCGTACGAGCCGAAGTGGGACGGCTTCCGCTGCATCGTGTTCCGCGACGGCGACGAGGTGGAGCTGGGCTCGCGCAACGACAAGCCGCTCACCCGCTACTTCCCCGAGGTCGTCGAGCTGCTCCGCGAGTCGCTGCCGCCGCGTTGTGTCGTGGACGGCGAGATCGTGCTGGTCACGCCGGACGGCCTGAGCTTCGACACGCTCCAGTTGCGCCTGCACCCGGCGGCCTCGCGCGTGCGCAAGCTGTCCGTGGAGACGCCGGCCTCGTTCGTCGCGTTCGACCTGCTGGCGTGCGGCGACCAGGACGTCACCACGTTGCCGCTGGCCGAGCGGCGCAAGCTGCTGGAGGAGATCGTCACCGAGATCCCGGGCGTCTACCTGACACCGTCCACTGCGGACCCCGAGGTCGCGCAGGACTGGTTCACCCGCTTCGAGGGCGCGGGCTTCGACGGCGTGATGGTGAAACAGCTGGACGGCGTCTACGAGCCGGACAAGCGGGTGATGTTCAAGGTGAAGCACGAGCGGACCGCCGACTGCGTGGTCGCGGGCTACCGCGTGCACAAGGACGGCGAGACCGTCGGCTCGCTGGTGCTCGGGCTCTACCAGGACGGCGAGCTGCACAACGTCGGCGTCGCGAGCAGCTTCACCGCGGCGCGGCGGCGTGAGCTGGTCGAGGAGCTCGCGCCGCTGCTCAACCCCGCCGAGCACCCGTGGGCCGCGTGGGCGACCTACACCGGTCCTGGCATGAACAGCCGCTGGAACCCGGAGAAGCAGCTGCAGATCGTGCTGCTGGACCCGTCGCGGGTGGCCGAGGTGCGGTACGAGCACGTCCAGGGCGGCCGGTTCCGCCACACGGCGCGGCTCGTGCGGTTCCGGGACGACCGCGATCCGGTCAGCTGCACCTTCGAGCAGCTGGAAGAGGTCCCGCCCGCCGAGCTGGACGCCCTGTTCGGTGAAGCTGAGCGGCGGCGGACAATCGACCGGTGAAGGTGATCAAGCGGGACGGCACGCACGAGATCGAGATCCAGAGGTCGCGGTTCCTGTGCCACGTCGCTCGCGTCACCTCTGACCAGGAAGCCTCGGAGTTCTTCGCGCGGATCCGCAAGGAGCACTGGCAGGCCACGCACAACTGCACGGCGTTCCGGACCCGCGATACGCAACGCTCGTCCGACGACGGCGAACCCGCGGGCACGGCCGGGGTGCCGATGCTGGAGGTCCTGACGCGGCGGGACCTCGTCGACACCGCTGTCGTCGTCACCCGCTACTACGGCGGCGTCAAGCTCGGCGCGGGCGGCCTGGTCCGGGCGTACGGGCGGGCCGTGTCCGAGGCCATCGACTCACTGGGCACTCTCACGCGCGAACGTCACGAGACGCTGCTGCTCGCCGCCGACCACGACCAGGCGGGCAAGCTCGAGAACGCGTTGCGCGCCGCCGGCTACCACGTCGCGGACACCGAATACGGCCACGACGTCACCTTCACCGTGCACACGCGCGATCCGGAGGGGTTCGAGATCTGGCTCGCGGCGCAGACCGGCGGCGCGGTCACCGCGATCAGAGGCGAACCGGTCGACGTCGATGTCGCCGATTAGCGCGGTGGCGGCGCCCTACCCCTAGAAGGGCGCCGCCCCGCGTTGCCCTAGGTCTTCGGGTCCGGAGGCGGGTTGTCGGGTTTGCGGGTCTCGACGAGCAGGTCGCGAATGTCACCGTTCATGGGTTCTTCATAGAGCGAACGCGTTGTTCGGTTCCGCCGACTGGACGCCGAACAAACAACGAGGGAACAATCCGGCGGGTGCCGAGACCCGAGCGCCCGCTGGATTCCGACGATGACGAGCTGCTCAGGTTCGCCGCGGACTTGAGATTGTTGCGTGAGAAAGCAGGTAAGCCGACCTACCGCGAGCTGAGCAAGGTCGCGCACTATTCGGTGACGGTGCTCTCCGAGGCGGCGAGCGGCCGGAAACTTCCCAGCCTGGCGGTGACGGTCGCGTACGCGCACGCGTGTGGCGGCGACGTCGAACAATGGCGCCGAAGATGGCACGAGGTCGCCGAGGGCACGAAGCCCGCCGATCCAGAGCGCGAACCGCCGTACCTCGGCCTCGGCGCGTTCCAGGCCGAGGACTCCAGCCGGTTCTTCGGCCGGGAAAAGCTCGTCGGACAACTGCTGGAAAAGGTGAGCGAACGTCCTTTCGTGGGCGTTTTCGGCGCTTCTGGATCGGGCAAGTCGTCACTGCTGCGAGCAGGTCTGGTGGCGTCCCGGCCGGCCGACGTCTTCTCCCCCGGCCCGCATCCGCTCCAGCTCTGGGGCGAGTGCACCGCGGAGCTCGTGGTGATCGACCAGTTCGAGGAGGTCTTCACCCTCTGCCGCGACGAGGACGAGCGCGAGGCGTTCATCGAGGCGATCACCCACTCCGCCAATTCCCACTTCGCCGCGCGCAAGGTCGTCATCGGAGTCCGCTCCGACTTCTACGGCCACTGCGGCCGCTACCCCGATCTCGTCGACGCGCTGCACGACGCGCAGGTCCTGGTCGGCACGATGAGCCCGGCCGAACTGCGGCGCGCGATCACCGAACCGGCGTTGCGCGCGGGCTACACGGTCGAGGGCGCGCTGGTGTCGGTGCTGGAGGCCGAGCGCGCGCCGTTGCCCCTCGTCTCGCACGCGTTGCTGGAGACGTGGCGTCGTCGTCGCGGCACCCGTCTGACCGTGGCGGGCTACGAGGAGACGGGCGGCGTACGGCACGCGTTGGCCCAGAGCGCCGAGGTCGCGTATCTGGAGCTCGACGAGGCCCAGCAGGCGATCGCACGCAAGATCTTCCTGCGCCTGACGGCGCTCGGCGAGGGCACCGAGGACACCAAACGGCGCGTGAGCCGCGACTCTCTCGACAACGATGACGACACGTTGTTCGTGCTGGACCACCTGGCGCGCGCACGGCTGATCACGCTCGACGACACCGGCGTCGACCTCACGCACGAGGCCGTCATCCGCTCGTGGCCCCGGTTGTCCGGCTGGCTGACCGCGAACCGCGACGGCCTGCGCGTCCACCACCAGCTGACCGAGGCCGCCTCGGCCTGGGAGTCCCTCAACCGCGACTCCGGCGCGCTCTATCGCGGCGTGCGGCTCGCATTGGCCCGTGAGTGGGCCACGGGTGACGACGACGCGATGTCCGCGCGCGAACGCCGGTTCCTCTACGCCAGCATCGAGGCAGAAGAAGCCGAGCAGGAGGCCACCCGGCGGCAAACCCGCAGGCTGCGGCAGCTGGTCGGGCTGCTGACCGTGCTGCTCGTGCTCGCCGTGACCGCCGTCGGCTACGCGATCAAGGCCCAGCGCGAGACGACCGAGCAGCGCAACATCGCCATCGCACGTAAGGCGGTGAGCGACGCGCAGGGCTTGCAGCCGGCCGACGCCGCGCTCTCCACCCAGCTGAGCCTCGCCGCCCAGCAGCTCTCCGACAACACCGAGACCCGCGACAACCTGCTGAGCGCCACCGCGGACCCGTACTTCACCCGGATCGCCGCGCACGGTTCCGACGTGCCGGCCGTCGCCACGCGAGGCACCACGCTCGCGACCGTGAGCTGGGACAAGGAGCTCAAGCTGTGGGACATCTCGGACGTCCGCTCACCGCGGCTGCTGAGCACCACGGACACCAGTGAGGAGCTGCACGGCGCCGAGTTCGTCCGCGACGGCGTACTCGCGCTCACCTCGGAGCAGAACGTCCTGTTCTACGACGTGACCGACCCGAGCTCCCCGAAGAAGAAGGGCACGATCCCCCGGCCGAACGGCACCGCGAAGATCTATGACGTCACGTTCACCCCGGACGGCACCACGGCGGCGGTCGCGGTCGAGAACGTCGTTCAGTTCTGGCAGGTCACCGACCCCGACCGCCCCGTCCTCACCAGCACGCTGACGGGGTTCGAGTCCCTCACGCGACGAGTGCGGTTCCGGCCGGACGGCAAGGCGCTCGCCGTGGCGGTGGACAAGGTCGTGACGCTGTGGACGTACGGGGACGGCGAGCCCCGGCAGCAGGGCGTGGCACAAGGCCACAGCGCCGGGATCGAGTCGCTCGCGTTCACGCCGGACGGCCGGTCGATGGCGACCGGTGGCTGGGACCACCTCGCCGTGCTCTGGGACGTCACCGACCTCGCGAACCCCGGGCAACGCGCGAAGTTCGCCGACTTCACGGCCATCGTCTGGGGCGTGTCGTTCTCGCCGGACGGCACGACGCTCGCCGCGACGGGCGACCGGCGCACGCGGTTGTGGGACCTCGCCCACCTCGATCCCGAAGGCAGGCCACGACTGCTCGCCACGCTCACCACCGGCGTGTACGAGGCCGAGTTCACCCAGGACAACTCCACCCTGGTGATCTCGGAGGGCTCGAAGTCGGTGCGGCTGCAGAAGCTGAGCGACCTGCCGTTGCTGGGCCACGAGAACAACATCTCGGCGACGTCGTTCCGCCCCGACGGCCAGGTGCTCGCGACCAGCAGCTGGGACAGCACGGTCTGGCTGTGGCGGATGACGCCCGAGCGCGGCCGCGAGCCGATCACCCGGATCACCGACGCGCGCGGCTACCTGCGGTTCACCACGTTCAGCCCGGACGGCAAGCTGCTCGCGGTGGCGAGCGACGACGGGTTCTGCCGCCTCTACGACGTCAGCGACGTGACAGCGCCGGTGCTCCTGCGTGCGTTGCCGGCGCAGACCGACCGCGCGGTGTCGGCCGCGTTCACACCGGACAGCAAGACGCTCGCGGTCGGCACGTTCGGGCAGGTGCTGCTGTGGGACATCACGAATGCGAAGGCGCCACAACTGCTGTCCTACCGCGACGTCGCGAACAACTACCTGTGGGCCGTGCACTTCAGCCCGGACGGCAGGAAACTGATCGCTGGTACCGGCGATCGCTCGAAGCTCTTCGACGTGACCGATCTCCGCTCACCGAGCGAGATCCCGTTCTCCGGGCACAGCGACACCACGCTGCGCGGCGGTTTCAGCCCGGACGGCAGGCTGCTCGCCACGGCGTTCGGGGACAAGGAGATCAGGTTCACCGACCCGCGCACGATGCGCGAGGTGGGCAGGCTGTCCGGGCTCACGGCCGGTCCGTACGCGGTGACGTTCCACGGGACCCTGATGGCGACCTCGCACACGGACGGCGTGCTGCGCCTGTGGGACGTCGCGGATCCCGCGCACCCCAGGCTGGTCACGAAGTTCACCGGGCACGCGCGCGACGTCGCGGCCATCGAGTTCTCGCCCGACGGCACGTACCTGGCTTCCGGCGGCAACGACACGACGGTGCGGCTGTGGGACGTGGACGTCGATCGGGCGGTTGAGCGGTTGTGCGCGCGGCACCCGGAGCCTTTGACGCGCGAGCAGTGGGCGGAGTACTTCCCGGACGTGTCCTACCGGCGGGTCTGCCGGTAGGACACGTCTTTCCCGTCAGGTGCAGGAAATGACGTCCGGATCAGCGCCCGCCTTGGGCACCCACCGCACGTTCGCGAACGACGCCTGGAAGGTGCCTTCGGTGTAGACCAGGAACGGCGTGTTGACGTTCTCCAGGTCCAGCCCCTTGTCGGCGAAGCAACTGACCGCGACCTTCACGGTCGACTTCTGTCCAACCGGGAGGTTCCGGAACGCCTGTGTGGCATCGAGTTCCGCCATGCAAGGGTAGTTGCAGTGCGCGCTGATGACCGTGCGGGCGGCCGGGGCCTGGTGCACGATCACGTCGAACTCGATGGCCGCGTTCGCGTTGCCGTAGCCGCGCAGGTCGGTGCCGGTCGGGCTCTGCAGGTACACCTGCCCCGGTCCGGTGCCGGTCCACGTCGTCTTGAGCGCGTCCTGCTGGACGTTGACGTCGGACTGCACGACGTTGATGTTCGCCTGCGAGGCCTGCCCGTCCGGGCCGATCTCGAGACCCCAGTTCTCCGGCGAGCCGATGTAGCTCTTGTAGGGCGCGACATCGGTGCGGTTGAAGACCTCCAGGTCCTCGGTGGCCGTGCCACCGCCACCGCCGGAGCAGAAGCCGCCGGGGCTGGTCTCGTCGAGCTTGCCGACGTTGCCGGTCTGCCAGTCGCGCAGGCCGTAGCCGAACTTGAACAGCGGCGTCTTGGCCGGCTCGCCGGGCAGTGCCGGGCAGGCCTCGCCCGGCCACGAGTAGGACAGCTTGCCGCTGAACCCGTTGTGGCGCCCCTTGATCAGCAGGTCCGCGATGCCCTGGCCCTCGGTGCCCGGGAGCCACGCGGCGACGAACGCGTCGGAGCGGTTGATCTCCTTGTTCATGTACATCGCGCGGCCGCCGACGTAGACGGTGATGACCGGCTTGCCCTTGCCGGACACCTTGTCGAGGGTCTCCAGGTCCTTCGGGTACAGGCGCGCGGTCTCGAACGTCCGCTTGCCGATGTCGCCCACGCCCTCCGCGTACGGCGTCTCACCGATCACGGCGATGACGGCGTCGAAGTTCTTGGGGTCGACGTTGTCCGCGGTCTCGGCGAACGTGACGTTGGCGGCGCCCAGCGTGTCCTGGATGCCCTTGAGGATGCTGGTGCCGTTGGGGAAGTCGGCGTTGGTGTTGCCGGTGCCCTGCCAGGACAGCGTCCAGCCACCGGTCTGGTTGCCGATGTTGTCCGCGCTCTTGCCGACCACGAGGACCTTGCTGCGCTTGGAGAGCGGCAGCACCCGGTCGTTGTTCTTCAGCAGCGTCGCGGACTCCCGCACGGCCTTGCGCGCGAGCTCCTTGTGCAGCAGCGCTTCCTGCTCGCCCGCGTGCTCCCGCTGGGACGGCTTGGGCGCGTCGAACGTGCCCGCGCGGAGCTTGACCCGCAGGATCCGCGTGACGGCGTCGTCGATGCGCTGCAGCGGGATCTGGCCGCTCTCGACCTGCGTGATCGTGTTGGCGATGAACGCCTTCCAGTCGCCGGGCACCATGATGATGTCCATGCCGGCGTTGATCGCCTGCGGGCAGCTGGCGTTCGTGCAGCCGGTGACCTGGCCGATGCCGTTCCAGTCGGAGACGAGCAGGCCGTCGAAGCCCATCTTCTCCTTGAGAATGCCGGTCTGCACGTACTTGCTGCCGTGCACCTTGCCCTCGTTGATGACGTCGTTCGTCCAGCTGTTGAACGAGATCATCACCGTCTGCGCACCCGCGGCCAGCGCCCCGTAGTAGCCCTGGCCGTGAATGTTGATCATGTCTTTTTCGCTGTAGGCGTTGACGCCCTGGTCCTTGCCGCCGGTCGTGCCGCCGTCACCGATGAAGTGCTTGGCGGTGGCGATCACGCCGTCCTCGCCGATGCGCTTCTTCGCGTTGTCCTGCAAGCCCTTGATGGCCTCGAACCCGTAGGCGCGCGTGATCCGCGGGTCCTCCGAGAACCCTTCGTACGTGCGTCCCCACCGGTCGTCCTGCACCACGGCGAGCGTCGGCGAGAACGCCCAGTCCTGCCCGGTCGCGCGAATCTGCTCGGCCGTGGCCTCGTTGATGTCGCGGATGAGGCACGGGTCGTGCGCGGCGCCGAGCCCGATGTTGTGCGGGAACACCGTTGCGCCGTAGACGTTGTTGTTGCCGTGCACCGCGTCGATGCCCCAGATGACGGGAATCTTGGTGCGCGTCTGCTTCGACGCCTCCCAGTAGGCGTCGGCCTTGGCGAGCCAGTCCTGCGGCGTGGCCTTCTTGTCGGCGTTCGGCCAGCTGCCACCACCGTTGAGCACCGAGCCGAACCCGTACGTCGTGACGTCCTGCGCCGTGATCGTGCCGATCTCGGGCTGCGTCATCTGGCCGACCTTCTCGGCCAGCGTCATGCCCTTGAGGATCTCCCTGATCTTCGCTTCGTACTTGCGGTCGCCCTTGAGCTGGCTGTCGATCCTCGGCCAGTCCTTGAGCTCCGGCAACGATCTCTCAATGCGGGCACACCCGTGCTCGGTACGGGGCTGCCCGATGACCGTCTGCTTCGACCCGCGCTCGTCGGGCGCGGCAACGGCCGCTGTCGCGCTGGCGGCGAGCGTCAGCCCCAGCACTGCGGCGAGAGTGCTTCTCCAATGCATGCCGCAGATCCTCAACTTTGCGTTACGTCCGCGTCAATGGGAACGCTCTCACGACTTTGTTCCGGAACCTTTCAGGACGAAGCGGGAGGTATCGGACCTGCTCGCACGGTTGCCGCCCGCCTGCCGCCTTGTCTGCCGTCCGCATGCCCCTCGCGCGGCCATCGCATGGCCGTGGGGGTGGGTGGGCCGGTTGGGTGGCTGGGGGTTGGCGGTCGGGTGGCGGCCGGTCGGGTGGTTGCCGGTCGGTGGTCCGGTCCCAGCGTGGCTCTGTACGAGCCGGGTCAATTCATCGCCGCTTCGCGATGATTGCGATTGGGGCTTGGCTTCGGGCCTCTGGCGAGACGCTTTATCGACCTTGAAAGGACGGGCACTTAAGGAGACTGGAACGTCATCACCGCAGCTCAGCGGGGCATGAGTTCGGGCGGCTCGCTTCGCATCGCATCAATACCGCACCTTCGGCGCGGGCGTTTTGCGATAAAGCAGTCTGCTGTCGAAACCACTTTGTTCAGACGGGTGCAGGCGCTTATCACGTCCGCCGGAGCATCGGCGGCGCGGCGGTGGGCGGAACACCGGATGGCGACAGATCCGGAGTGACCTGGACGAGGCCTTCTCGTGGCGATGCCCACGAGATCGAATCGGCTTCGGCGGGATCGGTGAACACCAGCACGGACTCGTCGAGCCGGACGAACCTCAGCTCGTCGCCCCACGTCTCGGACGCCTCGCCCGCCATCAGCAGCAGCGGCCGCCCGCCGATCGTCAGGAGCACTTCGGCCACGACGGACGAGCCGACGAACACGGCCACCTCGTCGACGTGACCGGTGGGCAGCTCGCCGAACGCCTGCCAGCGGGTGATCCCGTCCCACACGTCCTGGTTCTGGAGCTTGGGCTGGAGCCACTCGTGGCGCCACAGACCGCAGTCCGTGGAGTGCTCGTAGGTGCCGATGCCGAACGGCTCGTCGTCGTCCAAGGTCGCGAGCAGACCCCACAGCTGCAGACAAGGAACCGACGGGTCGCGGAACTGAGGGCCGGTGCCCGCCACGTCCTCCCGCAGCGCCCATTCGACGCCCACCCACGACTCGATGTGCCTGCCGCGCAGCGCCGCGAACTCCCGCACCCGGCCGGCGAGCCAGCTCTCGTCCATCACGACGGGAGTATGTGCGCGGTACTGGTGGAACGTCGCCGGAATTAGCACGGCCCCCGGTTCCAGCAGGAACCAGGGGCCGCGGAAGCAACCGGCTAGGCCAGCGCGCGCACCCGGCGCAGCACCTCGTGCTTGCCCAGCGTGCGAGCCACGGCGTGCAGGTCCGGGCTGCGGTTCGAGCCGGTCAGCGCGACCCGGATCAGCTGCGCCGCCTCCTTGATCGAACCGGGGTAGGCGTCCGGGTTCTTCTTGAACTCCTTGGGGTTCGGCGCGAAACCGTGCTTCGTGGCGAGCTCGCGGATCTGGCCGAACCACTCCTGGCCGTCCTCAGCGTCCACGTACCCGTCCGCGAAGTCGGCGGCGAACGCGGCGATCAGGTCGGCAGGGAGCCCACCCAGCCGCTCATCGGAGCGATCGGTCACCAGCGAGAACAAAGAAGAGAAGAAGAAGCCGTAGGCCGTGCGGAAGTCGGACCACTTGCGGAGGTCCTTGCGCGGGTTCGCGACCTCCGGGCCGCGCTCGACCTGAAGAGCGGCCAGCGCCTCGTCACGCGAGGACTCCAACACGGAAACGAGCTCCGGGTCGTGGGAGGCGGCCCAGGCGGAAACCCGGGAAATGATCTCGGCGCCGGACAGCGTGGCCACGTAGTCGGCCGAGATGTCCTCGAGCTTCACCAGGTCGACCAGAGGACCGGCGACACCGCACTCGGCCAGCGAGATGGGAGCGGCGAGAGCCTCGGCCAGAGGCAGCTCCGCCAGGCGCGCGTTCACCAGGCCGCGCATGTAGTACTGGACGGCCTCGGCCGGGTAGCCCGCCTCGATGAAGAACTCGACGGACGCCTCGGGGTCCTTGCGCTTCGAGAGCTTCCGGCGCGACCCGCCCTGCTGCTTCATCAAAGGCGCGATGTGGGCGTACTCGACGCGCTCGAAGCCCAGCGCGTCGAACAGCTGCAGGTGCGTCGGGACGGACGAGATCCACTCCTCGCCGCGGATCACCAGGTTCACGCGCATCAGGTGGTCGTCGACGGCGTGCGCGAAGTGGTACGTGGGCAGGCGCGGCGACTGGTCCGAGGCCTTGAGGATCACCACGTCGTTGCGGTTGGCCTCGTGCTCCAGCTCCCCGCGAATGGCGTCGACGAACTTGGTCCGCTCCCCCGCCTTGCCCGGCGAGCGGAAGCGGACGACGTACGGGCGACCGGCCTCCAACGCCTCAGCGACCTCGGAGGCCGTCTTGTCGCGCCAGATCGCCCAGCGGCCGTAGTAGCCGGTCGGGAGCTTGGTGGCCTGCTGGCGCGCGGTGATGTCCGCGAGCTCTTCCTTCGTGGCGAAGCAGAGGTACGCGTCGCCGGAACGCAGCAGCTCGCGCACATAGGTCAGGTAGATCTGCTCGCGCTGCGACTGGTGGTACGGGCCGTAAGCGCCAACGGAGCCGGCCTCGTCCGGCTGGATCCCGAAGTACTCGAACGCGCGGTCGAACTGCTCGACGGCACCCGCGACCTCGCGCGCCTGGTCCGTGTCCTCGACGCGCACGATGTACGAGCCGCCCGAGTGCGAGGCGATGTCGCGGTCGATCATGCCCACGTACAGGCCGCCGATGTGCAGGAACCCGGTCGGCGACGGGCCCAGGCGGGTGACCTTCGCGCCTTCACCCAGCCCGCGAGGCGGGTACTGCTCCTCCCAGAAGGACGGTTCAGGCAGGTCCGAGGGGAACAGGGCGTCGACGACGGCACGGTCGAGCATCGCTGAGGGTCTCCATAACCGGGATGAAAGAAGTCGTCCCAGGTTATCAACGTGCGGCCACGGGGAACGCCACTGGGCATGAAGGCAGTCACTTGGCACGGCAAACGCGACGTCCGCGTCGACAGCGTCCCCGACCCGGCCCTCAAGGAACCGGAGGACGTGATCGTCAAAGTCACGTCCAGCGGCATCTGCGGCTCCGACCTGCACCTCTACGAGGTCCTGGGGCCGTTCCTGACCGAGGGCGACATCCTCGGGCACGAGCCGATGGGCATCGTCGAGGAGGTCGGCGCGAACGTCACCGAGCTCAAGCCGGGCGATCGGGTGGTGATCCCGTTCAACGTCTCGTGCAACTCGTGCGCGATGTGCAATCAGGGCCTGCAAAGTCAATGTGAGACCACGCAGGTTCGTGAACACGGTTCGGGCGCCGCGCTCTTCGGCTACACGAAGCTCTACGGCCAGGTGCCCGGCGGTCAGGCCGAGTACCTGAGGGTCCCGTTCGGCAACTCGCTGCCGATCAAGGTCCCGGACGGCCCGCCGGACGACAGGTTCGTGTACCTGAGTGACGTGCTGCCGACCGCGTGGCAGGCCGTGGAGTACGCGAACGTCCAAGCAGACCAGACGATCGCCGTTCTCGGCCTCGGCCCGATCGGCGACATGTGCTGCCGAATCGCCCAGCACCGCGGCATCAGGACCATCGGCATCGACCTCGTCCCGGAACGCCTCGCCCGCGCCAAGGCCCGCGGCACGGAGACGATCGATCTGCGCGGAGCCGGCAAGCGCCTCACCGAGGTCGTCCAGGACCTCACCAACGGCCGCGGCCCGGACGCGGTGATCGACGCGGTCGGCATGGAGGCCCACGGCGCGCCCGTCGGCAAGATCGCGCAGCAGCTCACCGGCCTGCTGCCGGACACGATGGCCCAGAAGCTGATGAAGGAAGCGGGCATCGACCGGCTCAAGGCCCTCTACAGCGCGATCGACATGGTCCGCCGGGGCGGCACGATCTCGATCGTGGGCGTCTACGGCGGTATGGCCGACCCCATGCCGATGCTGACCATGTTCGACAAGCAGCTGCAGCTCAGGATGGGTCAGGCCAACGTGTGGCGCTGGGTCCCGGAGATCCTGCCGCTGCTCACCGACGGCGACCCGCTCGGCGTCGAGGACTTCGCCACCCACCGCCTACCGCTCGAAGACGCCCCACGCGCCTACGAGACGTTCCAGAAGAAGAACGACGGCATGGTCAAAGTGCTGCTCAAACCTTGATCGGCATATCCTGCCCCGCATGGCCAAGTACCTGGACGTCCATCCGGTCAACCCGCAGAAGCGCGCCATCGACCAGGCAGTGCGGATCCTGCAGGAGGACGGCCTGATCGCGTACCCGACGGACTCCTGCTACGCGCTGGGCTGCCGGCTGGGCAACAAGGACGGCATCGACCGCATCCGGGAGATCCGCAAGCTCGACGACAAGCACCACTTCACGCTGATGTGCGAGAACTTCGCGCAGCTCGGCCAGTTCGTGGTGGTGGACAACGCGGTGTTCCGCGCGATCAAGGCCTCCACGCCGGGCAACTACACGTTCATCCTGCCCGCGACGAAGGAGGTGCCGCGCCGCATGATGCACCCGAAGAAGAAGACGGTCGGCGCGCGCATCCCGGACCACGTGGTCACGCAGGCTCTGCTCGAGGCGATGAGCGAGCCGCTGCTCACCTCCACGCTGCTGCTGCCCGACGAGGCGGAGCCGCTCGTGCAGGGCTGGGAGATCAAGGAACGGCTGGACCACGTGGTGGACGCGGTGATCGACTCCGGGGAGTGCGGCACCACGCCCACCACGGTGGTGGACTTCTCCAGCGGTGAGGCCGAGATCATCCGCTACGGCGCGGGCGACCCGGCCCGGTTCGAGTAACCGCTACCGCTTGAACCAGAACTGGTTCGGGAGGCGGTCGTCGCAGGTCTGCAGCCGGATGTTCGGCGGCCCCAGACGCGCCACGCACTTGCCGGAGTGGAGGTGGCGGATGGTCAGGCGCGAGGCCGAGCCGCTGACGACCCAGACCTGCGACGGGGACCCGTTGCAGGTCGCGAGGCCCACCTGGTCACCCTCCCCCCAGGCGCACTTGTTGCTCTGGTTGCTGACCAGCTGGGTCTGGCGGCCGAACGACCCCACCCACCGGAAGTTCTGGAACGCGCCGTCGTTGCACCCGGTGTAGTAGACGGCGCCGGCCGGGTGGGTCGGGTAGCCGTCCAGGCAGTTGGTCGTGCCGGAGCCCTGGAACTTCCAGGTCACGGCCGCTGAAGCGGGCTGGGCCACACCGACGGCGGCCACGAAGGCCAGCGCGACGGCGGTGAGAACGCGGAACATCTTCATCTGAATCTCCCCCTCGTCAGGCCAGCGCCCAGGCTGAGCCCAGGACGTTGCACGCCTGCATGATCACGCGGTTCGGGTGCTCTCCCAGAGCCCTGGCGAGACACAGGTTGTTCTGCCGGATGACGAGGCTGCCGGACCTGCCCTGCACCTCCCACTCCTGCAGCTGGGCGGCGCTGCACGGCTCCAGGTTCACCCGGCTGCCCGCGTTCTGGACGCAGTAGCCGGCCTGGGCCTGGCTGCGCAGCCGGGTCTTGCCGGTGAACGAGCCGGACCAGTCGAACCTCTGGAAGTTGCCGGTGTTGCAGCCGGTCACGTAGACCTCGCCGTCCGCGCGGCCGTTGTAGCCGTCCAGGCACATGCCCGACCCCGCGAACCTGCTGATCGCCGCCGAAGCCGGTGATGCCCCCACCACTACGAAGCCCAGCACGGCCATGAACGCCAGCACCGCCGTGCCGAACCTGCGGTTCATCTTCATCGAACTCCCCTCTCGGTCACGCAGACCATGCCCGAGAGGCCTTGCAGGGTTTCTGGAATCCGCAGGTCAGAACGGCGGCGGCCCCGAGAAGGAGCCGCCGCCGTTCCACAAAGGACCTACGAGACGACCAGCGCGTAGTCCGCGTCGGTCGCCGCCGTCTCGACGTGACCGTCCACGTTCACCGCGGTCGCGACCACCTCGACCGTCCAGGTCCCCGCCGCCGGGGCCTGGACGAACACGTTCTCCACGGTGTCGACGGTGTTCGCGACCCCGCCGGCCGTCGACCAGTTGCCCGCGAGCAGACCGTTGTTGCCCCAGTAGACGGTCCCGTTCGGAGCGGTCACCTTCAACGACAGGTCGTTCACGGTCGCCTTGGCCGCGGTCGGCGAACCGGCCGGGTCGGTGTAGGCCAACGTGGCGCGCAACGGCGTCTGGCCGTTGGACGTCACGGTGTACTTGCGGGTCTGGCCGGTGACGACGAGGTCGGTCTCGTTCACCAGCACCGGCAGCTTCCAGCCACCGGCCTTCGCGCGGTCGTACATGTTGCGCACCGACGCCGTGCCCCAGCCCTGGTGCACGCGCGTCTGGTCGTGCGCTGTGCCGGAGAACGCGAACTGGTCGGCGGTGTTGACCAGCAACGCCTTCGCGGTCGACGCGTGCGGGCGGGAGGCGAAGACGTCGCGCTTCTTGCCGGGCGCCCCGTCGAACACGCCGTCGGCCCACATCTGGAACATCAGACCGGCGTTGCCGCAGGTGATCGGCGTCGCGCCGGACGTGCCGCCGAAGTTCGCGGTGTAGGCCGTGTCGCTGGTGGACGTCGTGGTGTCGATGCGGTCGTAGAAGTTCGAGATCTCCGGCTTGATCCGGCCGTCGGCCGCGGGCCCGATCGACGCGCCGCGGTTCCACTTGTCATCGGCGCGGTCGAGGGTGTTGTAGTGGTACTGGCCACCGACGGACAGCACGTTCTTCGCCCACGCCTGCGGGCGCGACGACCGCGTGCCCGCGTTGCTCTGCGACTGGCAGATCAGGATGTCGTGGTCGAACACGATCCGGTCCATGGCCTGCGAGACCGACGTGTAGGCGGTCGTCAGCGAGTCGCCCCAGCTGTTCGACTGGAACACCGCGCGGTACTGGCCGGCCGGGTCGACGAGCTGCTTGGTGTGCGCGTACCGGTCGCCGGTGTTGTAGACGGCCGTGATGCCCTGACCTTCTGGCAGCAGGCCGCGGTGTGCGGACGAGACGCCGGACGCGAAGATCTGCCCGTACGTCGAGGTTCCGTGCGAGGTGTCGCTGCTGTTGGCCGTGTGCTGCACGGCCGGACGGGCGCGGAACTCCTGGTGCGTCAAGCGGAACCCGCCGTCCATCACCTCGCCGCGCACGCCCTGGCCGCGGTAGCCGCCCGCGGTCTCGACGTAGTTGGCACCGGACGACTCGCGTGAGATCGCCATGTCGGTTTCAGGAGCCGACGTCGGGTCGATCGCGATCACGGCCGGCAGTTTCGCGACCTGCGCGGCCTGGCCCGCGTCCAGCGTGGCCATGATGTGCTCGCGGTCCTGGGAGATCACGTCCACGCGACCGCCAGAAGCCCGCACCTTCGCGGCGACGGTCTGCTGGTCACGCGCGTCCTGCTCGGCCAGCGTGATCAGGTAGCCGGACGAGCCCAGCGCCATGATCTGCGGCTGGGCCTGGAACGGGCGCACCTCGCGGACGTAGCTCAACCGGGAGACGCGAGCGGTGCTCGTCATGCGGGCGATGTAGGTGCCGTCCTGGACGAACGCGCCGAGCCGCACGCCGAGGCCCTGGAGCTGGTGGCGCTGGGCGTCGGACACGGTGGTGCGGAACTGCAGCAGGTAAGCGCTCTCCGCCGGGGCGGCGACGGCAGGAACGCCGCTGATCAGGGCAAATGCGGATATGGCCGACAACATTGTGCGCAGCACGAATCCAACCTCCACATCAGGCAGGGATGGCGGAGACCGGAGGAAGTCACCGCCCGTGACCAGGACGTTACCGGCAAAGCGCAGGTCAGGACATCAGTCGATCGGCGGTGATCACCTCACTGGAAGGTGTAGAAGAATCCGTCCGGAGTAACGTCACAGCTCGTATGCCCGACATGCCCGGCAAAGCATTTCCGCGCGGAGGACGGATGTCTGTCTCATCTGAGCAGCTGATGGAAGAACTGCGCACGTTGTGCCGTGGGCGGGGTGTGCAGACTCCCGGAATCGACTTGCACGTCGGACCGGCGCTGCGCCAGGTGTGCGGCATCGTGGAGACGGACGGCGCGGAAGCCGTCAGAACGAAACTCCGCGACTGGGTGACGAACGCGGCCCGCACTTTCCCGGTGGAGGTCCGCAACGCCGTTCTGGCGCCGCTCGGACTGCACGACGAAGCGCAGTTCCGGTTCCTCAACGAACGCATCGAGTGGCTCGCGAAGCAACAGGACCGCGGCGCGCGCACGGTGCGCAGGAGGATGGAGGCCGGGCTGCAGCGCCTGGTGGAGGTGGCACTGCAGCCGGGCCCGTCGGCGGCGTACGTGACGCCGTCGGAGTTCTGGCACGTCAAGGAGTTCGACGCGCTGCTGAAGCTGGACGGCCCGACGCCCGCGTGCACGGAACGCCGGACCGTCGTGGCCGACACCGACGGTGTCAGCGAGATCGCGTGGTCGATCACGATCCCCTCCCCGACGCCCGACGGCGCTCCTGGCGACGTGGACATCGAGGTGTTGCACGGGGTGGAGCTGATCGGCCACGAACGGCCGTCCCCGCGGCGGTTCCTCATGAAGCTGCGGTTGCCCCGACCCCTCAACGCGGGGCAAACGCACCAGTTCGCGCTCGAGGTGAAGGTGCCGCGAGGACAGTCGATGCGTCCGACCTACGTGTTCTGGCCGGAGCGGATGTGCGAGTCGTTCCGGTTGAGGGTCCGATTCGACCGGGACGCTCTGCCCGAATCGGTGTGGCGCGTCGAGGAGGCCCTGGCGCGCGACACCGATGACCTGACGCCTTGGCCGCAGACGCTGCCGCTGGACGAGATCGGGGAGATCGACGTGTCGTTCCCCCACCCTCGTCAGGGCCGCGGCTACGGCGTCCAGTGGACGCCACGCGGGTAGCCGAGCAGGTTCAGATCAGTTCGATGCAGAAATGCGGTTCCACGGCTGACACCTCCCTTGTGGGCTCAGGGAGAACCGCAGTCCGAAATCGGGTCAGATCACCGAGACCATGAAAACGCTGCCGACCATGAATCCCACGAAAAGGCAGATCACGGCAACTTTCACGACGGTGGCGAGTGAGCAGATCATTCTCATCGAGAAATTCACCTTCTCATTCTGACTGGCTTTCGGGCTGATGTTCTCGCCGATGCACCAAGAGTGGCTTTTCGCCAGTCGAATGAGAACGGGTTTCCTGTTGCACGCTACTTCGGGAAACCCTCCGAGCTCTTATTTCTGGGCCGTCCGGCGCAACGCCATGACGAGCAGTGCGTGCGAGCTGCCGGCGTGCGGGAGCATGCCCTGACGGACGAGGTCGAGGGCGTGGCAGAACGGCATCGTGCGCACGCGCAGGTCGGCCTCACCGGGCCCGAGATCGGCTTCGCCCTGGGTGAGTCCGGTGGCCAGGAAGATGTGGTCCACGTGGTTGCTCAGGCTGTCCGCGCCGTGGATCTGGCCTAGTCGTTCCCAGCTCTCGGCTCTGAGGCCGGTCTCCTCGGCGAGCTCACGACGTGCCGCGGCCAGCGGGTCCGCGTCCGTGTCGTCCGCGTCCGTGTCGTCCACCGCGCCGCCGGGCAGCCGCCACTCCGTGCCGCCGTGCGTGTAGATCCACTGCCGGGTCAGCACGACGTGGTCGTCGTCCTGGATCGCGAGCACCGTGACCGAACCCGGTGCCACCACGTGCGTGTAGGTGCCGTGCCCGCCGTCGGGCCTGACGACGTCGTCCGCGCGCACCTCGAACCACGGGGACCGGTGCACCACGTTGGTCGCCAAACGCTGCCAGACCATCACCACACCAGCCGCCTCGTTCGAGCACGTCATCGCCATGACTCACATGGAACCATCGACGGCCGCTCCGAATAGCCCCAGTTGATCGTCAATCAACGGCCAAATCGTGGACAACACGTATCCGGGCGTTTGAAGGGCAGCACACTGCCGGAGAGGGGGTGTAGCCGTTGTCGCCCACGTTCGCACAGGAGGTCCGCCGCCTGCGCACCGAGCGCGGGCTCTCGCTCAGCCAGCTGGAAAAACGGGTCCCCTACAGCAAAGGCCACCTGAGCAAGATAGAGAACGGCCGCGTGCCGCCGAACCCGAGCATGGCCAAGGTTCTCGACGACGCGTTGCAGGCCGCGGGCCGCCTCGCCGAACTGGCCGAAGCCCCGCCACGGCGAATGCCCAGCGACCACACGACGTTGCGCACGTACGACGCGATGTTCGACCACCACCGGACTCTGGGACACCGGCACAGTCCGGAAATCGTCCTGCCCAGCCTGCGGCACGAGATGGACGTGCTGAACACGCTGGCCCGTTCGGCGGACGACCCGGGCCTGGGTCGTGCGCTGTGGCTGCTGGCCGCGCGGTACGCCGAGTACGCGGGCTGGATGGAACAGGAACGCGGTGACGACGCCTCCGCGGCCGAGATGACCAAGCGCGCGGTGCTGTTCGCGGCCAAGGGCGGCGACCCGGAGCTGGAGGCCTGGGCCTGGGTCCGCGCCGCGGAGTTCTCGCGCGGGCAAGTCCCGCTCCCCGGCCGTGCGAGCCGGTGCAGCCCTGCGCGAAGCCCAGGGCTACGCGCTCGCCGGCGCCGCGGACCGGTGCGAGGACGCCCTGGAACGAGCCCAGGAGCTGTACCAGGCGGTAGGCGAACCCCCTTACGGCACAAGGAGTCTGGTCGACCAGGTAGCCGTGTTCCGGGCCTGGGCGTTCTACGACCTCGGCCGGCACGCGGAAGCCGCCGCAATCCTCGACACGCAGCTGCCGCTGATCGCGCCGACGGCCCTGCGCGCCCGCACCAGGTTCGGGTTGCGCCGCGCGCTGGCCTACGCCGCCGCGGGCGAGGTGGACCACGCGTGCGAGCTGGTCACCGGTCTGCTGGACGACATCCGGCAGGTGCAGTCGGCGACCGTGCACACCGACCTGACGGCGTTCAGCAAGCTGCTGTCCCGCCTGCGTCCCGCGGCCGGGCGCGAGGTCGCGGGCGAGATCAGCGAAATCCTCTTCCCTGGCTAGACAGCGTTTCTCCGGCCATGGCGTCTGCAAGTACCACCAACCCAAGATCATCGAGCACTTACCTCTGCCAACCGGCCCGACCGCCGCGCCGGCGACGGCTCCAGGGACGGATCGGGTGCAGGCACAGGCGATTTGATCAAGAGGTGGCGGTACTTGCGGACGCGCACAGAGCCACCGGCTAGACGGTTGATTCCAAGGGGTCCGCAGCC